>JBKJMZ010000152.1:0-2706 GCA_046596255.1 Ferruginibacter sp. | reverse complement strand
ATTATATCCATATAGCTACCAGGTAGTAGATGGTGCAAGGCAGACGGTGAATTGTAAATACGTCATCAAAAACAGTATTGTACGTTTTAAAGTAGATGATTATGATCCCAAAACAACTATGATCATTGATCCTACATTGTTGTTCTCAACTTTTACAGGCAGTACTGCCGATAACTGGGGATATACTGCAACCCCAGGGCCCGACGGTAGTTTTTTTGCCGGAGGTATCGCTTTCGGAACCGGTTACCCTGTTTCACCCGGGGCATACCAAACCGTATTTGGCGGGGGTGTAAATGAAGATAATACAGGAGTTTTTGATATGGCCATTATAAAATTTTCGGCCAATGGTGGTTCCCGCTTATATGCAACTTACCTGGGTGGCAGCAGTAATGAGCAGCCTCACAGTATGATCTGCGATGCACAGGGTAATTTGATCATTGCCGGCAGGAGTAATTCACCCAATTACCCGGTTACAACTCCCATGATCGGTAATGGTGGAAATTATGATATTGTGATCACTAAATTGAATGCGTCAGGAACTGGAATCTTAGGTTCTGTAAAAATCGGTGGGAGCGGTCACGATGGAATAAACATCCGGGGAAAATATATTCCACCGGAAGGTGCGGATGTTACCCGCCGCAATTATGGTGATGACGCAAGAAGTGAAGTGATCCTTGATGCAGCCGGTAATATACTTTTGGCATCATCTACACAATCCATGGGAGCCGAAGCAGGAGGGGGATTTCCTATCAGAAATTCGGCTATCCAACCCTTGTTTGGAGGCGGCAGGCAGGACGGGGTAATCTTAAAACTATCCTCAAATCTTAATACTCTTTTATTCAGTACCTATTTTGGAGGTAGTGGCGATGATGCCTGTTTTGTTTTATCGCAAAACCCGGTAAACGGTAATATTTATGTAGCAGGAGGATCAAACAGTAATAATCTGCCAGGGGATAAGACCGGGGTTTTGCAGCCAACCAACCTGGGAGGGGAAGTGGATGGGTTTGTAACACAGATATTAAATAACGGATCTGCAATTGTAAAAACTACTTACCAGGGCACTACTGGCAATGATCTTGTTTATGGTATCCAGTTCGATAAACTTGGCTTTCCATATATTATGGGTACAACTACCGGAAGCTGGACCGTGGTTAATGCTGCTTTCAGCAACCCGGGCAGTAAACAATTCATCAGTAAATTGCAACCCGATCTATCGGCCTATGTTTATTCAACTGTATTTGGCACTAATGCAGCAGTGCCCAATTTATCACCAATTGCTTTTTTAGTTGACCGCTGCCAAAATGTATATGTATCTGGGTGGGGTGGAGGAATAAATATTGAAAAACTATATCCATCAGCAGGTACTGCGGGTATGCCGGCCGTAAATCCTTTACCGGGTATACCTAATCCCGACGGAAATGATTTTTACTTTTTTGTACTGGCAAAAGATGCTCAAAGCCAGCTTTTTGGTTCTCACTTTGGACAAAATGGAAGTTTGGGTGATCATGTAGATGGAGGTACCAGCCGTTTTGATGCAAATGGTGTAATATACCAGGCGGTATGTGCTTGTGGTACGGCCAATGCTGTTCAACCTTTTCCTACAACGCCGGGTTCCTGGTCTAGAACAAATAATGCACTTTCGGGTGGCGGTTGTAACCAGGCATCGGTAAAAATAGAAATGAATTTTGCTGGCATTGGCGCAAGTGTTAAAGCTACCATTGATGGTATAATTGATACCGTTGGCTGTGTTCCATTAACGATCCGGTTTACAGATACCCTGGCCAAAGGGAAAATATATGTCTGGAATTTTGGGGATGGCAGTCCCGAAGTAACAACTTTTACACCAAATAATTCTGTTTTACACACCTACAATAACGTGGGTACATACCAGCTCAGGCTTATATCCATAGACTCTGCTACCTGTAACATTGCTGATACAGCATATACAACTGTAAAAGTTGGCAACAACGAGATCAATGTAGATTTTTCCTTTTTTAAATTAGATTCCTGTAATAGTTTACGGTATCAGTTCATCAATCAAACTACAGCGGTTTTACCCACTTATACCAACCAGAGTTTTCTATGGGACTTTGGTGATGGCTCACCTAGAGTAAGAGCAAACTTTGGCCCCATCATTCATACCTTCCCATCAACGGGTACTTATGTAATAACATTAATAACGGATGATACCACTTTTTGTAATGCCCCGGATACTGCCAGAAAAACTTTGAGGATCAGCCCGAATGTAAAAGCTATTTTTTCAACACCACCAAGAGGATGTGTGCCTTATACGGCAGCATTTAAAAATCTTTCGCTGGGAGGTACAGAGTGGTTATGGGAATTTGGAGATGGTAATACATCCACCGCTTTTGAGCCAACACATACTTATACTGCTACCGGTACTTATAATGTACGACTTATTGCCATAGATACTAGTACCTGTAATAAAAGAGATACATCGGCATATTTTGCAATTACGGTATTTCCAATACCAACGGCGGCTTTTACCTGGACACCAAATCCGCCTGTTGAGAATACGATCACAAGGTTCAATAACCAGTCGGTAGGCGCCACAAGGTACTTATGGGATTTTGGTGATGGCGCAAGTTCAACCCTGGTAAATCCAACCCACCAGTATAATGCAACGGGTACTTATAAAGCTACACTCTATGCATTTAATGTAGCCGATTGTGTGGATAGTTTAAC
>JBKJMZ010000170.1:0-3855 GCA_046596255.1 Ferruginibacter sp. | reverse complement strand
AAAAAGGTGATTTTTCATGGCTTCAGGATAATTACCCTGGTTCATATAGGCCAATCCGATGTTATTATAAGCACGTCCGATATTCCCTAAAGCTCCTATCTCCTCACTTATTTTGAGGTAAATAAAATAATTTTTTATTGCTTCGGGATAATTGCCCTGGCTATTATAAATTAACCCGATGTTATTATAAGTAAGTGCAGCGTTAGCCTTGTTTCCTGTTTCTTGATGTATTTTAAGTGCGTTAAAACAATTCTTTAATGCCTCGGGATAATTGCCCAGATTCTGATAGGCTAATCCGCTGTTAAGGTAAGCAGTTCCAATATTCCCTAAAGCTCCTATCTCCTGACTGATTTTGAGGCCCATGAAAGAATTCTTTAATGCTTCTGTATATTTACCCTGGCCATTATAAACTGATCCGATTCTAATATAATCATTTGCTGCGCCGTACTTGTTTCCTATTTCTTCATTTATTTTAAGAGCGTTAAAACAATTCTGTAATGCTTCTGAATATTTGTTCTGGGGCAAATAAGCTCCTCCGATGGAAGAGTAAAACGTTGCTTCAAATCTTTTGTCTCCAATTTCCTGTGCTTTTTTAAGTGCAACAATATGATTTTTTGAAGCTTCGGGATAATTGGACTGGGTGTAATAATAAACTCCTAATAAATAATAAGATTGCATGACCGCCCTTTTATCCCCGGTTTCTGCTGCTATTTTGCTTCCATCCTGGTATTTTTTTAATATTTCGGGATAATTGTTTAAATAATAATATAGATATCCGGTGTTCAATAGTAATGCTGCGAGGCCCTGCTTAAATCCTGTTTCCTCATGTATCTTTTGCGCCATCCCGTAATATTTCAATGCTTCCGCATAATTACCCTGCCATCTTTTTGTTAAACCTATAGCAGTGTAATCAAGGGCAATACGTTCTTTGTAACGAATCTCTTCCCTTATCTTTAATCCGCCCATCTGATATTTTAATGCATCTGGATAATTGCTCTGATTCTGGTAAACTCCCCCGATATAATAGTATGAATCAGCAATTCCCTCCCGGTCTTTGGTAGCTTCCCTTATCTTTAATGAAGCCTGGTGATTCTTCATGGCTTCGGGATAGTTGGCATAGTAAGAATAAGTTTGCCCGATATTATTGTAAGAAGCGGAAAGGCCTATCTTATCATTTATCTCCTCATATATTTTATAGGCGGCCTGGAAATTTTTCAGCCCTTCGGCATAATTACCCATCAATTGATTGCTTTGCCCAATATTGGTATAGGCATCCGCCATTCCTTTTTTATATTTTATTTTTTGCGCCAGCAGCAGGGCCATGTTACCGGTTGCCAACGCCCCTGTATAATTGGCATGGTAACATTGCTGTATGCCAAGCGCATTCAGGGTGTTTACCTTATTGTTGTCTTCTTTGGCTGTCTTCAATATTTTTTGCAGCAACTCAATTTTGTACATGACTGTCTGCCCCACTAAGCCCGAAGGGCAAAGGCTACAAAGCAGGATACCATATAGTATAAACCGTTTCAGCATAGACTGATTTTCCTGTAAATTAAAATTAGCAGGGATTGTGGGGGGCATCCTTTTGGTAACTGATGTCCTTTGGCGAATAACTGCAGCCCTCAACGGATAAGTGATGTCGTTTAAGGGGAGATATTCTATTTTAAATCTACACTTAATTTATTACTTCCTTATCAATATGGTAAAGTCGTTGTTTGTAATCCTTTCCCTGGCGATACAAAAATGTCTTTTTATCATGCCTGACACAGCAAATTGAAATATACGCTCTTCCTGTATCATAAACCGGTCAACAGGTTCTAAAATAATTTTTTATTCCCCGGCACTGAATCAGTTATCCCCCACGCTCATCACATATCAACCGTTCCATTTCACTTACCAATCGCTTGTTTTAAGCGCCTCATCTGTTGTATAGGTTTGTGTTATCAAAATGATTTACAAGTTCTTTTCTTTTTTAAAAAAATAAAAAATTAACCAACCCGGTTGCCTACCGAAAAAACGGGCAAAAAAAATTATGAAAAAGTTAATCATCATCGCCGCAGCATCTTTCTTTACATTCACCAGTTGTTCTAAAATTGAACCAACTCCGGCTCCGCAAAGCAGCAGCATTTCAGCCGCCTCATTAAAACCCGGGCTTGTTGCTGGTCCTCAACGCTATACCATTACCAATACCGAAACCAATTGGGGGGTGGTGGAATACAGGTTAACCTATACAGATCAGAATAATGCAGTGCAGACTATGGTTTTAAATATGGGACAAAGCGTTACCCTTTGCTTAAGCAGCAATGTTATTACCACTAATTTTGCCCACAGCATAGTGAATTTAGGAAATTGTTAACTGCATAAAAGAGGGTTGACTTTTTATTCGTTATAATGTAAAAGCTCTGATATTTTATCAGGGCTTTTTTTATGTGCGTGCGGTTATATTATTTACCTTCCTGAACTCTGCTTATATTTAAAAAAAACTTTCTCTCTTTTAAATACATGTTATGTTTAAAAAACTTACTTTTTGCTTATTACTAATTGCTAATTGCCTGTTCTCCGCGGCCCAGTCATATAAAAAACTACACTTCAAATCAATCGTTGTTGATACGCACAACGACCTGCTTTCGAAAGTTGTTGATGACGGTGTTATCATGGATAGCGATCTTACCGGTAAAACCCATTCCGATCTTGACCGGTTTAAAAAAGGCGGTGTGGATGTACAGTTATTCTCTGTGTGGTGTGATGGATTAAAATTGCAGCCCTATGCCTGGGCAAACAGGCAGATGGATTCATTGGATGCAGTTATAAAACGCAATCCTGGCAAGATCATTAAAACCCCAAACCTGTATTCGGTTTTGCTGGCTGTAGAAGAAAAGAAGCTGGCTGCTATGTTTGGCGTTGAAGGCGGCCACATGATCGAAAACAATTTAGATAACCTCAATAATTTTTATAACAGGGGTGTGCGGTATATGACACTTACCTGGAATAATTCTACCGAGTGGGCAACATCTGCGCTGGATGAAGCCATGGCCCCTCCTAAATCCTCCCCCGAGGGGAGGACTCTGAAAGACTCTGCAAGGAAAATGGGTTTAACTGGTTTTGGAAAGCAAGTTGTAAAGCGTATGAATGAAATTGGTATGGTGGTAGACCTGAGTCATGTTGGCGAACAAACATTTTGGGATGCGATAAATACTACTACAAAGCCGGTTCTTGTTTCGCACAGTTGTGTGTACAGCATATGCCCACACCGGCGCAATTTAAAAGATGACCAGATAAAAGCCGTGGGTAAAAATGGAGGCGTGATCCATCTTAATTTTTATTCAGGCTTTATAGACAGCAGTTTTGAACGGCGTTCTGCAATATTCAATGCCAATCATAAAACCGAAAGAGACTCTTTATTAAAGATCAATCCTGAAGTTTATTTTACTGATGTATTCCTTTTTGAAAAATACCCTGATGAAGTAAGGGATCTGCGACCTCCCCTTTCTTTGCTTATTGATCATCTCGATTATATCGTAAAACTTATTGGCGTTGATCATGTAGGTCTCGGCAGCGATTATGATGGCGTTAATTCCTTACCACAACAGTTAGATGATGTAACCACTATGCCACTCATCACCAAAGAACTTTTACAAAGAGGTTACAGTAAAAAAGATATTCGCAAAATACTTGGCGCAAATTTCTTGAGGATATTTGAAGCGAATGAACCGAAAAAATAAATAAATAGTATCACTAGCGTTGCGTTATAAGTCGAACAAATTCAATTGATAGAATTTTGCTCTTTGAAATATTGTAATTGAGTCTGCTGAAAGAGTTGATTTATGGGCATTTTTTAAAAAATAGATATACTTA
>JBKJMZ010000082.1:0-13327 GCA_046596255.1 Ferruginibacter sp. | reverse complement strand
CTGCGCCGGCATATAGCTTTGCGCCAATAAATATATTTTTTCTCCCTTTGGATTAACTGCCACATCCATTACAATAACAGCATGTCCCGGGAAACCGCCCCTTATCAATACATCGCCGGACTGTATGTCTTTAAAATCATGTACATGTTTTAATTGTTTGGATAATGAAGCCGAGCCACACATACCAAATACCCTGTCAAGGTATTTATCAAAATTGGTTCTTGTGTGAGGTGCAGTAAATTGGTATTTTGCTTTATCATTGTCATAAAAAATGATCTTATCAAACTGCTTCACAGCAAAGAAATATTCAGCCCTTAACCTCATCACTGCATCGGCACATTGCTGGAGGTTTCGGTTGCCAACCGAAATATCAAGTAATGCATATTGTGCTTCCTGGTTTTGTTTTGGCTTTCCATTGTACAGGTAAACCGTTTTAGAATCTTTAAGACTGATATTTCTTAAATATGCTGAAAATGTACCCGGTGCCGCCCAAACCCGCTCAAAGCCTGCAGGCAATGGAATTGTATTAACCAGTTTATTGGTAGCCACAATTTTGTTAGTGAGTAATATTGAATTACCCGAAGGGCTGTTATCCAATAAGAGGCATACAATAAAAATAATTGCAGAAATAAAAGGCTGCATGTGGAGTTTATATTAAGACGCATAACATAAACAAATCCATAAGAATACTTCATTATCTTATAAATAAAGAAAATATGTTTTGTCGCTTGCGGAATAATAGGTGTATTAACCCTATGATAACGTGGTTTCTGCTAAAAATATAATTACACAAGTTTTAATTTTGGATAAATAAGTATATATTTAAAAAACCAAATCTAATTAACTTTTACGCACACTAAACCAGCTTATGATGAAAAAGTCGTTAATACAATCAATTGCCTTTTACCTTTTTTCCCTTTGCGTAATTACAACCGGTTATGCTCAAAAAGTAAAGATCACAACAAGTCCCCAATCAGCAAGGATCTATGTTAATGGGGTATCGATGGGAGCCGGCCAATTGGTGGTAACAGTACCCAGTAATGAATGTGTTACTGTTCAAATTGTAGAAGAAGGTTTTATCCAGGAAACAAGAACCTACTGCAAAAAACGTGGCGTATCTCCACCACCAAAAACTGATTATTTTCAATTGCAACCAGATGAATCTTATACATCTTCCTTACAATCAGACATTGCAAATAATGAGATCGTGTTAAATGTAAAGAGCGATCGTACCAAGGCTGAGGCCTGGAGAATAATCGTTACAACCATATTAAGCAAATTTGATGTGCTGGAAAATAATGATGAAAAATTAGGGTATTTACGTACCTCCTGGGTTGGAGCAACTTTTAAAGCTAATACGGTCCGCATGCGTGTGATCGTTAAACAATCAAGTGAAGATCCATTGAGTTACAAGATCAAGTTTGTTTCGGAAAATTCCGGAAGATCCGGCACGGCATTTAGTGCTGATGAGCAATATCGTGCATTTGACAGGATATTAAAAAAGTATGATGGATTTCTTGAGGAACTCTCCACCAAACTAAAGAATTAATCAGGCATTTTTAAAAGAAAGCAGGTGTAATTTATTTTACACCTGCTTTCTTTTTGTATGAATATTAAGTTGCTTATTTTGGAGTTACTACTTTAAGCAACACCAATTCCTTATTTTTTAAAGAGTTCAATGCAATTCCCTTTTCATTTTTAAGATCTAAAACGACCACCGTATGATCGTAGCCAAGATCAAGTAAAACCCGGCCATCTATTATCCATCCACGGCCTTGTATTATCGTCTCTTTTACAGTGAAGCGGTTGAAGACCTGCAGATCGTCAATCAATTTTAAAGACACCAGGTCGCCGTCTTTGAATTTTTTATACTTCCCGGTAATTTGTGCTGATACAAACTTTATATTTTCAGATTCTTTTTTCTTTTTTACAGCCTTGGTCTTTGCCCTTAAAACTAACGGGTGCTCACCATCATCTTTATCAAGTTTTACAGTTACTACACCCATATTTAAATTATCGTCATTGGTAGCTTTACCGGATTTGGGGGCTGTGGAATAATTGAAAATATTGTATCCAAAATCGGCCATATACAATTCAGGGTACTCAAATAATTCCTTAACTGCAATGATCTTATAAACATAGGCAGCGGTCTCTTCATTTAACTGCATTTGAAAATAATTGGTTCCTTGCTTTTTTATTGCGTTATGAATATTACCAATGCCATTATTATATGCAGCGGCAGTGAGTACCCAGGAAGATATTTTAAATTTTTTGCGGATATCCAAATAGTAGTCCGCAATAACTTTGCAGGCCGCGTGCGTAGATTTTTCGAAGTCATTTCGTTCGTCTGTAATCTCATCCACTCTTAAACCATACTGCCTCGCGGTTTTGGGCATGATCTGCCAAAAACCTGCGGCTCCGGCACTTGATACGGCATTTTTGAAACCACTTTCAACAATGGCCAGGTATTTAAAATCCTGCGGCAGGCCGGTAGCATCTAAGTACTGTTCTACCTGTCGCATATATTGATTAACTCTTTGTCTTAAAGCTGGAACATTTACATTATTTATCTGCTTTTTGATAATGCCCATCAGTTTGTTAGCTACAAACTTATCTGTTACCGGTATCCGTTCACCACAAAAAACAATCTCATGTTGTGCCAGGGATATATATGCCCATGTAGTGAAAAAGCAACTGACGATAAGTTTAAGAATTACAGTTTTGCAGTTCATAATTGTTTTAAATTGCAGAAACGCTTTGTAGGATAAAAGAATACTGCTTTTGCAGATCAATACCTTTCTTCTTCCTTATTAAATTTATTTCCGGGTATTTCAATTTGAAATTTAATTTTATTAAGCCGGTCGTTCAATTCAAAATTCAATTTTTCCTTATCATTTATAAGATAGCTTTTGCAAACATAAATGACCGTAGCTTCATTTCCTGGTGCAATCACCGGTAAAAATGCAGGGTATAAATAAATCGGATATAATTTTATGCGGGTGCCGGATTTTTTTGTCCAGGTCAGCATCATAGCTCCAGTAAGAAAATCATCTTTACTTTGATTCTGGATCAGAAATTTTAAATAAACGCTTGACTCTTCAAAATTAATTCCCTGGCAGGTTAATTTAACTTTGCTTTCTGTAGTTGAAATATTCAATCTTGGATTCTCTGATACAATATTTTTGAAAATGGTTAATTTTTCAATGGTATTTACTGCTTCTCCATTGAATGGTTGCTCAGGCGGTAAATTAGTAAAATCTATATTGGGGTATTTATTTGTTAACTCAGCGATATTTGAAGGAGCTACAGCTGTTTTCATTTTCTCCGTTTCACTGCCGGGTTTTTCAACTTTACTTATTTCATTATCTTTCTTTTCTGAAATGGGTTTTTTCACTTCAGCCTTTTTACTATTTTCATTTTTTACTTTTGCCAGGTTGAGCTTCTCCATTTGATAATCTACAACAGTGATCATGTGTAAAGCATATTCATTACCAGGCCGCAGACTTAATACTTCGTTATATGCAACTTTTGCCACATCATATTTATGCGCTGCCATGGCATCTTTACCTTTTTTAAGGGCATCCCTGTATCTTTGCTCCAATTCTTCCTCTTTGCGGTAACTTTCAAACCTTGCCAGTTCCTCTTTAATTTTCTGGTCATTTTTTATTTCAGCAGTAACATAATTTATCTGTTTTTTTGGATAGTATTCATCCGGCTTTATCTTTAATGCCGCATTATAATAAGATAAAGCCTGGTTATATGATTTTAAGATCAATAAACTGTCGGCAGTTGCAAGTTTCTGATCATATACATTATCTACTTGATTCACTTTTGCCAATTGGTCAAGCTTCGCTTCAATGGCTTTAAGCTGTGTTTTTGCTTCACTTTCTTCAGGTCTTATATTCAAAGCTTCTGTATATGCAAGTTTGGCATTTGCAAGATCATCCTTTAATAAATAGGACTTACCTTTTGAAATAGCCAGCATGTATTTCTTTTTCTCTTCGTCAACTTTGGCTAAACTGTCCTTTTTTGCCTTTGCAGCAAGGGCCAACTCATCAAGTGTTGTCTGGATCAATACAATTTTTTCTTTAGGTAAATTTTCTGTGGGTTTGAGCTTTGAAGCATCTGTATATAATTTACGGGCCAGTATATAATTGCCTTTATCAAATTCAAGTTTGGCTTTATCAACAAGTGACCTGTATTGACCATTGATTACCTCTTCCCGGGCCACTCTTATTTTTTCGGCATTATCCTTAGCGATCTGCTCATCAATTAATTTATCTATAGACGTGATTTGTTCCTGCGGCCATTTCTCCCTTGTTAAAGCACCAGCTTTCAGGTAAAGTAGTTTTGCAGCCTGGTAATCCTTGTTCTTAAATAATTTATCAGCATCTTTTATCACAGCCTTATATTCTTTTTCCCTGGCCTGGTTCTCCTTTTCTTCTTTCTTCTTTCGTTCTTTTACCTGTTTTCCTTTTTTCTTCAGCTTCCAGGATCAGAATATTTTCAATTTTTTTTATCTGTTCCTTTGGCCATGACCTTTTATCAATGCTTAAAGCTTTATTATATGCAATGGTTGCATTGCTGTAATTTTTAGCCGCAAAATAGGTATCTCCATCCTTTACAGCAGCATTATAATTTGATTCATGTATCTCTTTCTGTTTAGCCTGGGTGAATTTGATGTTCTTTTCTTCCTCTGTTTTTTTCCTGGTAAGTGCATCTGCCTGGAGCTTATTGATTTTTTTGACCTGGTCCTGCGGCCATGACTTCTTACTTAATGCTGAAGCTTTGGTATAAGCAACCCTGGCCTCTTCATAATCACCCGCGTTGAAAAATTTATCGGCAGTAGCAATAAAAGTATTGTATTCTGCCTCCAGCTTTTTAACCTCATTTTGTTTTTTTTCATTATCCTCAATTCCTTTCAGCCTGGCAGTTGCAACCTGGTCATTGGGTTTTATTACCAGGGCTTGCTCATAAGCGATCCTGGCCTCAGCCAGATCATTTTTTTTGAATGCCTTTTCACCCGTAACAATATAGGTTTTATACAGCATCTAAGGGAGCTTAAAAATCAAGCATATTTTAAGGCATTAATCGTATTTTTGGCATCTTAACTAAATTGCTGCACCTTAAGTGCCGGAAATATATACATACATATGGCTACTATTTTAATAATTGATGATGAAAAATCTATCCGCAAAACCCTCACGGAAATACTCAGCTACGAAGGGTATAAGATAGACGAGGCACAGGATGGCGAAGAAGGATTGAAAAAATTCTCGGAGAAGACCTATGATGTGGTGCTCTGCGATATTAAAATGCCTAAGCTGGATGGTATTGAATTCCTGGACAGGTCAAAACATATTAACCCCGATGTGCCGGTGATCATGATCAGTGGCCATGGCAACGTAGACACCGCTGTTGAAGCAGTAAAGAAAGGCGCATTTGATTATATAAGCAAGCCACCCGACCTCAACCGCCTGCTGATCACTTTACGCAATGCCCTGGATAAACAAAGCCTGGTTACAGAAACCAAAGTACTAAAGCGTAAGGTTGGCAAGTCGCTGGAGATGATAGGCGCCAGTGGGCCTATGAATAAGATCAAAGACACCATTGAAAAAGTAGCGCCAACAGATGCAAGGGTTTTAATTACCGGGGAGAATGGCGTGGGAAAAGAACTGGTGGCACGCTGGATACATGAAAAGAGCAACCGCAGCAGCGGCCCCATGGTTGAAGTGAATTGTGCTGCCATACCCGGTGAACTGATAGAAAGTGAATTATTCGGCCATGAAAAGGGATCCTTTACATCTGCCATAAAGCAACGCATCGGCAAGTTTGAAACCGCCAATGGCGGAACTTTATTTTTAGATGAAATAGGAGATATGAGTATAAATGCCCAGGCAAAAGTATTACGGGCATTACAGGAAGGCAAAATAACCAGGGTAGGTGGAGAAAAAGATATTACTGTGGATGTAAGGGTTATTGCCGCAACTAATAAAGACCTGCTTAAGGAAGTAGATGAAAAGAATTTCCGGCTTGATCTGTACCATCGCCTGGGTGTTATCATCATTCATGTTCCCTCTTTAAATGAACGTAAGGATGATGTACCATCATTGGTTGAACACTTCCTGGAAATTGTGGCTACCGAATATGGACAGCCTAAAAAAGAAGTAGAAGCAACAGCTATGGAAGCACTAAAAAATTATAACTGGACGGGTAATATCCGGGAGTTAAGGAACGTGGTAGAAAGACTGATCATACTTTCCGGTAAGACAATTACCCTGGAAGATGTGGAGACCTATGTGCTGCCGAGGAAATAATTTGTAATTAGGAATAAGGAATTGGGAATTTGTGGCACTAGTGTTCATGATTATAGAAACAGTTTAAATTTACTAATACTATAACAATTTTAGTTCTCCTTTAGGGGGGGCAGGGGTATGAAAACTATTTATTGCATAAGTGGATTGGGTGCCGATGAAAGGGCTTTTTCAAAATTGAAGATAGATGGGTATGAATTGAAATTGATCCATTGGCTGATGCCCGGTGCAAGTGAAACGCTGGAAGCTTATGCAACAAGAATGCGTGCGGATATAAAAGAAGATAATCCGGTATTGATGGGGCTTTCATTTGGCGGCATGGTTTGCACAGAAATTGCCAAACAGGTTCCGGTTAAAAAGATCATACTTATTTCAAGCATCAAATCAAGCAAAGAATTACCTTTTTGGATGAGGGCAGTAGGTGCCTTAAGACTCCATAAAATAATACCATTAAAGTCTACCAAACTTACACAGCCTTTTCAAAACAGGATGCTGGGTGTACGATCAGCAGAAGAAAAAGCACTGGTAGCCTGCTTTCGAAAAGAAGTTGATCTTCCTTATACCAACTGGGCAGTTAACAAGGCCATCAACTGGAAAAATGACTGGCAACATCCCCGGCTTTATCATATTCATGGAGATAATGACCATATGTTTCCTATCAGGTATGTGAAACCAACCTATACTATAAAAAAAGCCGGTCATTTTATGATCATGAACAGGGCGGAAGAAGTAAGCAATTACATCAATGCTATCCTGGAGGAGGAGTAATAAGGTATGTTAAACATTTTAAAACATTTTTCTTCCAAATCTTTTTCAAACGTTTAATTATGGTATTTTTGGCACTTATAAAAATTAACTGATGAGTATAGGCTGGATCGTTTTTATTATTGGCGCACTGGGTTGGCATATTGGTATGTATGGCATGTTTAAAAAAGCGGGTATCGAAGGCTGGAAGGCCTTTGTTCCTTTTTATAACACCTGGTGCATGGTTGAAAAAATGGAGCTGAAGAAATATTGGTTCTTTTTACAATTCATTCCCATTGCAGGTCAGTTTATCACGATCTGGATCTGTATAAAATTTGTAGAACATTTTGGCCGTTTTGGTTTCTGGCATCATGCCGCAGCGGTATTCCTGCCTTTCCTTTATTTTCCCTACCTGGGATTTTCAAAGCATGAGCGCTACGCAGGGGTTGCTGTTGTAAAGAATTATAAAAAATCTGCTGCAAGGGAATGGATCGATGCTGCAGCCTTTGCCATTGTAGCGGCTACGCTTATCCGTACTTTTGTTTTTGAGGCCTATACCATTCCTACACCTTCCATGGAAAAGACATTATTGGTAAATGACTTTTTATTTGTTAGCAAATCAACATACGGCCCACGCATTCCCAATACACCAATTGCCATGCCCTTCATGCATCATACTATTCCGGGCCTCAATGTAAGATCGTACACCGAGTGGATACATATTCCTTACACCCGCTGGTTTGCCAGCCCGGTAAAAAGAAATGATGCGGTAGTTTTTAATTTCCCGGTTAATGATACGCTGATCAATGATGAGATCAATTTTGGTAGCCGGGTAACTTATTACGAGGAAGTGAGAAGGATCGGAAGGGAAAACGTTTGGGCTGAACATGGCGATAAAATAATTACCAGGCCTGTTGATAAAAGGGAGAATTTCATAAAACGCTGTGTGGCTATTGCAGGCGACAGCATACAGATCGTAAACGGTAAATTACTCATTAATGGTAAGCCGGAAGCGTATTTTCCAAAAGCGGAACGCTATTATCTGTTGCAGATACCGGATGGTATTTATCTTGATGAAGAAAAATTAAGCAATCTTGGTATTAATGTAAGGTTATCACAGGATGATCTAAGGCAGGTGAAAAATAACCTATACCAGGTAAATCTCACCAATGAAGAAAAAGTAAACCTGAAATTACCGCCCGGGTATTTGCTGACCGATGTTATTTATGAGCACCGCGATGACCTTTTTCCATACTATGCTGATTCTGCAGGTAAAGCCTGGTCGGCAGATAACTTTGGCCCGCTATGGATACCAAAAAAAGGGTCAGGCATACAACTTACGGCTGATAACGTGATCCGGTACCGGCGTTGTATAGAAGTTTATGAAGGCAATAAATTCGAGGACAGGGGAGGACATTATCTTATTAATGGTGTAGCCGCAAACAACTATACTTTCAAAATGGATTATTTCTGGCTGATGGGAGATAACCGCCATAACTCGCTGGATAGCCGGTTTTGGGGTTTTGTACCGGAGGATCATGTAGTTGGCAAAGCCTCATTGATCTGGTTCAGCTATGAGGATGGCCCAAGGTGGAACCGTTTGTTCCGCTGGATAAAATAATTATTATGAATAAAGAAGCTTACCAGTTCTCTTATGAAGTTTACGATTCTGTTGATGACCTGAATGAAGCAGATGCATGGCTTGTAAATGAAGCAAGGGAAGTAACCAATGCCGCATATGCCCCTTACTCTAATTTTAATGTGGGTGCGGTTGCTAAACTTGTCAATGGACAGATCGTAGCAGGAACAAACCAGGAGAATGCCTCTTACCCTGTAAGTATTTGTGCCGAAAGGGTTTTATTATCTTCCTCCGCTTCCTTATATCCTGGTGTAGCTATTGATACCATGGCTATTAGTTACAACAATATCAACGGCCAAAGCAGTCACCCCATTTCTCCATGCGGCATGTGCAGGCAAAGCCTGGTAGAATACGAGGAGCGGGTTAAACAACCCATACGTTTATTATTAAGTGGTCTCGATGGAAAAGTATTTGTTATTGAAAAAGCGAATTCATTGTTACCGCTTTCTTTTGGAAGTATCGATCTAAAATAAGGTTTGCACCCCATTGGCAACCTTGCCTTCAAGTTCCAGTAGCCACTTCTTACGCCACAGGTCACCACCATAACCAACCAGTTCGCCATTACTGCCAATTACGCGATGACAGGGCACAATTATGCAAACGCTGTTGTTACCATTGGCTGTACCTACGGCCCTGATGGCTTTTACATTACCTATCCGCTTGCTCAGTTCAAGGTAACTAATGGTGCGGCCATAAGGGATCTTACACAATTCTTGCCACACAATTTGTTGAAATTCGGTACCTACTTGCATTGTGTGAATATTGAATTCCTTACGCTTTCCTGCAAAATATTCCTCAAGCTGTTTTATGCATGCTTTTATTACCGGTGATTTGGGTTTAACAAAGCTGAGATCAGCCTCATTTACTTTAGCACCTTTCCATGAGTTCACGAACAGCACCTCAGATATAGCACTGCCCGTACTCCTGATCTCCAGGGCCCCCACCGGGGATTGATAATATGCGATTTCAATGTTCATTCTCGATCGTCATTGCGATCCCGCTTTGAGCGGGAGAAGCAATCTGCCTATTGGGCGATGTACCTTATTCCTGCTTGCAAGGACATTACTCAATTTACAGGATTTTCTTTTGCCGGGTTTACTAAAATATAATTGAAGGAAAGGCTGGTACCGGATACTGGATATGTGGATTTCACGCAGAGGACGCAGAGAAGCGGAGTTCGCTGAATATCTCTGTTTCCTCAGCTCCTCTGCTTCCTCTGCGTGAAACAGGTTCAATTCCGTTCACCCTATCTTGCTTCCGTTTTTCACAGGCAACCCCGGCTGCAACAGCACCACATCTTTATTCTCATTGTAAACACCCAATACAAGGCATTCGCTGAAAAAATTGGCAATTTGCTTTACGGGAAAATTCACCACAGCTACCACCTGTCTGCCAACCAGCTCTTCTTTTCCATATAAAACAGTTATTTGTGCTGATGATCTTTTAATGCCCAGCTCACCAAAATCAATTACCAATTGATAAGCTGGCTTTTTTGCACCGGCAAAATCCGCAACATCCGTGATGGTTCCTGTGCGGATATCTACTTTTTCAAAATCATCCCAGCTGATCATAAGTTTTCAACTTTGGTTACGGCATCTAAATTCAATCTTCCATAAATATGTGGAAATTCTTCATTAACCGAAGGAGCCAATTCATATTTTAAAGGCGAAGTTAATTTTGATTCATCAATATGAAGTAATAACAGGTTCTCCTGTCCTTGATAATATCGTTCCAAAACGCCTTTAACCTGCCCAGCTTTACTGGTATGGATAAAACCTTCAGTTGAAAGTGATGCAGCTTCGTAAAAGTCCTGTTGTAAAGCCTTTTGCCAGTTTTCTTCGTTAACTATATGATAAATCATTGGTCTAATAAATTTGCAAGTAAACCCAGTTCCTCCATTTTATAACGGTTACGGTCATTATCAAAACATTTGCTTAATTCTTCCAGTAAATATTGGATGATCCGTTTGTTATTCAACTTCCGGAAATAAGATGGAACAGGGGGAACAGAGATGCGTTTAAAATATGCTTCCACATCCTGGTGACTATACATCTGGCCATTCAAAGGATCAATAAAAAATTTTATTTTTTCAGATGAATGACCAACAGGGTTCAGCAGGTCATGCTGCTCATCAAAATATGCCAGTATAAATTGACGTGGAATGCTGACGGCCTTAACCGGTATATCCAGTAATTCGCAAAGGGCAATATAAATAATGCCATTGCTTAATGCATTGCCTTTTTTACTCTCCAGCGTTTTATTAATTAAATAATCATCCGGGTTGGTATGCTTAAATTCAATTCCCTTCTGTTTATAATAATTATAGAAAATACTGGTAACGATATTGATCTGCTCAATGGGAGTAAGGTAATTGTTCAATTCCAGCCAGGTATTTCGCCGCAATTTTTCAATTTCCTGATATACGGTAGTAATATCCAGGTCGGGGTAATGGTATCGAACCACCAGTAAAGCTCCTTCCAGCAGGTCAACATCGCCTGCAGCCCAGGCTGTAAAATCTTTGGTAAGGTCCCGGAAGTGTAAGCGGTGTATCAATAGTTCGATACGCTCCTGTATTTCCTCATTACTGGTATTTTCCCAAAGTGTTTCCAGGTTGGGTATGATATCTTTTCCAAAGGAGATGATCTTATTACTTACGGTACTGTACACATCTTCATCCGGGTCATCAATTAAATGTAAAAGCGCTGATATTTCTTTGTTTTCTTTCAAGTCCGAGGTTTATAAATTGAATTTCGGAAAAGGAACTGAATAGAGAAGTTAAAATTTTCCACAGGTGTGATAAAAAAGATTTATTAGGGCATAAACTCTCCCGAGCTGCTTCAATTATTCTTAGTAGCAAGCATATATGCCGCATGTGTTTTTACGACATCTTCAGGCAGTTTGCTGAATTCTTTTGCAAGCTGGTCCTGGGCCAGGCCATCTTCTTTTTTATAGGCTATAATATGCTGCAAAGTAAAATTTTATTTTTCAAGATATTCCTTATGCAAGGAAACCGGCGCCCTGTTGAGCTGGATTTTTTACCGATACAAAACAGTTTCCATTCCCATAGAGAATAAGCCCAGTGGCCATTCCATGTTTTTGTAATGCCAATGGAGGAAAAATCAATCACATGTGCCATCATGCTGCCGGGCCTTAGCCATCTGCTCATCTACCTGTATGTAGGGCCAGGGTCAGTATATTGTAAAACCGATTGTGACAAGACAAAGTCTACACTTTCATTTTTAATATTTGCAGGCGTCCAGGGTACAAAATAATTTATAAAACTGTTTGTTGTTGCAGGTGATGCCAACTCATTTCTTATGGCTGCTAATCTACCTGCCGACAATGAGCTGGCGAGGATCTCTTCAGTAAGGATATGAGCAGGAAAATCGTAGTTATCCAGGTAAGGAGTTAAATAGGGATATTCCCCGGCAGCAGGAAGCGTTGTTCTGTTTTGGAATAAATCAACAAGCTCATTAAATATTTTTACATTATGCGCTGTATTTGCGTATGTAAAAAAATCAAGGGCAATGTATTTTTCGCTGCCACATAATAATGCTGCTATACCGGTGCCTAATGAATCTCCGGGACCCAGTTTAGCAATTACTTTTGGTATTTCTTTATTGTATTTGTTTAAAAGTATTAGGTGGCGTAGCCAGGTGGAATAGCAATACCGGCTATCAGTTGTGCCGCCGGTAGCCGATGGTTTACCCAATCCGGGAACAGGTAGAATAGCTTTTATTAAACCCTTGGTTATGCTGATGAATTTTTCGGCAACCATTTTATTTTTTAAAACAATTTAATCAAAAGGTTTTGTTTAAAATCAATTGTGATAAAGAACTGGCTTATTCACTTATTCCATAACTTATGCCTTTGATAATGTTCAATGCAACTTCTTTAAAATTTTTTAGGCGAGTCTCTGCCTTTTGGGCTGTGTAAGATGCAGGACCTCGCCGTACTACGAAGCGAAAAGTACAATAATATTTTCCTTATGATGGCAAGTGCTATGGCTCACACAAATACCTGGAACAGAGGTTCACCTTAGAAATAAACAAGAGGAGTTGCTGGTCAGCGACAAACAGGCGAAAATGAGGTTGTATTATTTTTTTGCAGCTTTCTTAGGCGCTGCCTTTTTCTTAGCAGCCCCCTTCTTATCAAATGCCTTCGGATCCTGTGCCAATATCATAGACTTCACTTCATCAAGGCTAACAGCAACTAATGCCTCAGCAGTATATTTTCCTTTGGGCAAACGGAGGCGTTTTTTATTGTACACCAGTTCGGGTCCCCAGCGGCCATTTTCAATAGCGATCTTTTCTTCTGGCCATTGCTGTATAAAGCGGTTGGCCTCTTTTGCTATTTTCTTTTCAATAAGTTCGTTACAATCCTGCTGTGTAAGGTTATCAAAATGATACCGGGCAGGAACATTGATGAACATATCGTTCCATTTGATGAATGGCCCAAACCTGCCCTTGCCTTTGGTGATCGGCTTCTCATCATAAAAAGCAATAGGGGCATCTTCAATCTTTTTGGCATTTATTATTTCAAGTGCCCTTTCAAAATCCACAGTTGAAGGTTCTTCACCTGTGGATTTTGAAAGGGCACTTGAAATAATAAATGCCCTTTCAAAATCCAC
>JBKJMZ010000027.1:0-4750 GCA_046596255.1 Ferruginibacter sp. | reverse complement strand
TGAAGGGGAACGCTATAGCAGGGTATGGCATTTATGCCACACAAAATATACAGGCAGCAGAGCTTGTTTTTAGCGGTGAGGAAATGGCTCAGCGAATTGTTACCCGTAGGTATGTGGAGCGTTATTGGAATGTTAAGCAAAAGGAAACTTTTAGAAAATACGCTTATCCTCTGAGCAAAGAGGTATTTTTGCTGTGGGATGATAATCCGGCAAACTGGGCACCACAAAATCATAGTTGTGATCCGAACACCGCTTATGAAGGACTTAATGTAGTTTCTTTACGAAATATTTCGAAAGGCGAAGAACTAACTCTTAACTATGCAAGCTTTCTGGATGAACACATGGAGCCCTTTGATTGCCGCTGTGGTGCCAAAAACTGTTGTGGCCATATTGGCGGAATAACTAACAATTCGGTAACAGCAAGAGAAAGCCGGCACAACGATTAAACATCCCTGAATTTATCCGGTCTTACTAACCATTGCTACTTCGCTAAAGCTGCGTAGCATAAGCATTACAATTCTCTCCTTTTTTAAGGACAATGTTATTTAATTAAGGTTTGTCAGGGTGAGCCTGTCGAACCCGGTCTATTAGAAGAAACCCGCCTTCGACATCTTTCGACAAGCTCAAGATGACAAGGCTGACAGCTTTCTTCTATCAGAAACTTAACAACATTGGCTTTACGGGATTTTATTAACGACGATTGCAGAATCAAAAGACCAAACTATGTCTAAGTTTCAAATTTTGCGCAACCTGATGATGAAGCATAAATACCAATTGGCATTTACGTATTCTTTATTCTCGCTGGAGATGCTGGGCGGGTTGTTACGTTTTTATTTTTTTGGAGAAGCCATCAACGACCTGATAAAAGGAAGTTACCGCGGACTTATCATTTTAACTGCAGTACATCTTACCTATTTGGTAATAGGTACCATACGACATATGTATGACACCCGTACCTATTCTGCCATATATACATCACTGGTCACAAAACTTTTAGCCCGGCGTTATCTTAAGAACGATGTTTCTAAACTCAGTGCCCACAGTACACTTGCCCGGGAGTTTGTAGATTTTTTAGAGCACGACCTGGTGTATGTAATTGAAGCGGCCTATAATATCCTGGGCTCACTCATCATCCTGTTCTTTTATGATAAAACTGTTGTCATTACCTGCCTTGCGATGATGGTGCCGGTGATCATCATCAGTATGATGTATGGTAAAAAAATGATGCGGCTTAATAAACATAAGAACGATGAACTGGAAAAACAGGTAGATATTATTTCCTCCGGTAATACCGCAACCATACGCCACCACTATAATAATCTTCGCAAGTGGCAGGTTCGTATCTCTGATAAGGAAGCCTGGAACTTTGGTTTTATGGAGATCATAGTGTTGCTTGTAATTGCAGTTTCATTGATCGTTTCAAAAAATTTACACAGCACAACTATTATGGCCGGCAGCCTGTTTGGTATGTACAGTTATATTTTAAAATTTGCCTCGGGGCTTGATACGATCCCTTATACTATGGAGCGGCTTTCTTCACTGGGTGATATAACGAGGAGAATAGAATTGGAGGTTGATGATATGCCGGAAGAGCCTGTTAGCGAAAAAGGAGAGCTGAGGTTTTTATCCAGAAGAAATGGTAACACAAAACTTTCGGCTTAATAAATTTTATAATAAGTTCTTTTAGCCATGCTGTTGTTTACCTAACTTATATTTATCCATTTTTCGGCAGGTTGCCGATCTTACAAAGGAAAATAAATGGTATAAAAATTAATGATGCTTTAGCTTGGATAATTAATAATATTAACCTGATGATCATTAACCGAACCGCACATTGAGCTTTGAACCTTCTCAATACCAACATGATTACCTACAGACGCAGAAATGAGAAGTTTTTTATGGGGGAGGGGGCCGGCACGAATATCAGTAGAACATATAAAATTAATTGTTCACATCGGCCTTAAAAGTGTGTATACCGCATTACAGGGTATTGTAATCATAAATAAACAATGCGTTATTTGTAAGGAGAAATATCAATGCATGATATTAATCTCTATCTTAACGCCAATTTTAATCAAAACAAACTTTTATGAAAAAAATAATCTTATCTATGGCTATTGTAACAATAGCCACCCTCAGTACAAATGCACAAATCGGTTTTGGTGCCCATGCAGGGGTCAATTTTGCAACTTTAAAATCTGAGTATACACCATCAGGCGGACCCGATCAAAAAGAAACAGGAAAAACAAAAGTTGGCTTTCTTGTTGGTGTTGTCGCTAACATTCCTTTTAGTTCCGCTCTTTCTTTCAGGCCCGAATTGAATTTTATTCAAAAAGGAGGCAAATTCAGCTCTAACGAAACAATCTCTGGCGTTACTTACATTGATAAAAGTGATGTTACGTTTAACTTTATTGAATTGCCGCTGAATATTGTTTACAGTATGCCTGCGGGACCCGGCCGTTTTTGTGTAGGTGCAGGCCCAAATATCAGTTTTGGCCTTTCAGGTAAAAACAAATATTCATATAGCTATTCAGGAAGTGGGTTTCCAAGCCAAAGCGGTTCCGAAACAGCTAATGTAAAATTCGATGGTAAAAAAAATGCGGATCTTCCTCCAAATGATAATGATATACATTTGAAAGCCTTAGATTTTGGTGGTAATGCACTTGTTGGCTATAAAATGAATATGGGATTTTTTTTTAATGCAGGTTATACTTTTGGCTTCAGCAATCTTGACCCAAATCCTAACACATCTCTTAAAACCGGTGGATTTACAATAAAGATCGGTTATATGTTTAGCGGCAATAACAGCAGCAGCAAAGAATAATACGGTTATCTTTTCCAATATGAACCCTGCAGATGATGCAGGGTTTTTTGTTCCTGCTGTAAAATACGAATACACCTGGGTTAAAAAATAAACTTTTAAATAACTATTCCTGCCGTTCACCATGGAAATAAAATAAACCCTGAAACGGTAATTGATGTTTCAATAAAATTGGAATAAACTATTTTTTCTCTACCCTGCTAAAAACCACTCCTTTCAACCTGCCCCAACTCACCCGAATTCTTTAATGGATCCATCCTGTGCTGGCTACAATCAATGCGATACCGGAAACTGGTTAAATCATTTCTGTGCGTAAATACAGTATGTGCTAATGCTGCAGGCTCAGTAATAACCACGGTTGCTGTTGCCCGGCAACTGTTGTTTGCATTTACAGTTACGGATAAGTGCCCCCGGCAGTGCACGATCCAGCATTTTGTACCGTTTGCTACACCTGTAATTACGGGCTTTGCCGGTGTGCCCCAGGCCCAGTCAGATGCAGTGCCGCCGGGTGTCCAGCCTCCAAGTAGTTGTTTCAAAACCTTGAGTATATGGAAAAATAGAAACGGGTGTGCCAAATTGTGCATGTATATCCTGCCCCATGCAAAATATACAAAAATCCAAAATTATAGCCCGGTAAGCCGAAATTAAGCCTGCAAAAATACTTTATTCCTGCTGCATTAATTCAGAGGTGGAATATGATAAACTGTTGCCCGGGGATGCAAACATTATTCTTCTTTCCGCTTAACCACCAGGAACCAGTCATTTTCCAGGGGCATATACCCATAATCATAACAATAAAAATAAGTATTGCCATTCCTGGCACTGTATTGCTGTGTATGGTATTTAAATTGAAACCCTTTTTCGATCAGTTTGTCCCGGTTGGCTTTAGCAGTTGCTCCTCCCCCGGGCAAAAAACTTTCAAGTATCCGGCGGTTCCTGCCAAGGGCATTATTTACGTTGCGGATATAATTATTACTGGTGCTTTTGAGATCATTATTAAAGGCTGCCCGGCAATAATCATCGCAAAATTTTTTATCACTTCTGCCTTTTAACGGCTTGTTGCAAAGCAGGCAGGGCTTTGCTTCTTTTTGCATTAACATAGAGTAGGTTTAGGTTTTAATAAAAAGCGAAGCTTTATTAATTCTATATATCCATTTACAAACGCTTATACATGTAAGTAGAGGGCAATGATATACCTGTTTGCACCAATCAATAAATAAAAATTTCGGGGAGTGAAAAAGTGTAATTAAGCAGCTTACAGATAGTGAAATATCTGTCCTTTAAGAAGGATGCAAAGGGGCGCATCGAAACTACTCTTACTATTTCAAAAGACCTGCAAACAAGCCTGCTATTGTGTTTCAGAAAATCCTCCAACCGTAGCATTACGGCCAAAAACGTAACTTGTTATTTCAAAAGTAACAAAAAAATACACGAACTTTAAGTAAATTTATTGACATGAATTTAGGATTAGTAGAATACGAAGCTGAACTATTAGCACAGCAAACAACAACCGAGTGTTTGTCATGCAACAAAACATTAGCAGGTAGGACAGATAAAAAATTCTGTGATGATAACTGTAGAGTTACCTACCATAATAACTTAAAATCGGAAAGGAATAATACCATGAGGAACATAAACAATGTTCTTTATAAAAACAGGCGTATTATGGAAAGCCTTGTTCCTGTAGGCTGTAAAATGGCAAAGGTTACAAAGGGCAAGTTATTATCAAAAGGGTTCGATTTCAAATATTATACCCACAACCATGTAAACAAAAACGATAACCTTTACTTCTATTGTTATGACTTCGGCTATCTGCCTTTGGAAAAGGATTTATTCTTAATCGTGGCATCAAATCTAATGATCGTATAGGGTGAAGGTTCGGTCTATATAAACCAGATGAAAAATAAAATCACTTTTATAACCTACCAT
>JBKJMZ010000185.1:0-15280 GCA_046596255.1 Ferruginibacter sp. | reverse complement strand
TTTTTCTTAGCAGCTGCTTTCTTTGCTGCTGGTTTTGCTACTACTGCTTTCTTTGCAGGTTTTGCGGGCCTTGTTTTACCAAATGAGCCACTGAATATTTTTCCTTTTTTTGTTTTGATATCACCACGTCCCATAATTTTCTTTTTTAGTATTTACAAATTTAATTCTTATACCGATATACCCGTAAGATAGTTCAACTATCTTTTCTATCGGTATAATATCATCTAATATTTATTATTATTGCCCAAGGGCAATAATAAATAAAGATGCTATTACAAAAAAAAGCAAGGTACAACAGCACCTTGCTTTTTAAAGTGTTTTAATACAAGATTACATTTTAGCTGATAATTCTTTACCGGCTTTAAACTTAGCAACCTTCTTTGCTTTGATTTTGATAACAGCACCTGTTTGTGGATTGCGGCCATTACGGGCAGCTCTTTTTGAAACAGAAAAAGTACCAAATCCTACCAATGTAACTTTACCGCCACCTTTTAAAGTTTTAGTAACTGCAGCTACAAAGGAATCTAAAGCAGCGTTTGCCTGAGTTTTAGTAATACCTGCATCGTCAGCAAGTTTTGAGATCAATTCGGCTTTGTTCATGATAATTTTTTTTGAATTTTTTAACTGTAACAAATATAGAAGGTTTTTAACTGCAACAAAATTTTTTTTAAAAAATATTTTTTTGCCGGGATGAGCTGCAAACCTTATAGAACAAGGGGTTTCAGCAAAGGCGATGGTGTTTTTGCCAGGCACCCGGCTGCCCCGTATTTTCTAAAACCCTTTACAGTAAAGGCTTTTACGCCACAGGGGTTTAAATCCTTTGCCGGTGCGGTTTTTAAGGGAACAAAAAACGGGAGCAATATTAAGTTAGGTAGGCAGCCAATTGTTTTGCACAATTAATTAACAACCTGCATCACCGAGCGGAATGCAATGAATTGATCGCCCCATTTATCAAAATTTTTTTGGCGCATGAGGGATGCGTGATGCTCAATATAGTTATTGTATAAACCCTTGCTTTCGGCAAAATACTGTACTGCATAAGTAGGACCTTCAATGTCATCTACCTCAAGTAAACGTAATATAAGTGCATGTGTAAAACAACCTGTCCCGATCACTTCAGCTACATGCTCTTCTTTTAACCAATGCAGCCAGCCTTCATGTATCGCATGGGTAATTTTTATAGTAACATTATAAACGGTCATTTGCTTTCTCTTTTATCAACCTCTTTAAACATTCTGAAAGTGAAGAAAACCAAGATCAAAAGTGCAGCTCCTATGGCCAACCATAAGAGCCACTTGTTATTTTTTTCTGTAGGTGTGGATGAGTTTATTTTATCCGCAGCTATTATTTTTCCAAATTGCAAAACAGGAATGCTGTCAGGCATTTTATCCTTAAGGGCCAAAATATCATAATTAGGTACAACGGCCAGTTCATTATCTGCTAATAACCTGTAATTATCTCCTGTTTCTAAATAGGCGGTAATAAAGCGATTATAATAAGCAGTTTTAACTTCATGTACAGTAAGCGGAAGATTGTCTCCATTCCTGATTAATAAATAGAAAACACGGCTTTTGACTACCGGGTTTTTAAACTCAAGTGTACTGTTATTTGACACGATAAAAGTTTGTATAAGCCTGCCGGGGTTCAACAGAGAGTGGTTTTCAAGATCTGGCATATATAGATCAACCTGGCGGGAATAATACTTTACGCCGCTTAATTGTAAACTGATATGATTGAACTGGTAAGGCTTTTCCTGGGTAATTTTAATATAAGAGATCCTGCCGCTGTCTTTTTGCTGTACCTGGCCCATGGGATTCTCCACCAATTTAGCCAAAGAGTTTTTAGGATCAGGTACCCGGTAATCAGTCACAACCCCTTTAATGTTTAAAGGATCTTTATTATTATTGTGAATGACCAGTTTATAAAATCGATAACTATTATGAGGGAAGTTAACCTGAAAGCTGTTTTCGATGGTTTCTGCTGACGGAACAGGGTTTAATAAGATGCTGTCGCTGATCACAAACCAGTTTTTCTTATCAGCAGAACCACTTAACATAGCAAATCTTTCAGCAGCTGTATTGGTAATTAACAACCCAAAACCAGAAGATATATTTTCATCATTTTCAATAATTAAAGTCGTGTTATGCTTTGAATTTTCAGCAAGCGAAAACTTTAGGTCCATGAGCAATGCATGGTTGGTGCGGTCAGTTAGAGGCGAGCGTAATATATGGGGTACCCATTTGCCAGTCCCGTTCACAATTCTCAGATCGCTATGATCGGTTTTTAAATGGGCATTTAATTCAGGAGTTATTTCAATATTGTAAAAGGCCGATGTTTTAACAGTATCTACTTCTGCATAAAATTTAAAGCCTTCTGTTTGTGCAACACAACAAACAGTTATCAAATTACATAGTAAAAAATTAAACCAGCTTTTCTTCTTCATCAATAATAATTTTTTTCAAACGCTGATACATAAAAGAGATAAGCAGCAATAATACACCAAGGCAAAAGAACGCCGCGATCTTGCCACCCGCAGGAATATTGCGGATATCGAAAATAAACAATTTCAACAGCGCTAAAGTGAACAGGCTTAATGAAACAATACGTAAGGTCTGATATTTATAATGCATACCCAGCCACATAAAAATAAAGGAACAAATACCCCACAAAATGGGCAAACCTGTCTTGATATAAATACGACTGATGTTTTCCAGGGAATTTACTATGCCGTAATAAACCTGGTTAATTATTAAATGCAGTTCTACACTTAAAAAAATAACAATAACAGCACAAACTATCCAGGTAATAACCCGAAAGTTATAAGCACTAACCGAACCATTGATCTGTATCAACCGTATAAACCTGAACAACGCAATTGCGGTAAGGATGGCTGTTGCCCAATGAGCAATAAAGTAACCATGGTAGTTATTTTCTGTTAATATTTGTGCCTGTATAGTATAAGTTGATCCGATTGCGGCCAGGTAAAAAACAACGCAGGCCCCAAACATAATAGCAACGGTCATCCAGTTTAACCTAAGCTGTTTTACTTTTTGTGTTATACCTGTTAAGATGCTTATAAACGCCACTATGTAGAGTAACAGGTACAGTTTATTTAAATTGATATCAGGATAGTAAGCATTAAACTGGTGATTAATTTCCAGCGCACCGGCTGCAAATAAAATTACAATTGCAAAGATCCTGAAAGTAGTTTTACCTGGAACCACTGCGGATGAAATGGCTTTGATAGTTTCATCTTCTTTACTGCGTAATATGAACAAGGCGTAGGTTGCCAAGGCAGCGAACAGGGAAGTAATGAAACCCTTGTTTATTATAATGGCGAGTGGTTGGTTTGAAAAAGAGCTGTATAACTGTGCCCAATCCATCAGTAAACTGATCAGCATCAATACCCACACGAATACTGTTGAATATTGAATGATAGGGATCTTTGATCTTGTAAATAACCAATACAACAGAACAGCTTCACTTGCCCAAAAGATGGTTATATAATTACCATTTAATTGGATGGGTGCTGTAATAGAAACAAATGTGAGGGTGATACCAATAAGCAGGTATAGTATATTGATGTCAACCTGTTTTTTCCGGAAGAGGAAATAAGAAGCACCCAAATTGAACAGTCCTATGGTTGCGCTGAACAAACCCCTGAATTCCCTTGCTTCCATATTATTGAGGCAATAAATACCGGCAGCAAAATATAGAGTTGTATTGGCCAGCAGGATGCCAAAATCAGAGGCAATGAATTTCTTTTTTTCTTTTATGTTTTGTGCAATGTTGATGATAAAGAAAAGCAGGTAAAAAATTGTTGCAAATACAAAACCATTTCTATAAGTAATATCCGGTTCGAAAATATTTAACCGGATCAACCAGCTTCCAAACATAAGCACTGTAAAAATAAAACACAGTAAATTAAGCAATCGCCATGCCTTATGGTACGCAATTACCAATAAGCCGCAGTTTAAAATAATGAGATAGATAAATAATACTTTATAGTTGCCACTACCGGTACTTATAAGCAAAGGAGCAAGGAAGCCACCCAGCAAAGCAATGATAGCCAGTTCCTGTTTATTGTATAACATAGAAAGGATCACTGCAAAAATGGTTATCACGATCATAATAACAAATGCAGTAGTTTGACTGAATAAGTGAAACTGCTGAAATGCCAACGTGATGGTAAAATAGAACACGGCTATGCCTCCCCCGGCAAGTACAGAACTGAATCCTGTGTATTTATTACGGAACCTGTGTGCCAGTATAACCAGGATAATTCCCCCGGCTATGCCATTTGCAACACGGGCCACCGGCCCCATCCAGTTTTTATCTATAGAATATTTTACAAAAAAACCAATGGCCAGTACCAGTATGGCAATACCGATCTTACTGACAAGGTTCTCACCAATAAATTTTTCCATATCCGGGTGGCGCTCAAAGAAACCAGGAGGAGGTGCAGTTTGTTTTTTTTGTTTTGGTGGCTCAATGGTTTCTTTTATTTCAATGGTTGTAACGTTGGCTTTGGGCTCAGCCGGTAAAGGCTCTGGGAGCTTTTCTTCCGGCTTGGCTTCGGAGCCGGCTACGGGTAAATTATCTATAGTTGTAAAAAGGCTTTTGTAAGGCTTTGCTTCTTCCTGGGTAGTTTCTTTTTTATCAGTGGGGAAATTTAAAAACTGTCTTCTTAATAATTTTAATTCCTCTTCAAGTTTGTGAAGGCTTTTAGAGAGTTTACTGTTTTGATTAACAATGATCACCAGTATTGTGATCATCAAAAGAACGGAAAGTAATTCCATACAGTAAGGTTGGTTGGCAGCTAAGATATAGAAGCCAGCAGGGATAATATCAATAAAATTGTTAAACTTTCAGCTCCACATAAACCGGGCAATGATCACTATGCTTTATATCAGGGAAGATGTCTGCATCCACCAATTGCTTTTTAAGCGGTTCGGTAACCGTGATATAATCAATACGCCAACCCTTGTTGTTAAGGCGTACGGTTGGAAAACGCTGGCTCCACCAACTGTAGCGGTGTGGTTCTTTATGGAATTCCCGGAAAGTATCTATCCAGCCGCTTGATATGAAATCAGTCAGCCATTCCCGCTCTTCGGGTAAAAAACCGCTACTCTTCTTATTACCCCTGGGATCGTGAATATCTATTTCATAATGTGCAATATTATAATCACCTACCAGGATTATTTTGCTTTTGGTCTTTTTCAATTCGGCTAAGTAAGCATGAAATTCTTTAAGCCACACGTATTTAAATTCCTGCCGCAGGTCGCCGCTGGTTCCCGAGGGGAAATAGGCATTGATAAGGCGTATATCGCCAAAATCCATTTGCAAAATCCTGCCCTCATCATCACTAACGGCATTGCCATTACCGAGTATCACATCATCCGGTTTTATCTTTGAGAAGATGGCTACGCCGCTATAACCCTTTTTCTGGGCACTGAACCAATGATGGTGGTAACCCAGGTCTTCCAGTTGCTTTACATCAACATCACCCTGGCTTGCCTTGGTTTCCTGTAAACAGATGATATCAGCAGGATCGGTCCTCAGCCAATCAATAAATCCTTTTTTTATGGCGGCACGAATACCGTTCACGTTATATGAGATGATGCGCACTTTAATTTATTTAATTATTATTGTAAAAATAAGCAATGGACCATAATAACACATTTAATAATAGCGGTGAACAGGTGGATCTTTTAACTGAAGACTCTTTAGACAATCATTTTGAATATGCCAGCCAGGGCCAGCGGTTCTTAAATTACCTGATCGATAATTTGCTGATGCGTTATGGACTGAGCTATTTAACGGGTATGGCGATGGGTGCTTTACTATCAGTAATAGCCCCTAATTTTTTAGCCGGGCTTGCATTCCCGGAAAGTAACTTTACCCCAGGAATATTGCTTATAGCTTTTTTTGTAGGCATACTGAATTATGTAATTTATTATACCCTTTGTGAAAAATTATTCAGGGGTTATACTTTAGGTAAACTGATAACCGGCACCAGGGCTATTCGCCAGGATGGAAATGAGCTTACATTTAAGGATGCTTTATTCAGGTCTTTATCCCGTTGTGTTCCCTTTGAAGTATTCAGTGGGTTCAACACATTGACATGGCATGACAGTTGGACGGATACCATGGTTATCAAAGCAAGATAACTTACTCCAATATTGGCCTTAACCACCTTGTAGTATCATCAATGCTCATTCCTTTTCTTTTGGCATAATCTTCCAACTGGTCCTTTTCAATTTTACCTACGCCAAAATATTTACTTTTGGGATGTGCAAAATACCAGCCGCAAACAGATGATGCAGGGTACATGGCCAATGATTCGGTAAGTGTTATTCCCGTTGTTTTCTCGCCCCCAAGCAATTCAAATAATTTATATTTTTCGGTATGGTCAGGACAGGCAGGATAGCCCGGTGCAGGGCGGATACCCATGTATTCTTCTTTGATCAACTGTTCATTGTTCAATTGTTCATTAGTAACATATCCCCAGTATTCAGTTCTCGTTTTTTTATGAAGCAGTTCTGCAAAAGCTTCTGCTAAACGATCTGCTAAGGCCTGTAAAATTATTTTATTGTAATCATCTAAAGCCGCTTCAAATTTTTTAATATGTTTTTCGATTCCCTGGATAGTAACACTGAAAGCGCCGATGAAATCTCCCCCCCCTTCCTTTCGGGAAGGGGCTTCAGTAGATTCCTGATTTGAAAAACGATTTGTTGGGGATGAGCCTGGAGCGATAAAATCAGCCAGCGAAAGATTAGGCTGCCCCGCCGTCTTTTTTATTTGCTGGCGCAGAAATTCAAGTTTTGTTACTGCAGATTCATTATTAATATTAATAGTATCATTATCAACTTTGTTAGCCGGCCAAAAGCCCACAACGCCTTTTGCACTCAGCCATTTTTCATAAATGATCTGTTGTAACAGTTTTTTAGCATCATTATAAAGTTTGGTTGCTTCAACGCCGATAATACTGTCAGTTAAGATAGCCGGGAATTTTCCATGCATCTCCCAGGCAATGAAGAATGGCTGCCAGTCAATGTATTCAGCTATCTCTGCAAGGGGATAATTATCTAAAATCTTTGTACCGGTAAATGTGGGCACAACCGGTTTGTAATTTGCCCAGTCAATTACAGCACCATTCTTTTGCGCTTCTTCAAACTTTAAAATTTGCCGGGTGGATTTTTTATTTCCAAAATCTATTGCCAGTTTTTCATACTCAGCTTTTATATTTTGTAAAAAAGCAGGCTTTTGTTCTTTGCTTAATAAGCTGCCGGCAACTGTTACGCTTCGGCTGGCATCCAATACATGCACAACGCCTTCATCGTATTGCGGCGCAATTTTTACAGCCGTATGCATACGGGAAGTGGTAGCGCCTCCAATAAGTAAGGGCAGTTTAATATCACGGCGTTTCATTTCATGCGCCACGTGTACCATTTCATCCAGCGATGGGGTGATGAGTCCGCTTAAGCCAATGATATCAACCTTCTCTTTAACAGCAGTATCCAATATCTTATCTGTAGACACCATCACACCCAGGTCAATGATATCGTAGCCATTGCAGCCGAGTACAACACCCACAATATTTTTTCCAATATCATGTACATCTCCTTTTACAGTGGCCAGTAAGATCTTTGCTGCACCTGCGCTTTCTTCATTTACTGTTCCAGCTGCTTTATGTGCATTCTTACGATCTTCTTTTTCCTGCTCAATGTATGGCGTTAAAACAGCCACGGCCTTCTTCATTACCCTGGCACTTTTTACCACCTGTGGTAAAAACATCTTTCCAGATCCAAAAAGATCACCTACGATATTCATACCATCCATCAATGGCCCTTCGATCACATCCAATGGTTTTGGATATTTTAAGCGGGCTTCTTCTGTATCAGCATCAATATGATCAGTTATGCCATTTACCAAAGCATGCGAAAGACGTTTTTCAACAGGTTCCTTTCTCCAGCTTTCGTCTTTTATAATTTCTTTACCTTTTGCTTTTACTGTTTCAGCAAAGGCGATCATTTTTTCTGTTGTCTCGTTGTTATCATTGTTCCGGTTAAGGATCACATCTTCACACAAAACCCTCAGGCTGGGTTCTATCTCATCGTAAACAACCAACTGCCCTGCATTTACAATACCCATGTCCATACCGGCTTTAATGGCATGGTACAGAAATACACTATGAATAGCTTCCCGTACATGCTCATTACCACGGAATGAAAAGGAAACATTGCTTACACCGCCACTCACTTTGGTAAGGGGCATCCGTTTTTTTATTTCACGGGTTGCTTCAATAAAGTCAACTGCGTAATTATTGTGTTCTTCAATACCTGTTGCTATGGCAAAGATGTTTGGATCGAAAATAATATCCTGCGGAAGATAACCAACCTGCTCTGTTAAAATAGTATATGCCCTTTTGCAGATCTCCACTTTCCTGTCTTTGGTATCTGCCTGACCCGCTTCATCAAAAGCCATTACAATTACAGAAGCGCCATAGCTTTTACAAATGAATGCCTGTTCAATAAATTTGGCTTCACCTTCTTTCATCGAAATAGAATTCACGATGCATTTTCCCTGTACACATTTTAATCCTGCTTCAATGATCTCGAACTTAGAGGAGTCGATCATGATGGGGATCCTGGCAATATCCGGTTCTGCCTGAACAAGGTTTAAAAAAGTGGTCATTGCCTGAACACCATCCAGCAGGGCATCATCCATGTTCACGTCGATCACCTGTGCACCATTCTCTACCTGCTGCCGGGCTACTGCCAGTGCAGCTTCATACTGTCCTTCACGGATCAGGCGTGCAAACATTTTACTACCGGTAACGTTAGTGCGCTCGCCAACATTAATAAAATTTGTTTCCGGGCGAACGATCAATGGTTCCAGGCCGCTTAATCTTAAATATGGTTTGATTGTATTCATGTTATTTTTTTAACTGCTAAGACCCAAAGACGTTAAATTTCTTTCTTTGTGGCTTAGCGTCTTCGCGGTTACACTAAACTTTCTTCTACCACAGGCAATTGTCTCGGCTGAAATTTTGCAACTTCCTGCGCAATATGCTTTATATGATCTGGCGTGGTGCCGCAACAGCCACCAACAATATTCACAAATCCTTCCTTAGCCCATTCCTCAATAATATGAGCAGTTTCATCCGGCTGTTCATCGTACTCGCCAAAAGCATTGGGCAAGCCTGCATTGGGGTAGGCTGAGGTATAACAACTGGCAATCTGGCTAAGCTCTTCAATATGGGGCCTCATTTCAGATGCACCCAGTGCACAGTTTAGGCCAATGCTGATGGGATTGGCATGCATCACTGAAACATAAAATGCTTCTAAGGTCTGGCCGCTTAATGTGCGGCCACTGGCATCCGTTATTGTTCCGCTGATCATGATGGGGAGAGCCCCCCTCTGTCCCCCCAACGGGGGGAAGCCCGGGCTGTAGTTTTTCTTTTCAGCAAATGGAAGGTTTTGTAACTTTTGTTCAATTTTCGACAAAACATCTTTCAGGTTGAATAATATTTCATCATTGGTAAAACGAATTACAGAATACCCCTGTGATTCTAGCCAGCCGGTTCTTTCAATATCATTTAATTTATTTTCCGGTAATTGATGAATAAGTCCATCAATTTCAATGATTAATTTTTTTGAAAGACAAACAATGTCTGTTATGAAGGACCCGATAATATGTTGCCTTCTGAATTTATAACTTTCTAATTTTTTCCCTTTTAATTCATTCCATAAAACTTTTTCAGCTTCAGTAGGGTTACCACGATGTACTTTAGAAAAATCTTTTAAAAGGCCATACAAAATTGGATCGGCATGTTCATAAAATTCTTCGCTTATATCTTCTCCATTTCCTTCCCCGTTGGGGGAGATAGAGGGGGCTTTGAAGTAATTTAATATTGCATAAATAGCAGCCTTGGCATTCAGTGTATCAAAAATGGTCTCGATCAATATAATATCAACACCTCCATCAACAAGCCCTTTGATCTGTTCGGCATATGCTTCGGCAACAGTATCAAAAGTAACTGCACGGAAACCGGGGTTGTTTACATCAGGAGAAAGGGATAAGGTTTTATTAAGCGGGCCAATAGCACCTGCAACAAACCTGGGCTTGTCAGGATCCTTAGTGCTGTATTCATCCGCAGCCTTCCTGGCGCATTTTGCCGAAGCAACATTCAATTCATAAGCCAGTGATTGCATATCATAATCGGCCTGTGCAATAGAAGTGCTGCTGAACGTATTGGTTTCAATGATATCAGCACCGGCTTCTAAATATTGTTTGTGAATTTCTTCAATGATCTGGGGCTGGGTAATACTCAGCAGGTCATTATTACCTTTTACATCCGTATGCCAATCTTTGAACCGCTCTCCGCGGTAATCTTTTTCTTCCAGCTTATGGCGCTGTATCATAGTGCCCATGGCTCCATCAATGATGAGAATGCGTTCTTTTAAACAATCCTGTAATGTTTTCATTTCGCTTTAATTTATGTTCGTACATCGGCTTCGCTTATACTTCGGCTCCGCTCAGTACTTGAGTGTAAAATCCTTCGACTACGCTCAGGACATTACCATAAACTTATAAACGAGAATCAATCTGTGAGAAGGAATGCAGAATTGCTTTCGTTTATTAGTTCTATTTCCTTCGATACTTCGAATTCGCTCAGTACTGGGAATGCAGGTTGAACAATAAACAAATCCACCTGTTTGATGCTGCAAATTTATAATAAGAAAGCCGTAACACAAAATGTTACGGCTTTAATTAACGGGGGCTTTCTTAATATCAATGCCTGCCAATATTAAATACCCTGGAGAGATTAAATCCAAAGCGGATAAAACCCCTGGTCCATTTATCGTCAGTATCAGTAATGAATGACTTTTCTGTCATGCCGTTGGAATTGGTAAAATGAAGCTGGAACACATGTCCTCCTGTTTCAATATCTACTCCAAATGACACGCTGTTGAAGTAGATATCGGGCTGTGCATCGGGGAGTTGGTAATAATATTCAGCATTCAGGCTTATCCTCTTGGAGACCTTTAGTCGCCCACCGATACCTAATGCCAGCGTGTTTTTCCTTTTTAAACCCGATTTTATATTGTCCTTACTCAATGTATAAAAATTGATGCTGTCTATTTTATTGTGGTGATGCACAAAAGTGGGCATAAGCTGTAGTGAGAATCTTTCAGAAAACTTGCGGCCAATAAGCAACTGGTGGGCAAAACTGGTGCGGTCGCCAAAGCTTGCTTTTATGCGGTGTCCGCCAGTATCCCTCCTGAGCAGATCGGTACGGGTGGCAAATGTTGAAACCCAGGAAAGGGTAACCGGCATATTCACTGCACCGGTAGATTGCCGTAGTAACCTTACCTTAACCAAAGCATCATATGTTTTTTGCCAGGTGCTATGGCCAATGCCCACCATAATATTATTGGTAATGCCATAATCAAACCCCATGCGCATGGAAGCCTGATCAAATCCAAAAAAATTATAGATACCTGTATTTAGGGGAGCAAAGCGGTGGAGTATCCTTACATCCAGAACGCCCTTGCCTATATTCTCAACTGAATGGCCGTTGATAAGCCTGGTAGATTTAAAAGTTGCAGTAGTAAATACAGTTTTGTTGGAATCATTTTCCAACTGCTTCATAAGGTTGCCATCATCCTGTGCAAAAGCTGTGGAACAAAAAATACAGAACCCGGTGATCATTTTGATTATTTTCATATTCAGTAGGTGTTAGTTATTTTTTTTATTATAAGAACAAGATACTGTAAGCTCAACCACTTTTGCAATATTATCTTTTACAATTTTTGGTATATAAATCTTATAGTCTGAAAGCTTTACAGGAAATTTAGAGCTGGCGCTGATAACACCTCCTTTTATAGATACAGTGCCCGTGGTTGTGACATTTTTGGTAACACCATGCATGGTAAGATCGCCAGAGACTGTGACCGGATAGTTTCCATCCGACGTAAAATTCACTTTCGACAGGTCTGTGATCTTGCCTTTAAATGTTGACTTAGGATATTTTTTGCTTTCCATATAGTTCTCATTAAAATGTTCTTCCATCAAACTCTTTTTAAAATGAAAGGCATTTATGAGTAATGAGAATTGCAGTTCGCCGGTTGATGTGTTGATGATGCTGATCACCTGGTTATTGTCTGCTTTGATATTCTCTATAGGCGCTGAAGAATAGAATGAGATCATGCCATTCTTGGTAAAGAAAACCTGTGCTTTACAGTTTATGTAACTGCAGCAAATAATTGAAATGAGGATGATTGTTTTTTTCATAGTTTGATTCTTTTAAAATGGATAGCATCTTATTAAAAAAACATCGCCGGGCAATCCCATATCTGCATCGCCGCCGATATATCCGCTGCAGATGCCTTTGATCCTGACCTTGTCGCCTGTTTTTGCACTTAGCTTTTTGCCTTCAACAGTACAGTTAATAAAAGCTTCCGGTATGCCTGTCTTTAAAAAGAACACTTGCTGCGACTGCTGATTTATGGATACCTGGCTTACTTCTCCCGACACCTGCAGTACTTTGTTTGTATACAATTCATTTGCTTTTGCTGAATCTTTGATGAAGCTGTTATACAGCTCCGTGGCGCTTACAGTAATAGCAGGTGCATCTTCCACATTTTTATGAGGTTTATTCCAGATGCGGTATGCGCCTGCAAGTCCAATTGCAAGTAAGAGCAAGGTTGAGCCAAGGATTATTTTACCCGTTTTCTTTGTCATACATTGATTATCATTTTATGTAACGCGGTTAATCCAAAAAAGGTTGCTGGTCAATTGCCGGAGATGATAAAATTTTCTACTGAGATGCGGTTACTGATGCTTTTAGCCAGTGTCATTTCATCTGCAAATTCCAGTTCGCCCCCAAAAGCAATACCACGGGCAATGGTGGTGATCTTAACGGGCAACTCCTCTTTACGGGGTTTTACAGCTAATTTTTTACTTATATAATAGATGGTAGTATCGCCCTGAATGGTTGGACTAAGTGCAAAAATGATCTCTTCAATTTCTTCGCCAGCCACCCGCTCAACCAATGCATCGATAGTCAATTGCTCGGGGCCAATGCCATCAAGTGGCGAAATGATACCTCCTAATACATGGTATATTCCATTGAACTGCTGGGTGCTTTCAATGGCGATCACGTCGCGTATATTTTCCACTACGCAGATCATTTCCTGTTTGCGCATGGGATTGCTGCAAATATTACAAAGTTCTTTATCAGAGATATTATGGCAGCGGCTGCAAAATTTTATCTCGTTACGCATTTTAGCAATGATGCCGCTGAACTGGCTAACTTCGGCCGTATCCTGCTTAATAAGATGAAGTACCAGGCGTAACGCCGTTTTTTTGCCAATGCCCGGTAGTTTTGCAAACTCATTGACCGCATTTTCCAGGAGAGTAGATGAGAAGATCATGTAGCAAATATACGTAGCCCCTCCTAAATCCTCTCCCGGAGGGAGGACTTTATGAGAATGATATTAAAGGCTGTTTTTTGAAATAAAAAAAGTTAGAGTAATCATACTGCTTCAAGTCTCCCCTTTCGGGGTTCTCTGCAAGAGAACGAACGTAGTTCATTAGAGGGGGCCTTTTATTTCTCTTTCGTTATCCCAATTTCCCCGCACGTTTAATTTCTGAGTAAGCGTGATCACTTTTTCAGGCTGTAGTTTTTTTGAATAATCACCCGGGTCCCATTTACCATTTTTATTGTCATCGAATAAGATGCGTATGTCATAATCACCCGGGAGTATGAGCTTGTTGTTCCACTCGGCAGCAGTTAAAGGGTTGCTATACTTTACCTCTTCATTTTGTATAAGTTGCAGCACAGGGTTTTTACCAAAGTCAATATTGGAGAACCGCAATAGCACGCTGCCATAATCGGATTGTTGCTTTGTGGTGAAACGGATCGTATCCATTCTTAAAAGCCGGTTGCCCGCCGAATCTGAAACCGCAGTAGTATCCATGATGAGGCTGTATGCCATGCCTTCCCGCCAGGTATTACTCAGTATGATCTTTGTCCTGCTGCTGTCGATCGTCCATACTGCAGCGGTAACAGGATTATTGCTGCTGTCTCTTAAGATGAGCCTGGCAGGCTCAAAGGTTCTGAGTGGATTATTAAAACTGATCTCCAGGGGGGTAACCAGTTCTTTCACCTGGTATGCCGCGGGCATGGTATATACCAGTTTTTTGTTGTTACCTGTTTTGATTGTAACCACATTCCTGTTCTCTTTTTCCAGGGCCGATGCATATAGGGCCACAGCTTCTGTTTTTTCTGAAACAGTAACCGGGGTATTATTAAAAGCAAACAATTCTTTTTTTGAATTATAGGTCTTGCCGCCATCGCCATCTTTTAAAGCATATACTTTAAAATTCCCCGCAGGTAAATTGATAAAAGCAAAACTGCCATCGCCTGTGAGCCTGGCAACATAATCGGGTTTTCTTTTTTGTACTGCAGAGTCATCTGTATCGCGGTAAAGTGTTGCAATGAGTGTACTATCGGCCTTGCCGGTCTCTGCAATTAAAACCTTACCCAACAGCATAAAACTATCGATCTGATTACCTGTAGAAAAAACATAGGTGAAATCCTTCAAAGGATTTCCCTCATTAATATCTACAATGGCATTACCAAAATTGATGCTGTAGGTTGTATTGGGTAACAGGCTGTCTCTGAGTTTTACAGTTACAGTTCTTAATTTATGATCAACAGATGGATTTCTTTTAGGATAAGGGGAGATCATCACATTGGTTTGTGCCTCCTTTACTTCCACGTACTCATTAAAATTCAAAGTGATCTTATTGCCTTTAAAATTTGTACTGTTCAGTCCGGGCGATGCACTTATCAGCCGTGGGGCAATGCTGTCCTTTGGCCCGCCTGTTGGCGAACCTATCTGTGCACAGCCCACATTACCAATGGCAATGATATACAGTAGCGAAACAATAAAAATCGTGAAAATAATATGGGTCGATCTCATCAAATGTATTTAAAATACAAACTTAACGGGTTTGATTTGTTTAAAAATCATAAAAAAAATAATAAATCATAGGTAATGTCTCGGTTTAAAATTTTGCTTTAGTTATTGAATTGTCAGCCTGAGCTTGTCGAAGGCGGAATCCTACAAACAATATCGGCTTCGACAGGCTCAGCCTGACAATATTTTAAATTGATACGTAGTCATTAAATCTGCTGGTCGGATTCTTCAGCTTCCAGCTCATGCAGCGCCACTGCCAGTTTATTATTTTTTACAAAATTGCACCA
>JBKJMZ010000125.1:0-20875 GCA_046596255.1 Ferruginibacter sp. | reverse complement strand
TTTATGGACCTCGATTATAAAGAACACCTACCTCAAGATTTTAACGACAACTCCCGCGTGTGGATATACCAGAGCAGCCGCTTATTCTTTATCAGCGAAGCACTGGAGATGGAAGATATGCTGAATGAATTTGTGGCCACCTGGAAAAGCCACGGAGATGAGGTAAAAGGTTTTGCAAGTTTATTCTTTGGTCATTTTATCGTGCTGATGGCTGATGAAAGCGCAACCGGTGTGAGTGGATGCAGTACGGATAGTTCAGTACGGCTTATCAAAGCAATTGAAGAAAGATTTAAGGTAGACCTGTTCGACCGCCAGAACCTGGCATTCATTGTAAATGATAAAATTCAGTTGCTTCCATTGAATCAATTGGAATATGCGGTGGAAAATAATTTTATTAATGGCAATACTCTTTATTTCAACAACACGGTGCTTACTATAAAAGACATGAAAGATAAATGGCTGATCCCCGTTAAGGAAAGTTGGCTTTCTAAACGGTTCAGTTTTGCAGAAAATAATTCTTGATTCGTAAGGTATATCCTCCTACTGTCATGCTGAGGTACGAAGCATCTCCGCATAACATATACGTTTGTTAATTAAGGATGAGATGCTTCGTGCCTCAGCATGACAGAAACCTTTATTTCTTTTGCAGTTGCTTCAATAATGCTTCCCTGTTATTCTTCTTAGACTTCTTATTAAACACATAACTCAACACGATCCTGTAATTACGGGTATTGGTTGTACTAAAACTTCCTACTGTCATGCTGAGGCACGAAGCATCTCTGCTCAACCAGCATAATGTTTAAAGAAAGATGCTTCGTGCCTCAGCATGACAGAAACCTTTATTTCTTTTGCAGTTGCTTCAATAATGCTTCCCTGTTATTCTTCTTCGCCTTCTTACTAAAAACATAACTCAACACGATCCTGTAATTACGGGTATTGGTTGTACTAAAACTCTCCAAACTAAAATTACTCCCATAGGTAAAATTCTTATTCTGCTGCTGGCGGAAGGGATCTATAAAATTCAAGGTAACAATGAATTTCTTTTTAAAGAATTTTCGCTGAATACCAATGTTCATACTCAATGTATTTCGGACCATACCCTGTGGATTGGCAAAACGGTTAAAAGTAAAACTTGCATTGGCATTCATAAGGTCGGTGAAATTATAACTGCCATTAAGTGTTGAAAAAAACGAACCGCCATTGCGGAAAAACCTAACCGTGCGGTCGAACAGGCTGTAGACATTGAACGTATAACCAAAACTTAAATTAGCTTTTGCTTTTTTACTGAGTGTGTAACCACCCCATGCACTGGCTTCATATTCCTTACGTCCACTAATATTTTGCCAGGTAGTGAATGTGCTGCCATCGGACTGTAATGTCCTGATATTACTATAAATATCCTGCAGGGCATTATACCCAAATGATAGATTCACATTGTACAGCTTGTTTGATTTACCCATGATGAGATCAAAATTATCAGCATAATAAGCCTGTACATAAGGATTGCCTGAGCGGGTGTTGTAAGGATCTGCATAATCCAGGCTGGGGTTTAACTGCCCCAGGCCTGGCCGTTGCACAGATCTTTTATAACTAAAGTTTATGCTCACTTCATTCTTCCATTTTTTCATCAGCGTGGCAAAAGGAAGTACCGACCAATAATTGTTTACATAATGATTGGTATTGTTCTTAATGTCGAAATTGGTTTGGGTATATTCTGCCAGCAAACCGGCATTAATATAAAAGTCGGGTATAAAATCATAGCGGGCCGATGCTCTTAATCCATAAATGGTTTGGTGAAAAACAAAATCATTGCTGAGCTGTTCATTCTTTACAAAAACATTTTCGGGCTTTTTCATAAAAGCGGTATTCAAAACATAATGATTGTTGTACCTGTTGAAAGTAGTACCGAAATTTAAGGACGTCTTATTATCCTTTAACGGCTTATCATAATTTATCCTTATGCTGCTGTTGTTATTCTTTGTAAATGTATTTTGCTCCTGGGTAGAGTCATTTCCATTTGCTGTATTATCGGGATTGAGATACTGTTGGTAAAAATCCCTTTCATTATTAGCAGCATTAAAATTAAAACCCGTGATGATCTTTAATACTTCCTTTGGATTCTTTCCTTTGTAGGTGTAGGTAAAATTAAAATTAGGGTTCCAGCTTTTATTATCAGTTGCTGTACTTCGCCGGCTCAGTTTATAAACCTGGTAAAATCGGTTCAAATTGGCATACTCCGTTTCATTTTCATTTATCGAATTATTGCTGTTGTAATTGGTTGTAAAATTAATGCTGTGCTGCTTGTTCAGGTCATAATCAATGCCCAGCCTGCCGTTGGGCCGCCTGTTATTGTTATTGCTTTCTCCAAGGGTATTAAAATAGTTAGCTGAATCTGTATAAAAATTCTGCCGGTTGCTATAGCTGTTGCCATTAAACTCGCTGTAGCCAAACCCAGCCGAAAAATTGATAGACAATTTGTTTTTTCGGTAAGTCATAGTACCGCTTATGCCTGCTTCACCCCGGGTCCCATAATTTACATTGATCTTACCATTAAATCCTACTTTACCCTTCTTTGTCACAATATTGATAACACCTCCCCTTTCATTGGCATACTGGGGTGGTGGCGTGGTCATCACTTCTATCTTTTCGATCAAGCTGCCGGGCATACTTTCCAGCAGGTCCTGCAATTGCTTTGAATCAAGCTCAACGGGCTTGTCATCGATCAGCACTTTTACTTCTTTACCCCGCAATAATATCTTGCCATCATTGTCTACATTCACCAGCGGTGTTTGCTTTAATAGTTCAGTAGTTGTTGCACCCGAACTTAAGGCCGACTCACCCGTATTAAAGATGAGCTTTCCATCTTTATTTTCAATAAGCGGTTTTTCTGCATAGATGACAACTTCCTGCAGCGTGGCCGATCTTTTATTCAGCCTTATATCATTCAGGTCAAAATCAAAACGCTCGGCCCGGATATGGATGCTGTCGATGATCATTACATTATACCCAACGGCATTTACCTGCAACCTGTAATATCCATAACCCAGCTTATCAAAAATGAATTCCCCGTTCTCCAGGCTTAATTGAATATTATCCTTTGTGATATCTGCCAATAATTTCAGGCTGATGCTTGCATTGGAAACTGCCTTGCTGTTATCAGCGTCCAAAAGGGAGCCAATAATTAAACCATTTGCCGGAACAGGGTTTTGAGAATATCCCGAAATGGGGAACAACAAAAAAAGAAAAAACGTAATAGGTTTTAGCAATGCGAATAATATAAGGCGTAAAAATAATGAAATACAGCACTTTAAACCATTTTATAAGCAGGTTTTACCGCTTGCCTATTTTTCTTATTGCAGTTCATGTGAGTATACCTAATTTTATTTTTGCAAATAAAGTAAATTGTTATGAAGAGAATTCTTTTTCTGATAATTATGTCTGGCGGTATATTTATGCCCGCACTAACCATGTCTCAAACCGGTAAAGATCCTGACCCGGTAAAGAGTGCTAAGAACAGGAAAATATTAAAACAACAGGAGGAAGCAAACGCAGCCGCACAACAGACAGCGGAATTAAAAAGAAGCCAGCAGCCGGTGTACCAAAGTGAAGCTGGTGCATCTAATGGTGACCCCGACGCAGCCAGAAAAAAATTCATCGATTCGGCCAACATGAATTTTTCGATAAAGCCTGGTGATAATTTTTACCTGTATGCCAATGGTAACTGGATAAAGAAGACGCCTATACCTGGCTCAAAAACCCAGTGGAGTAGCACTGATGCACTTGCTGAAGAAAGTTCACAAGCACTGAAAGGGTTGCTTGAAAGTGCAGCAAAAACAGCCGGTAATAATGAACTGATGAAAAGGGTTGGCGATTTTTATGCAAGTGCCATGGATAGCCTTGCTATCGAAAAACTAGGTTACAAACCTATCAGCCCTTACCTCACTGCCATAACTGCTTTAAGTTCCAAAGCAGAGCTTTTGAGATATATGAATAAACTGAGGTCAGAGTCTGTTAGCTCTCCTTTATACCGCATAGGTGTAAGCCAGGATCTTAAAGATGTAAGCAAATATATCATCGGCATCAGCCAGGGAGGAACTACTTTGCCCGACAGGGATTATTATTTAAAGTCCGATGCACGTAGCCAGAAAATAAGAACAGATTATACCCAGTACATTATTAAATTGTTCACACTAACAGGCGATGACCAGGTAAAAGCGATGACCAATGCTATAACCATCATGCAGCTTGAAACTGCTTTGGCAGGCGCCCAGTTGAGCCGTGTTGAAATGAGGGATCCTAATAAATTATACAACAAATTTTCTGTTGCAGGTTTAACTGCCAAAACACCAAACCTGAACTGGAGCAATATTTTAACACAGCTCGGTTATAAAACAAAGCAGGATAGTGTAAATGTGAGCAACCCCAAATTCATGGTCTTCATTGATTCTTTATTAGGTAAAGCTTCATTGGATGACCTGAAAGTTTATCTGAAATGGAATGTATTAAAAGATGCTGCACCTTACCTCAGCAGCGCTTTTGTAAATGCAAATTTTGCCTACAACCAGGCCCTGAGCGGTCAAAAAGAACAAACACCACGCTGGCAGCGTATGAGTGGATTGATCGATCGCCAGTTGGGGGAATTGCTGGGACAATTGTATGTAGATAAATATTTTAACCAGGCTACAAAAACGAGGATGCTTGAACTGGTGAACAACCTGGCTACTACTTTCAGCAGCCGCATAAAGAATTTAGACTGGATGACCAGTGATACCAAACAAAGGGCACTTGGTAAATTAAATGCATTCGTTAAAAAGATCGGCTTCCCTGATAAGTGGAAAAATTATGACGGACTGGTTATTTCAAGGAACGACTTCCTTGGAAATTTACGCCGTGCAAACCAATGGCAATACCAGGATAATATAAATAAGTTAGGCAAGCCCGTTGATAAAAGCGAGTGGTTAATCACCCCGTCAACTGTGAATGCCTATTATAGCCTTCAGAAGAATGAGATCGTTTTTCCTGCTGCTATCCTCCGCTTCCCTTTCTTTGATTTTGAAGCTGATGATGCCATTAATTACGGGGGCATTGGAGCTGTGATCGGGCATGAAATGACCCATGGCTTTGATGACCAGGGCCGCCAGTTTGATGTTGACGGTAACCTGCAGGATTGGTGGACAAAAGCGGATGCAGATGAGTTTAAAAAACGTGCCGACAAAGTGGTGGATCAATACAATGCCTACACCGTGCTGGACACAATACACGTAAATGGAAAACTTACGCTGGGTGAAAACCTTGCCGACCTTGGCGGATTAAGTATTGCATACGAGGCATTTAAAAATACCCCGCAGGGAATGGGAAAGGAAAAGATAGATGGCTTTACACCCGATCAGCGCTTCTTTTTGAACTGGGCACAGGTTTGGCGCAACAACATTTTACCTGAGGCTGCAGCACAACGTATCATTACTGATAACCATGCACCCGGGATGTATCGTGCAAATGGTCCGCTTATCAATATGGAAGCTTTTTACAAAGCATTTAATGTAAAGTTTGGTGATAAGATGTATAAGGCACCTGAGTTGAGAACGAGGATATGGTAATAACTTTTTAAATTAAAAAGAGCCGTCCAGCCAAAGGCAAGACGGCTCTTTTTATGCAAAAAACTAAGCCGTTATTTTCTCTTCCGTATTGATCTTCCCAACAAATTCATAATTGTTGCCTGAGAACCTGAAATGGAATATGCGGTTATAATCTTTATTGAAATGTTCTTCAGAATAAGTACCGATAATATTGCTGATGACATTATAAGCTTCTGTACGGAAACATAATAATACATTTTGCCTGCCGCCCTCTGCCTTACTGATATCAGCAAAGATCTTGCTGAGCTGTGTTTTATCAAATTCGGTCTTCACCCCTTTAGTTCCCCTGATAGTTTGACGGCAGCGGTTATAAGGATCAGATGTTTTTACATCAATAGATTGATAAAGGATATGATCAAAATAAATGTCCTTGAAATAATTATCCAGGAATAAACCAAAATCGATACCCTCTTTTGATAAATGCAGGTAATCGGGTTTATTGTTTTGTTCTATCAGCATTTTACCATGACGAACGATATACAAATTGTTATTCATAATAATTAGTGCTGAATTTTGTTCTTCAAAATGCCCTGAAGCCGGAGGGAAATGAAAGAAGTCAGGCTGTGAAATTAATCTTTTAACGGCAGATTGAACTAATTCTTTATCTACGTAGACGAAATCCGGCTGACATACTGTCACAATCTCCCTGCTTTATATTATCTTTGCAGCTCTAAAAAAAGGTATTGATGTTGGACCTGGTTATAAATAAACCGCATGATGAGGCAAGGCAGGGCGAAGCATTTGCACCCGTTAGGAATAAAGCTTATGCTTTTAAAAAATATTTTTACATAGAAAGCTATGGCTGTGCAATGAATTTTGCCGACAGTGAAGTGGTGGCTTCTATTTTGCTGGAGAATGGTTTTGGTGCAACAACCAATTATACAGAAGCTGATCTCATCTTCATAAATACCTGCTCAATTCGTGAAAAGGCGGAGACCACGGTAAGAAAAAGACTCACTGAATTCCGCAGCCTGAAAAAAGAAAAGCCGGGAATGCTGGTGGGTGTGCTGGGTTGTATGGCCGAGCGCTTAAAAGCCAAATTCATCGAGGAAGAAAAACTGGTTGATATGGTGATCGGACCGGATGCATATCGCAGCTTGCCAGGGCTTATTGAAGAAGCAGAGACCGGGCAAAAAGCTGTAAATGTTTTATTAAGCCGCGATGAGACCTACGCAGATATTGCGCCCATCCGTTTAAACAGCAATGGCGTTACTGCTTTTGTGAGCATCATGCGGGGCTGCAACAATATGTGTTCGTTTTGCGTGGTACCATTTACCCGGGGAAGAGAAAGAAGCCGTGATGCTGCATCCATCATCAACGAATGCAAAACCTTATTTGAAGATGGATATAGAGAAGTGACACTGCTGGGACAGAATGTAGATAGTTATTACCAGGCCCCCCCGACCCCCCAAGGGGGGAGTTTGGAAGAGTTTGCGAATCCAGAAAATACACTGCATTCTCAGGGTGCTATTTCTCCACCCTTGGGGGGCGGGGGGGCTGTGACTTTCGCATTGCTTCTTGAACAAGTTGCCCTGATCTCACCCCTCCTCCGTGTTCGTTTTTCCACTTCACATCCCAAGGATATTACTGATGATGTGCTGCATACCATTGCTAAGTATGTTAACATCTGCAATTATATTCACCTGCCGGTACAAAGTGGCAGCAGCCGGGTATTGCAGTTGATGAACCGCACATACAGCCGGGAATGGTATATCGCCAAAGTCAACCGCATCAGGGAACTGATACCGGATTGCGGCATTTCAACAGATATGATAACCGGGTTTTGTACCGAGACGGAAGAAGACCACCAGGCATCTTTAAGCCTGATGGAATATTGCAAATATGACCTTGCCTATATGTACTTCTATTCCGAAAGGCCGGGGACATTGGCAGCAAGAAGATTTGCAGATGATGTGCCATTAGAAGTAAAGAAAAGAAGATTGCAGGAAATGGTAGATCTATATCGGGGGCATTCTTTACTTGCCATGCAAAAAGAAGTTGGTAAAACACGTAAAGTGCTTATTGAGGGCAAATCAAAAAAAAGTGAACTTGAACTTTATGGCCGAACCGACCAGAATAAAGTGGTAGTGTTTGAAAAAGGAAATTTAAAAGTGGGGAAATATGTAATAGTTAAAATAATTGACTGCACAGCAGGAACTTTAATTGGAAAGATTTTATAAATTGAAATATGATAGCACTAATAAAAAATAAATTACCACAAAATATTGAAACATGTAAACAGATGCAGTTACAGGCATTGTATTTAATCGGCTCTGCAAGCAGAGAAACAGACTTTACAAATGAAAGCGATATTGATTTTCTTTTCTCAATGATATCAGATGACACAGGTATGCCGGTAAGTGATTACGACTATTTTGATTTAAAGTTTAAACTTGAAGAAATAACAGGCAGAAAAGTTGATTTGGTACCCGACAAAAATATTAGCAATAAATATTTTTTACAAAGTATTTTAAAATATAAGGTTAAAATATATGAAGCATAGTATTGAAAAATATCTTGAAGACATCCGGCTTTCAATTAATGATATTGAAGTATATACAATATCAGTTAATACACCTCTTTATATAGAATCAAAACAATTGTTATTTGATGCCCTTTGCCGAAGGTTTGCTATAATCGGCGAAGCACTTTATCAGGCAGATAGAATAAATAACACAATCCAAATATCAGATAAGGAAAAGATAAAAGGTTTACGACACATTATAGTACATAATTATGATATGGTAAGACCTAGCGATTTGTGACGAATTATTTAAAAATATCTTCCCATTTTAAAAGAAGAAGTAACTAAAATTTTACACCCGTAGATGGAATTACAATCAATTAAAAATCGTTTCGGTATCATCGGAAACTCTCCCGGGTTGAATCATGCATTGAATATTGCAGTACAGGTAGCCAATACTGACCTGAGCGTTCTCATCAATGGAGAGAGTGGCGTGGGTAAGGAAGTCTTCTCACAGATCATTCATACATTAAGTCCAAGAAAGCACAATCCTTTTATTGCAGTGAACTGTGGCGCAATACCTGAAGGTACTATTGATTCAGAATTATTTGGGCATGAGAAAGGATCGTTCACCGGTGCAGTAGACAGCCGCAAAGGTTATTTTGAAACGGTGAATGGCGGTACCATCTTTCTGGATGAGATCGGCGAACTGCCACTAGGCACACAGGCTCGTTTATTACGTGTGCTGGAAGCAGGTGAATATATCCGTGTAGGAAGCAGCAAAGTGCAGAAAACAGATGTACGGGTAATTGCAGCAACCAATAAAGAACTTATTGAGCATACCCGAACAAACCGTTTCAGGGAAGATCTTTATTACAGGTTGAATACAGTTCCTATCAGGGTGCCTTCTTTAAAAGAAAGAAAGGAAGATATTTATTTACTCTTCAGGAAATTCGTTACCGATTTTTCCGACAGGTATAAAGGCACGCCGGTACAATTGGATGAAGGGGCTAAAGAAGTGTTAATTAATTATCCATGGCCGGGTAATGTTCGTGAATTGAAGAATATTGCAGAACAGATATCGGTGCTAACGCAGGATAAGTTCATTAATGCAGCTACCATGAAAAGTTTTTTACCCGAGCATAATTATTCAAGGTTGCCGGTGCTGGCAGGTGGCGCAGGTTCGGTGAGCCAGAGTGAATTTGCAAACGAAAGAGAGATCTTGTACAAGCTTTTCTTCGACATGAAGAAAGATGTGAATGAACTGAAGAAAATGTTCTTTGATCTTTTACAGAATCCAAATATTGCCCAGTTCGCAGAATCCCGTGGACATGCACCGGTTTATAATGATCAGTCATTTGCGGAACTGAATAGCAACAATACATCGATCGCTTCTTCAAAGCCGGTTTTCCTGGCACATAATAAGGGGGAAGCGATCCATCACCATGAGGACGTGGAAGAATCATTAAGCATAGTTGACAAAGAAAAAGAGCTCATCATAAAAGCATTAAAGAAACATAAGGGCAAACGTAAAGATGCATCGCTGGATCTTGGCATCAGTGAAAGGACCTTGTACAGAAAATTAAAAGAGTATGATATTGAAGAATGATTCAATAGGCAATAGGCAATGGGCAATGGGCAATAAGCAAATGCATGGCAATAGGATAGTTTTATTGCTTATTGCCTTATTGCTTATTGCCTTATTCAACTTTGCTACCTGCCGCTATGGTTTTAAGGACACCTCTCCTATTCCTGTGGAAGTAAAAACATTCCGGGTGAATTATTTTGAGAACAAGGCTGAATATAAGAACCCGCAGTTAAGTCCACAAGTAACAGAAAAATTAAAACAAAAGATCATCAGCACAACACGTTTGCGCCAAACCAATGATGATGATGCGCATTATGATATCAGTGGTTTTGTTTCGGCCTATTATACAAGCTCAACAGGTATCACCAACAGCAGTACAAGCCTCAACAGGTTAACGGCTACCTTTCACCTGATATTTAAAAATACACTTGATGAGACAAAGAATTTTGAAGCCGATGTAACTTATAGTGTAGACTTTGATGCAAACCTCAGCCTCAACCAGGTTGAGCAACAGAAAGGCGATGAGATATCCAGGAACCTGACCGAGGCCATTTTTAATAAGATCTTTTCTAACTGGTAATGCAGAATCAGACATATACAATGCAGAACAACGCCGCTATTTTTGAATCCATTTTTGACAGGAATTTTTCCGAAACCGGTAATATAGAATTCCTGGAAAAGATCAGTAAAGAGCATCCTTATTTTTCGCCGGCTCAATTCTTCCTGCTGCAACAAACCGCCACAGGTACCGAAGCATTTGACAGTCAGGCCGTAAAAACCAATATACTTTTCAATAACCCGCATTGGCTGCATTACCAATTGCAGCAGCCAACTAATGAAACAAAGATCATCTTACCGCAAACTGAAAAGACGGAGCCGGTTATAAAAATGGCAGAACCAGTAATTGAAATAGCAGAGACTGCTGTTGAAAAAGTTGAGCCTCCCCCTGAAATGACAGCAGCAGTTATTGAGAAAAAATCGGGTGTGGACCGTTCGCCCAGTGATGAAGCAGACAATACAGAAGATACAGTTGACATGGAAAAAGAAATTGAACCCATGAAAATTGAATTGAAGATTCCCCAGGAAAGAACGATCCCTAATGAAGCTATGCTTTTTGAACCCATGCACATGGTGGATTATTTTGCATCACAGGGGATCAAATTAACCGAAGAGATGCAAACAGCAGATAAACTGGGTAAACAACTTAAAAGTTTTACCGAGTGGCTTAAGACCATGAAGAAAGTACACGTGATGAATACCACAGACCTGGATATTAAACCTGATGATAATATACAGGCGCTGGCCGAGACCAGCAATGCAGAACCTGAGGTTTTAACCGAAGCTATGGCCGAAGTGTTTGTAAAACAGGGTAAGAGGGGCAAAGCAGGCGAAGTGTACCAGAAATTAAGTTTGCTTAATCCTCACAAAAGCGCTTACTTTGCAGCCAAAATAGAAAACTTAAAAGGAATATAATATGTTAGTTTTATTTGGAATTTTAGTGATCATTGCCTCTGTGGTATTAGGATTTATCGTTTTGGTACAAAATCCTAAAGGTGGTGGACTTTCCAGCAGCTTCGGCGGTTTTGGTAACCAGATCATGGGTGTTAAGCAAACAACCGATGTACTTGAAAAAGGCACCTGGCTATTTGCCGCAATTGTTGGTATCCTTTGCGTTATTTCTCCTGCTTTTATACCAAAAGATGGAGAAGGCGCTGCTCCCAATAAAGAATTAATGGAGAATGTGAACTCAAAAACACCTCCACCTGCAGCTCCTGCAAATACGGTTACTGTTCCGGCTGTGGGTGATAGCAATAAACCTAAATAATATTTTATAAAATATTTTTGAACCCCGTCGGTTAACGACGGGGTTTTTTGATGCCAAATAAAATTTCCTTTAGTGGGTTTGTGTGTTGGCGGAAATTCGGTACAAGGCTAAGGCGCTGGCATTTGGTACTTTCTGACCTGTGCCGAAGTATACCGGTATTGCATACTTTTGTGAATACACAAATTCGTACATCGGAATATTTTACTTTGTTTAATATGAAAAAGAAACCAATTTTTTGGATAGTACTTATCCTGTTGATCATTTGCGGTTATGCTGCATGGCAGGTTGTAGGCCCAACCGTTTCGGTTCCCGAAGGAAAATACTTTTATGTAAGAACAGGTTCTTTTTATAGCGATGTAAAACAATCGTTGATTGAACAGAAACTCCTTAACAATACTTTTTTCTTCGACATGCTGGCCAAACAGTTAAAATATCCCCAGCGGGTTAAAGCAGGCAGGTACAGGATCAAAAGCGGTACCAGTGTTTTAGGATTACTGCGTATGCTCCGCTCCGGCAACCAGGAGCCGGTTAACCTTGTAATTAATAAGCTTAGGTTGAAGGAAGATCTTGCCCAAAAGATCGCTGGCAATTTTGAAACAGATTCTGCTGCAGTGATGCAGGTATTAAATAATCCGGAGAACCTGCGCAAATATGGAGTGAACAGCAATACCGTATTGACCGCTGTGATCCCGAATAGCTATAGCATTTACTGGAATACGTCTCCACAAAAAATTATGGATAAACTCTATTCAGAAAAACAAAAATTCTGGAATGCAGAAAGACTGGCAAAGGCAAAGGCACTGAATCTTACACCCCAACAGGTGTATACCATGGCTAGTATCGTGGAGGAAGAGACCAATAAAGAAGGCGATAAAGGAAAGATAGCTAGTGTATATATGAACCGGATGGCAACAGGTATGAAATTACAGGCTGATCCTACTGTAAAATTTGCTTTAAAGAATTTTGCATTGACCAGGATATTGCATGGCCACCTGGCTTACCAATCTCCTTACAATACTTACCAGAATACAGGATTACCCCCGGGACCTATCTGCACGCCATCGGTTAAAACCATTGATGCAGTTTTAAATGCACCCCAAACAAACTATATTTATTTTGTAGCAAAGCCCGATTTTAATGGCTACTCAAATTTTGCAACTACGTACCCCGAACACCTGGTATTTGCCAAAGCATACCAGCAGGCACTCGATAGCCTGGTTACAGCAAAAGCAAATAAATAAGTACATCACCAATGCCCCGGCTGCAATTGAGTAACTTGCAGCAAGCCGTTTTGTAAATGATAAAACTTGAACGCAAAATAATTAACAGTGCTCCGGTTGCTTTTATTCTCAATAAGAGTAAGCACTGGCACCTGCCGGGCTTTGAAGGTGTACCCCTCTACGATGTAGTGAAATTCTTTTACATGCAGGTAAAAACGGTTGGGCTCACCGAAAGAGCTTCGGCCATTGCTTATAATTTCATCATGGCCATACCGCCTGCTCTTTTATTTTTATTTACGCTGATACCGCACCTCCCCTTTATTAAGAAAAAGGATATCCTCAACCAGCTTAAACTCATCATTAAAGATATTGTTCCTGCCCAGGGTGTTGATAAGACGATAATCAATTTCATTGATGATACTTTTTTTAATACGCCTGTTATTGGCCTTTTGTCGTTCGGTTTATTAACAGCACTTTATTTTGCCAGCAATGCCATGATGGGTATCATGCGTTCCTTCAATAAAAAATACATGGGATTTGCCAAGAGAAAAGGACTACATACACGATGGGTTGCCATCCGGCTTACCACTTTGCTTTTTGGACTGGTGCTGGGCTGCCTCATTGTACTGATTACACAGGGAGCTGTATTAAAATGGTTTGGGTTGAGAAGCGCTTTCTGGTTAACCATCATCGCTTACCTGCGTTGGCTGTTCATTATTGCGCTTATCTTTTATTCTATCGCCTCTATCTATAAATATGCACCCGCAGTGGAAAAGCGTTGGAAACTTACCTCCCCCGGAGCCATCCTTGCTACCAGCCTAAGTATCCTCGCATCCATGGGTTTTTCTACCTTCGTGAACAGCTTTGGTAAGTACAATGCCCTCTATGGCTCGATTGGTACCATCATTGTATTAATGGTGCTGATATACATTAATTCACTCGTATTACTGATCGGTTTTGAGCTGAATGTCAGCATCAAATCCCTGAAATCCATTGCCGACAGGCGGGATGTAAAAGAAAAACAGGAAGCAGCGCATAAAACTACATGAGTGGTTGCAAAAACTCCATCCCATTAATTATCTTTAACAAAAATTACAGCCATGAAAAGAATATTAATTGGGCTAACTGCCATAGCAACTGTAGCAACGCTGGCTTTTACCCATGGCGATCCGCTGAAGATCGGCAGCAATATGCCAAAGGCCAATCTTAAAATGCAGGATGTTTCAGGTAAAGAGATCGCCATGAAAGATGCGAAAAAAGAAAATGGCATATTGGTAATGTTCAGTTGCAATACCTGCCCTTATGTAGTTAAGAACCAGGAACGCACCATTGAGATCAGCAACTTTGCTTCTAAGAATAATGTGGGCGTAATCATCCTCAACAGTAATGAAGCTTACCGTGGAGAAGATGACAGTTTTGATGCTATGAAACAGTATGCAAAAGACCAGGGTTATAAATGGAATTATGTAGTAGATAAGAACCATGAAGTAGCCGATGCCTTTGGTGCAAACCGCACACCTGAATGTTTTTTATTTGATAAGAATTTAAAACTGGTTTACCATGGCGCTATAGATGACAGCCCATCAGATGTTACAGCCATTAAGCGTATTCATCTGCAGGAAGCGCTTAAAGAATTAGTTGCCGGTAAAGATATCAGCATTAAAGAAAGCAGGAGTGTTGGGTGTACGATTAAGAGGAATAAATAGAAATAGGGAATTGGGAATTGGGAATTTTGATAAAGATTATTAAAAGACATTTATAATAAAAATCAGTTTGCCATGAGTTGGTAAACTGATTTTTTATTATCATCAATACCTGCAACGCAGGCAGCGGAAAATAAATCTATAAATTAAACGGAGCTATTCTTAAAACTTTTATTGTGGTTCCTGAAGGTTCAGTTCAATAGAATGGTCGGTGAGCTTTGGATCTTTACGTTCAATAAAATTAGACTTGCCAAGCTGCAGATTCTTATCTGTATCGGAAATATATAATTCAAGTGTAGGACTGATCCCATCAAGGTCGTAAGCAGCATAGCCGATCAACTGGTTTAGTTTTACTTCACTCCCTTTTTTTAAATTGGTAGACCCAAGGTTTGAATAGGTATAGAACAGGCCATCTTTTTGAATGATCACTACTCTCATGTTGTCTATTTTAGCGATCATGGTAACCTTACCCCCGCTGATAGAATACACGGAACTGTCTGCAGATTTGAATTTTACAAATTCTTTTATCTCCGCCATGGGATTGGTAGTCTTATCCTCTATTACTTCCGCATTGATCATCGGTGCAACAAATTTGTTCATGGCCTTCCCTCCCATCGCTTCTTTTATAGATGATTCAAACTCCTCCGGTGTGATCTGGTCTTCCACGAATTTTTTATAGCCCGTGTTGTTGTTCACAATAATGGTTGCAGGTATGGCTCCGCTCCATTTGGGATCGATCATCGGACAAAACTTATCTGCATCAGTCTCATTAAGCCAGACATGGTTGGTCTTGTAATTATTCTTTTTAATAAAAGTAGGCAACTTAACGGGTACATAAGATGCCAGGTCTAAACTTACGAGCAGCAGTTTTACTTTCTGGTTCCTGTATTTGTCAGCTATCCTTATAAAATCAGGTATCTCTTCATTGCAGGGCTTGCAGAAAGTAGCCCAGAAATTTACAATGTAAACCGTATCATTCTTTGCAGAAAAGGATCTTACCACATCTTCTATTTTCCATTTGGCAATGGTTTGGCTCTTAACAACCATAACAAAGGCAATCATTATAAAGCCTAAAGCAATTCTTTTAATCATGCTTAAAAATACATAGAAATAAGTTAGCTACGCATCCGTAAAACGTTAAAAGACCTCACCCCAACCCCTCTCCTTTAGGAGTTCCTTGTAAAGGAACGAGCGTAGCTCAGATGGAGGGTGAGGTCGGGTGAGGTTCTTTTGGCTGATACAAGCTTTCAAGCTAAATTTGCAACCTGCTAAATCAGTTAGCCCTTGTTCTTCATTTTTAATTTTTAATTCTTAATTTTTTATTGATCATGGCATACGACGTAATAGTACTTGGAAGCGGACCCGGTGGATATCCTGCAGCGATCAGGGCAAGCCAGCTTGGTAAAAAAGTAGCAATTGTTGAAAGGGAAAGCCTCGGTGGTATTTGTTTGAACTGGGGATGTATTCCCACTAAAGCCTTACTAAAAAGCGCCCAGGTATTTGAATATGCAAAACATGCCACCAGTTATGGTATCAATGTTGAAAACCCAACCACCAATTTTGGCGGTATCATTACCCGCAGCCGTGGTGTAGCCGATAAAATGAGCAAGGGTATACAGTTCCTGATGAAGAAAAATAAGATAGATGTGGTGATGGGCAATGGTAAGCTGATAGCTGCTAATAAATTAGAAGTTACAGCAGCCGATGGTACCAAACAGGTGCTTGAAGCTAAGAATATCATACTGGCAACCGGTGGCAGGGCACGTGAATTACCCAGCATGCCCATCGACGGTAAAAAAATAGTGGGTTACCGGGAAGCCATGGTTTTGCCAAACCAACCCAAGACCATGATCATATGCGGAAGCGGTGCCATCGGCAGCGAGTTCGCCTATTTCTACAACAGCATTGGTACAAAAGTTACTATGGTAGAATTTATGCCGAGGCTGGTACCGGTTGAAGATGAAGACATCAGCAAGGAACTTGAAAAGCAATTTAAAAAACAGGGCATGACCATTATGACCAGTGCCGAAGTAACAAAAGTTGATACCAGCGGTGAAGGCGTAAAAGCAACAGTAAAAACATCAGCAGGCGAACAGGTTCTGGAAGCAGATATTTTATTAAGCGCTGTTGGTGTTGTTGCCAACATCGAGAACATGGGCCTTGAAGCACTTGGAATTAAAACGGACAAAGGAAAAATAACTGTTGATGCAAATGGACAAACCAATGTTCCAGGTATTTATGCTATTGGCGATTGCACACCCGGACAGGCGCTTGCACACGTAGCTGCCAAGGAAGGCATCAATGCCGCGGAGCATATCTGCGGTCATAAGCCTGAGCCGATGGATTATAACAATATTCCTGGTTGTACTTATTGCACACCGGAAATTGCCAGCGTAGGCTATACCGAAAAAGCGGCCAAGGATGCCGGTTATGAAGTGAAGGTTGGCAAGTTCCCTTTCATGGCAAGTGGTAAGGCAAGTGCAGCAGGTGCCACAGAAGGTTTTGTAAAAGTTATTTACGATGCAAAGTACGGCGAGTTCTTAGGCTGCCATATGATAGGTATGAATGTAACAGAAATGATCGCAGAAGCAGTTGTTGCCCGTAAACTGGAAACCACGGCTCATGAAATATTAAATGCAGTACATCCTCACCCTACTATGAGTGAAGGTATGAAAGAAGCTACAGCAGTAGCTTATGGCGAGGCAACGGATGTGTAATTCATTTGTCATTTCGACGCAGGAGAAATCTAAATAAAATCTATAATCCCATTGTAACAATGGGATTTTTTCTTGCCCTCATAGTTTCAAGTAAGAAGATTGAGGGCCCTAGTGCTGTTACATATTTTCGTTGATAACCACATAAAATTGTATCCGGAGTAGAGTATATTTATGTGTTGGTAGCAATTACTCACCGACACCCTACAATACAGAAACGAGAAATATGGAAGTGATAAATTATTCGGCAGAACCTTTAAACAAAGTTTATGGTTGGTTGCCCCATGACTTAGAAGCTGAAAAAGTAATTTTCTTTCCAGATGCCTGCCCAGGAAAATCCCCTTTACCAACAGGAACAGTTGTATTTACGAAGCAAGAAAATTGGAGAAAGTTTGCAATTTCAGATTGCGGTTGTGGAATGTTATTATGCGAAGCAAATATTTCAAAAGAAGATTTCAAAAAGGAAAAGTGGGACAAAATTTATTATGACATTCAAGCCAACAAAGGCAAACTTGGCGACTTAGGTTCAGGTAATCATTTTCTTGACGCTTTGGAATCTTTCACAGACGATAAAATTTCATTTCTAATTCATACCGGTTCGAGAAATGAGTCAAAACTTGTAGAAGATTTAATTGACAGTCCACAAAAGTTTGACGCCAAATTCTATGATGTTTGCGAATGGGCAAAAGATAATCGTTTTGAAATATTCAAAATACTTGAAAAATATTTTGGACAACTAAGCATTGTACTTGATAAAAATCACAACCATTTTGAGTTGACAGACGAAGGTGTAATTATTAGAAAAGGTGCTGTTAAAGTCACATCAGGCGAACAGACAGTTGTTCCATCAAATATGAATGGCGATGTAGTTTTAATAACAGCAACAGATGAAGTTGAAAATACTTACAACTCACTTTGCCACGGAACAGGACGAGTAATGTCTAGAGGTCAAGCCAAAGAATTTGCATCTACATTTGACTATGACGCATTAAGAGAAAAAATTTATATTCCCGAAATGATTGCAAATGACAATATAAAAACAGATGCCCCATTTTGCTATCGAGACTTGGACAGTTGTTTAGGCCTTATTCACAACCTAATTAAAATCGACAAACGTTTTAGTGTGTTTGCATACCTTGGACAAATGTAACTGCTACCAACTGTATATCCAAGCTTTAGTTTCAGCAAACGTAATTCTGCCGGCATTAGTTTTAAACTTCGGCTTTTTATTATAAATTTAACATCAGTTCCGGACAGTTGGTAAATACCAAAACGAACAAGGGTTTCGAACGTTAACAGCTAAAACAACATCTTATCAAATTCAAAAACTAAATCTTACATAATGAAACACCTGACACTTTTTTTAGCATTTGTAACAGTAATAAGTTGCAATCAGACCTCGGAGAAAAGCATTTCGACCACTCCTGCCAATATTGACTCATTGATGGCGGCATTCCTTGCAGGCTGGAATAACAAAGACTCTGCAGCTATTATGAAAACAATTGCTGACAATGCCTTTGTTATGAACGACTCATTAATTCACAATGGACATCCAGCAATTGCAAACAATTGGATAAGTGGTGGCGTTAAAGTTTTAAGCAACATTAAGACTTCATCTATAATTAAAGACAGCGACAACAAAATCGCATACGACGGGGGAACATATACATGTGACTTGACGCCACCAGGTGGACCTGTTCTTAAAGAAAAAGGGAATTACAATCTGGTTTGGACAAAACAACCAAATGGGGATTGGAAATTAACCCTAATTCATATTGAAGACGTTACAAGAATGCCTGACATTAAATAAATTACCATTCTAAAACACAGGAGTGTATAGTCCTGAAATATGTTGACTAAGTGCCGTACTCAAAATTTAGCAGTGTCTCTTTCTCTTTTTTTTGATATGGGCACTCGCCTACTGCCTTCGCTAATGGCTTGTTGCAAAACGGTTTGCTTTATCTTTTTATCAGGAAAGCTGAATTTGCTGCTGATATCGCCTTTGCTATGATGGTTTATAAGTGATGCAGGCAAAACTTATCTGTGCCGGTAACCAAAGAAGAAAGCTGATGAAGATCTTTTTCATGAAAATTATTATTCGAGTTAAATAATATCCAGTTAGCAAGATCACTAAAAAATGATGAGTGGAGTTAAAAACAATATGAACAGTTGTCTCCTGCAGTAAAATATTTTTACCTTTAAAAAATGATAAGATATTTTATGCTTTTTGGAACCATGTTCTTTTTCACCACTGCAACTATTAGCCAGGTAACCATTTTCAATCCCGGAAATATTTCCAATAATACAGTTTTTGGTGCCGCATTTACTCCCGATGGCAGGCATGTATATTTTGTGAACGCCTTCGGAGGAAGGGATACATTACAGCTATTTCAATCCACAAAAGAAAATGGGAAATGGAGTAAACCGGTACCGGCATTTTTTGGAGATCTCAAATACAAACAGATCGACCCGGCGGTATCGCCAGATGGCAAAACCATTCTTTTCAATGTTAATAAAAGTGATGACAGGAATTTTGATATATATGCAGTGTACAGGACTGCTGCCGGGTGGACTGAACCAGCGTTACTCGGTGACTCTATTAATACAAAAGCCAGCGAGTTCTATGCTACCATCTCTTCCAATAACAATATCTATTTTACCCGCAGGATCGAAAACAACGATATTTATGTAAGTTATTTTGTGAACGGCCGCTACTTAAAGGCAGTGCCGCTTGATACAGTGATCAATACTTCAAAAGCAGAATCCAATCCTTATATTTCTGCAGGTGAAGATTATCTTATTTTCTTTTCCGACAGGGATGGGGGCTTTGGCAATAGTGACCTTTATATCAGTTTTAAAAAGAAAGACCGGTGGAGCATTCCAATCAACCTGGGCAGCAGTATTAATACGCAAGATTCAGAATTTTGTCCCACTATTGACCTTAGCTCCGGCTATTTCTCATTCTCCCGTACCAAAGTTACAGGCCAGCGAAGGATAGAAAACATTTACCTGGTAAAACTAAAAGACCTTAAGCTAAAAAAATTAAAGAAGCAGGCTAAATATCCCTGACCTATAAATTAGTTGGAATATGTACTTTTACAGCATCACTATTCCAATCATTTAACCAACCCACAAAAAAATATGAAAATAGCAAAGCCTTTTATTGTACTCCTTGCTGCAGTGATCTTATTCTCCTGCAATAATAACAATGAAGTAAAATCAGCAGAAACTAAAATAGTAAAAATAAAAGAAGAAAACATTAACTACACACTTGATAGCCTGAATATGGGCGGGTATATTGTATACGACGAAAATTTAGAAGGCAAGCGTCCTGCCGTGCTGGTTGTACATGAGTGGTGGGGACTGAATGAATATGCCAAAAGGCGTACGAGAGAATTGGCAGCATTGGGCTATATCGCTATGGCAGTGGATATGTTTGGTAACCATCGTACGGCTGATAACCCGGAGCTTGCAGGTAAACTGGCAGAACCATTTTATAAAGATCCTGTCATGGCAAAAAAACATTTTGATGCAGCAGTAGCAAAACTCAAAGAATATAAGCAGGTTGATACTGCAAACATAGCCGGCATTGGTTATTGCTTTGGCGGGGGCATGTTACTGAATTTTGCCCGTATGGGGGAAGCGTTGAAAGGCATTGTTAGTTTTCATGGAAACTTGATAGGTACGCCTGCCAAAAAAGATCTATTAACATCAAAGATACTGGT
>JBKJMZ010000143.1:0-16993 GCA_046596255.1 Ferruginibacter sp. | reverse complement strand
GTTTTCTTTTTAAGAACTACCTGCTCATTCAATTTATCAAATAATTTTCTATAGAAATCTTTAAACTCGGAATAATTTGCTGCCGGGTAAAATGATCTTTTCAGATCAAGCGTCATTTTTACATTCAACAAATTCGCATCAACCTGTACGGTACGGTTAAATACGATCCCATTATCAGAAGTGGTCAAAGAAATATTTTCCGGCAGGCCATCAAAAACAAATCCCGGTGGAATAGTGTAGTTGCCAAAAACCGTGTAATGGCGCTGTACACCAAAATCAACATCCGATACCCTGTTATCAGCAATGAATGGATTAATTTCAAGGTCGGAAAAAAGATTAAGCGAAAAATACCGGTATTCGCCCGAGCTGTTCAATGCAGCGTTGAATTTTACCTTCTGCTCAAGCGGCATAGAATCTGCCTCCAGGTAATTGATGGTTATATCTTCGATCTGCAGTGCAGGATAAGGTTTGATAAAATGTTCATCCCTGAATTTTTGTTTATCCTGAACCCATTCCTCCGCTCTTTGTACCCTTGCATAATCATAGCTGTTGATCAACCCGCTTCCTTTCATATTCCCCGATTCATCTATCTGGCCCTGTACTGCCGACATCACTTTATACCTGCTTTTACCCGAAAGTATCTCCTTCCATGTTCCGTTCACACCTTCTACTATAAACCCATTAGTGTTCACTACTTTTTCAGGTACTAATTTATAATGGATGAACTTATCTGTAGCATCCAGTACAAAGCTCTTATCATTAAGCACAACATAGGCCATTACTGAATTGAACTGGCTCAGGTCAGGATAGCCTGCCACTACCAGGCCATGATCCCTTGTACTGAAAAGTATGGGCGTTGCTTTTATTCCTGCATCTTTCAAAAGTTTAACCAGTAACAGGTTAATATCTGCAACATTGCCGTTCTTTGTTTCCCAGGCACTATTGATGCCTTTATCTGTATACACATAATCTTCATCACCATTCCAGCTCATTGAGCTGCGCAGCGTATTGTACATAAATTTCATCCGGGTTTCCGGGTCTGTTATTTGTTTTGCTTCCTCAACAAATGATCTTGAATTGGCAACTGATTTTTCAAGCTGTAACCCAAAATCACCCGCTGTTATTAATTGATTTTTCATCACATCACTCCATTTCAAACTAAGGTCAACGATCCGGTTCTCGTTATAATGGATCTGTGTCATCTGGAATTCAAGCCGCTGCATATAATCCTTTGCAGAACCCATGTAGGGCTCAGCTTTGATACCCTTCAGGTTACGCATAATATAATTACTCTTTAAAACATTGGTCTCAATAAAACCTTCGTCCATGGATATGGCTTCCGTAATAATTTGCTGCTTATCTTCAATCGGATCAACAATAGAGGGTTGTACTGAAAAACGGAATATCTGCGGAATCTTTAACTGGTATTCGCTATACTTCACCGGTATACTACGCTGAAAATACCAGTCCCTCAGGTTCCAGGTCTCTCTTTCAATAGTATATGCATATTCAATGATACTGCCCACTTTAACTTCGGGAAATGCAATGATCATTTTTGAATAATTACCATCAATTTTTTTGGAGTATATAGAACTCTTTTTAACTTCCGTGGTCTGAACCTTACCGGCCGCATCCAAATTATAGGTATTGGCATTGAGCTTTAAAACCCTTTCTTCATTATTACTGGTATAATATTGGATCTCAATATCAGCCTGTGCTATTCCTTTTTCTTTTAAGATCTTTATACGTGTGCGCCGTTGAAAAACAGTTTTAAATGCCGAGTACCCTACGGTCCCCCGGTCATAAAAAGTATTGCCATAATCGATCAATACAACTGCTTCGGCGCCTTTATCAAAATCGCATTCCTTCAATTCAAGATCGGCTATATCAACCTTACCAAATGCAGGCTGGCGTTTTTGTGCAGAAACATTAATGGAAAGGATCAAAACTATGAGCAGGATAAACCAGGATGTTCTCATAAAGCAATATTTAGGCTAATATAGTAAAAGCTTTTTTTAAATGTTTATTCCTAATTTCAGTTATGATTAAGCCTATGATCAAATGGATATTAATAATGGTACTTGCCATTGGCGTGCAGCCCGTACCTGCACAGATAAGCGCTTTAAAGACAAATATTGACAACAATACGCTGCTGTGGGAAATAAGCGGCAATGGCCTTGCAAAACCAAGCTTTATATTCGGAACATTTCACCTTTTATGCAGGGATGATATCAATTTCAGCGCAGCATTAAAGAAAGCAATTGCGGGCACTGATGAAGTTTATCTGGAGCTGGATATGGATGACCCGGGTATCTTAATGCAGGGAATCATGCTGATGAGTATGAAGGATGGCAAAAAATTAAAGGATCTTTATACAGCAGCGGAATATAAAAGAGTTTCTGATTATTTCAGAGATAGCTTAAAAATGAGTTTAGGACTTTTCGGGGCAATGAAACCCGAATTCCTGGTGGCTTTATTATATCCTAAACTGATGCCCTGTAATTCGGTTAGCAGCGTTGAAGAAAAAATTATGGCAATTGCCAAAGTAGATTCAAAAGAGATCAATGGCCTGGAAACAATGGCCATGCAGGCTGCTGTATTCGACAGCATACCTTACGACCTGCAGGCTAAGGAACTGCTGAAGGCGATCGACAGCATAGCATCATCAAAAGCCAATTTTGAATTACTGATGAATGCCTATCTTAAACAGAACCTCGATAGCCTGGAAAAGATGATGCTTAGCCCCGAATTTGGTGATGAACTAAACCAGGATATACTGCTTGATAAAAGGAATATCAACTGGGTTATACAATTAAAAGAGATCATGAAAAAGAAGGCTTTATTCGTTGCCGTTGGCGCGGGGCACCTGGTTGGCAAAAAAGGATTGATAGCCTTGTTGAGAGCGGAAGGGTATACAGTAAGGGGTTTGAAGAATAAGTAGAAGGTGTGGGAATTAGTAATTAGTAATTGGGATGGAGCCAGCCTCATTCATTCCTAATTCCTAAATCCTAATTACCTATTCCTATTTTATGACCACATCCTTTATCGTCTTTTCACCCAGCGCCTCATTAACCCGTTCAAGTATTTTTTCTTTTTGATAAAGCAGTTCGTTCTTTAAAGGCCCCACACTGGTAGTGATGAAGAGGGTAGCGTTGATGATCTGTATCTTATCAGTGTATTTGGCAATGGTCTTGCCCATCACTTCTTCCCACACATCTTCAATACGCAATGCCTGTATGCCGCTTTTAAGCTTGCTTTTCTGCAAGAACTGCTGAATGGCATCTTGTAAAGAAATTTCTCCCATGCTGTAAAAATAAGTGATTTGCTTCGCAAATGTTATTGCCACAGAGGCACGGAAGCACAGAATAAATACATAACCCTTTCAGTGCCTCGGTGCTTCTGTGGCAAATATTTTTTTGCCGAAGGCAAAATTTACAATTCAATAACCTGGTACTTCGTATTCAATTTTTCAAAAGCATCCTCTAATCTATCTTTATGCGTATCTGTAATAAGCACCTGCCCGTCGTTCTCATTACAAACCCAATGTAAAAGCTGCTGCATGCGGTTATCATCCAGCTTTTCAAAAACATCATCCAGTAAAAGCAGGGGCGTAAAATTTTTATTCATCTTCAGCATTTCAAACTCCGCAAGTTTTAAAGCAAATAACAAGCTTTTCCTTTGCCCCTGCGAAGCCGTAGTCTTAAACACCTGGCCATTCAACCGGAATGTTATTTCATCTTTATGGATGCCGGCATTGCTGCGTTGTGCCATAAAGTCCTTTTGCCGGTAATTATTCAGCAGATCGTGAAAACTGCAGTCATTTAACCTGCTCTCGTACTCCAGGTTGATGGCTTCATTATTATCGGCAATACGGTGGTAAAATTGCTGCACCAGGGGAACCAGTTCTTTTGTAAAAGCTTTTCGTTTTTCAAAAATAAAATTACCCGGCGCTATTAATTGTTCATCCAGCACTTCCAGCAAGGGCCAGTTTGTTTTACCCCGGTCTGCAAACATTTTAAGTAAGCTGTTCCTTTGCTGCAAAACTTTGTTGTATATCATTAACTGCTGCAGGTAATGGGCATCCATCTGGCTCAACACCGTATCCATAAACCTCCGCCTTTCTTCACTGCCACCCGTGATGAGGCTGATATCATCCGGGGCGATCATTACCGCGGGGAATTTACCAATATGCTCCGATAATTTGGTATAAGCCACCCCATTCAATAAAACCTCTTTTTTACCCCCAGGGCCCTGTGGGCCGGGTGCCCGGTAAATGCAAATGATCTCATCAAATTTTGGTTTACTCCTTTGGCTTCCATCTTCGTTTATATCTTCCGGATTTCCCGCATCCCTCCGGGGAGAGCCTGCCCGGATGACCTGGTCGGACGGGGATAGGTGTGTGGCTTCGGCGTTCATTTCTATCCTGAACCCATCACTGTCAAACTGCATGTTCAGTCCATCTATCTTTGCAAAATAACTTTTGGTGAAGCAGGCATAATATGCAGCATCAAGCAGGTTGGTCTTGCCTTTACCGTTGAGTCCGCAAATACCAACAACCCTTTCGCTAAAATTAAAACTGCTGAAAGTGTAGTTCTTGAACTGGGTGAGCGATATTTTGTTTATAAAAAACATGGGCTGCAAGATACATAATGTATAAGCTCTTAAAAACGGCGATAATCAGGTATATTTATAATGCACCGGCCCAACCAAATGCCTGTTTTTTTCGTTATGTAATACTGATGAAAGCAGTTTTAACCATATTGTGGTTTTTGTTACTTTGTACAGTTACCGGTTTATCCCAAACTGTAAAATTGAAATGGGCCAATGCAATGCCCGGTAGTTCTTATGATGTTTGCAAGGCAATTGTTTTAGATAATGAAAGTAATGTGTATGCAACGGGTTATTATTCCACTACGGTTGATTTTGATGCAGGCCCAAATGTTTTTAATCTTTCCTCCGTAAATGCAGAAGACATTTTCTTATCCAAATACGATTCAGCTGGCAAATTAATTTGGGCGAAAAGTATTGGCGACTTCAGGTACCAGGCGGGCTTTGCAATTGCATTGGATAACGCTAACAACATTTATATCACAGGCATTTTTTTTGGTACAACTGATTTTGATCCCGGACCCGGCATTGCTAATTTAACATCGGCAGGTAATGAAGATGTTTTTGTATGCAAATTTGATAATAACGGAAAATTTATCTGGGTAAAACAATTTGGCGGAACAACAAATGATTTTTGTAATGCCATTAAACTAGACAGGTTTGGTAATATTTATATAAACGGCTACTTTGATAATACAGCAGATTTTGATCCCGGTACCGGCGTATTTAACCTGGTATCGGCAGGCGCTACAGATATTTTCGTTTGCAAATTAAATAACAGCGGTAATTTGATCTGGGCAAAAAGTATAGGAGGCCCCTCAGCAGATGTAGCTTATTCCATTGGTTTGGATGAACAGCATAATGTGTACAGCACCGGTTTTTATTGGGCAACCGTTGATTTTGATCCCGGTGGCGGAATTTTTAATTTATCATCGAATGGACTTGGTGATGGCTATATTTTAAAATTAAATACCAACGGAGATTTTATTAATGCGGGTAAAATGGGTGGCAACAGCAGGGTACGGGGTATCAGTTTAAAATTAGACAAAACCAATCATATTTATATAGCCGGGCATTTTGATGGCCAGGCAGATTTTGATCCCGGAGGCGGGAGTCAAATACTGAATTCGCCCATTGATGATGATGATATATTTATCGCCAAATACGATCTGAACTTTAACCTGGTTTGGGTAAACCAAATTGCCGGGCCATCATATCAACAGGCATTTGACATTGAGACCGATGCTGCTGATAATATTTATTTAACGGGTCATTACAATGGCACGGCCGATTTTGACCCCGGGCCGGCAAACTATAACCTTACGGCTGCCGGCGATCCGGATATTTTTGTTTTAAAACTTATGTCTACCGGCGAATTTTCCTGGGTAGCGCCGGTTACCGGCCCTTTTTATGGAAGTGGCTACACGTTAAAAGTAGATGGGGCGAAAAATATTTATGTAGGCGGCACATTTGAAGGAACTAAAGACTTTGACCCCGGCACCGATGAAGTGAAACGTACTTCTGCCGGGGAAAGTGAAATATTTATGCTAAAGCTACAGCAATGCCCCATTGCTGCACTTACACAAACATTAAATATCAATACCTGTACATCATACCGGTTAAATAATAAAATCTACGATTCTACAGGCACTTACATACACCCGGTTTTGAATGCCATGGGTTGCGATAGTATCATCATCACCCTTAACTTAATCATTTCAAGAATTGTAAATAATATTACCGCAAATATTTGCCAGGGCGAATTTTATTTGGCAGGAGGAAAGTTGCTAAACAAAACCGGTATTTATTACGACACACTGCAAACTGCTGCAGGTTGTGATTCTGTAGTGGTTACCAATTTAACTGTTCGTGAAAAACCAAAACCCATCCTTGGCACCGACAGGAATATTTGTGAAGGGCAAAAAATTATACTTGACCCCGGCAGTTTTAATACTTACCTATGGCAGGATGGAAGCACTTCACGCAGCTACACGATAACGGCACCGGACACTTATGTAGTTACGGTAACCAATTCATTTAATTGCAAAGCATCGGCACGAATTACTATAAGAGATATTGTGCCGTTGCCTGCTGGCTTTTTACCTAATGACCAGGACCTGTGCACAGGCAATGTTTTAAAGATCAATGTGCCGGGTTTTAAATCTTATGCCTGGAATACAGGTGCATCAACAGGCAAGATTGATATCAGGACAGCCGGAAATTATATTTTAACTGTTACCAGTTATGATAATTGCACGGGAACAGATACCATAAATATACAGCCAGCTAATTGTGTCCCCATCGGCATACCCAATGCCTTTACCCCAAATAACGATGGTAAGAATGATGTTTTTAAACCAGGCATTAATGTGGAGATCGACGATTACGAATTAAGTATTTACAACCGGGTTGGCCAGCTCATCTTTAAAACAAAAGATATACAGCAGGGCTGGGATGGAAGGTTTAAAGGCCAGCAACAATCTTCGGATAATTATATTTACAGGATTAATTTCAGGAATATGGAAGGGAAGCTATTTAATTATTCGGGGAATATTTTATTGATCAGGTAAGACTGTTTATTTCTGAGCAAGGCAGCGAAATCTGTTATTTTATTGTCATATGTTTTGGCAAGTTGTAAATAAAAATACAGATCAGCCAAAACAAGTACTTGAAAACATTTTACGTTTCTATCTTCTTTTCATTTTTTGTACAGATATCCTGTGCCCAAAACCTCAGTTTTGACTGGGCAAAGCAATTTGCCGGAACAACTGAAGGAGCAGGATACGCCATTATTTCAGATGCATCTGGTAATACTTATACAACGGGATTTTTTTCCGGTACAAGAGATTTTGATCCCGGATCTGCAGTCTTTAACCTCACAGCCATTGGCACGGGTGATATATTTATTTCCAAATTAGATTCATCAGGCAATTTGGTGTGGGTAAAACAAATGAAAGGAACAAATTATGGCCATGCCAATGCAATTACATTGGATTTGATGGGAAATATTTACGCAACAGGCAGTTTTACACACACGGTTGATTTTGATCCGGGTCCGGGCATTTTTGATCTCAGTACTGAAGGGCGTCTTAACGTTTTTATTTTAAAATTAGACAATGATGGAAATTTTATTTGGGCAAAACAATTAGTGGGAGTTGCGGGTGCACCTGTAAGTACGGCTTTTTCTTTACATGTTGATGTAGCGGGTAATGTGATAACAACAGGATTGTTCGCATATACGGTTGATTTTGATCCCGGGCCGGGTGTTTTTAATTTGAGTGCAGCTTCAGGAAATAGTATCCCTACTTTTATTTTAAAATTAAATAGTAATGGCAATTTTGTTTGGGCAAAACAAATTGGGGGCACCCTTTCAAAAAGTATTGGTTATGCTGTTATAACTGATGCTGCAGGGAATATTTATACTACAGGATACTTTAGCGCTGATATTAATTCCACGTTTGATTTTGATCCGGGGCCCGGTATTTATAACCTGACTCCTGTTGCCGGTGTAGATATTTTTATATCAAAATTAGATGCTGCCGGTAATTTTATCTGGGCAAGGCAAATGGGTGGCTCTTTATTTGAAGAAGGAAAATCAATGACCATTGATGCATCCGGCAATTTATATATCAGCGGGTATTTTGAAGCTACCGTAGATTTTGATCCGGGACCAAATGTTTTTAATCTAAGTGCTTTTGGTAAAAAAGATATATTTATAACAAAACTGGGTGTTGACGGAAATTTTGCATGGGCTAAACAAATTGGCGGAACAGATTTTGATGAAGGGAAATCGATTGCCCTTGATCGAATTGGAAACATTTATGTTGCAGGATATTTTAACGAAACAGTTGATTTTGATCCCGGCAATTCCATTTATAATTTAACATCGGCTGGTATGTATGATATGTTTATTTTGAAACTGGATAACAATGGTGATTTCAAGTGGGCAAAAAGAATTGGAGGAGAATTTGTAGATGGTGCAACTGCAATACATGTTGATGCTACAGCTCATCTGTATGCAACCGGGTACTTTGAAGACCTGGTTGATTTCGATCCAGGACAGGGTGTATTTAATTTAAATACCTCCGGTAACAAAGATATTTTTGTTCTTAAGCTGAGCCTTTGCAACAATTTTACATTTTCTATGATCAATGCAACAGTATGCAACATCTATATTTTAAACGGACAAACTTATACAACAAGTGGAACTTATATTCAAACACTAAACAATGCGGCCGGGTGCGACAGTATTATAACCCTTAATCTTACTATAAACATAAAATACACATCAATTACCGCAACTATTTGTCAGGGCCAATCCCACTTCGCAGGCGGTGCCAACCAAAGAACCCCTGGTATTTATAAAGACACTTTGCTCACTTCACTTGGCTGCGATTCTATAATTACAACAACGCTGTATGTCAACCCAAAACCAAAGCCTGATCTGGGTCCCGATAGAAATCTTTGTATGAATACTCAGGCTTCAATTACACCGGGCGTATTTGCAAATTATCTCTGGCAGGATAATTCAACACAACCAGGCTACACAATAAACTCTCCGGGAGTGTATTGGGTTAAAGTATCAGATGTCAACAACTGTTCTGCAACAGATACCCTTAATGTTATTTCAATTGATACCATACCAAAGGATTTTTTACCACCTAACCAGGAACTTTGCTATGGCCAAAGTTTAAGAATAGCTGTACCCAATTATTTTACTTATCAATGGAGTACTGGTTCTATTGTCGATTTTATTGATGTAACTACGTTCGGTAAATTTTATCTTACTGTAAAAGATTATAATTCCTGCACCGGTAACGATTCAATAAACATCGTTCGTAAAAACTGCTTTGCCATAGGCATCCCCAATGCCTTTACACCCAATGGCGATACTAAGAACGATATCTTTAAGCCCACCATATTCCAGGAAGTAATGGGGTTCAGTTTTGTTGTATTCAACCGCTACGGCCAAAAAATATTTGAAACTACTGAATACGGAAAAGGATGGGATGGTAGCTTTAACGGAAAACCACAACCGGCAGGTTCTTATGTTTACCGTATAAAATTTACCAATATTTTTGGCTGGGAATCTGTGGAAAACGGAACAGTACTGCTTATCAGGTAATAATAAAACACAAAGACCATTAGCTCACACCCAATATTCCAGTATTTTAATATTAACTTTATAACGTTCTGCTTTTATAACGCAATTCACCCTGAATGAAAAAAACATTATTGTTGATCATTGTTTCATTCTTTACATCTCCAATTTTAGCACAGGATACTTATCTCAAATGGGCAAAGCAATTTGCTGGTGGCATAAGTGGTTCCTATGATAGTGGGCATGGAATAGAAGTGGATGCAAATAGTAATGTTTATACAGTCGGCATTTTTTCCGGAACTGTTGATTTTGATCCCGGACCCGGCACTTATAACTTAACTTCTTCAGGTAGTTCTAATACATCAGTTTATATTTCGAAACTTGATGTGTTTGGTAATTTTCTTTGGGCAAAACAAGTTGTTGGAGGAACAGGATTAAATACAAGGTCATTTGCATTGGACAAGAATTTTAATATTTATGTCACAGGCAGTTTTACCGATACCGCAGATTTTGATCCCGGCCCAGGTGTTTTCAATCTTACTACAATTGGGGGAACTGATATATTTATACTAAAATTGGATATGGATGGCAGATTTGTATGGGCAAAACAAATTGGAGGTCCAGCATCATTTGCGGCTAGCACTTCGACGGGAACAGACTCTTCTGGTAATATCTACCTTGCCGGAAGTTTTACCGGAAGCGTGGATTTTGACCCTGGGGTAGCTGCTTTCACATTAACATCAACTCCGGGAATAGCAGGCGATGCTTTTGTATGCAAACTGGACCCTAATGGCAATTTCGTTTTGGCCGGTTCTATGGGGGGAAACCAGAAAGACGTTGCCTTGGGAATAAGTGTTGATAATTTTAATAACATTTATGTTACAGGCTCGTACCGCAATGTTGCAGATCTTGACCCTGGTCCAGCATCCTTTAATCTAATAGCATGGGGCTTAGATGATATTTTTGTTTTAAAATTATCTCCTTCAGGCAATTTTGTTTGGGCAAAAACAATAGGAGGACTAAATACCGAATGGGCATACAAGGCAATTGCTGATGATTTTGGTAATGTTTATATTACTGGTTTTTTTATAGGCACAGCAGATTTCGATCCTGGCCCTGCTGTTTATAATCTCAGTTCAATTGGCGCAGATGCGGCCTTTATTCTAAAATTAAGTGTTGCAGGAAATTTTATTTGGGCACGATCAATGGGTGGACTACTTAATAATAATTGGGGAATCGATTTGGAACTGGATGCAAACAGAAATATTTATTCAACTGGTTTTTTTATTGGGCCAGCAGATTTTGACCCTGGCCCCGGAATTTTTATTTTGAACTCCGATGTAGTAGATGCATTTATTTCTAAATTAGACAATACCGGGAATTTTGTTTGGGCAAAATCATTAGGTGGCGCAGACCGGGACCAGGGACTTTCTATTGCTTTGGATAAGTTTAGGAATATTTATACAACCGGCCATTTTGGATTTACTGTCGATTTTGATCTTGAAACACCAACTTATTTCCTAACGGCATCAGACGTTTCTGATCCTTTCGTTTTAAAAGTAAGCCAGTGTAATACCACAACTTATTCAACAATTACTGATTCAGCCTGCAAACCATATATTTTAAACGGGCAAACATATACTTCCAGCGGAACATATCAGCAGGTAATATTCAATAGCTCAGGTTGCGATAGTATCATAACATTAAACCTGAATATTTATAGGAGCTCCAGCACGATAAATGCAATGATCTGTCCCGGGCAATCTTACTATGCAGGTGGAGCCAATCAAACTACAGCAGGTATTTATAAAGACACTTTACTAACTTCAATGGGATGCGATTCTATAGTGACTACCAATTTAAGTTTATATCCAAAGCCTAATCCTGATTTGGGTATTGATAGAAATTTATGTGCAAATGAAGCAGGAACAGTTACCCCCGGCATTTTTGTTACCTATTTATGGCAGGATAACAGTAGTCAACCTGATTTTATTTTAAGCAGTAATATCAATAAATATTGGGTCACCGTTAAAGATGCAAATAACTGTTCGGCAACTGATACTCTCAATATTTTAGGCCTTGATACGATACCCAACAATTTTTTACCTCCTGATCAGCAACTTTGTTACGGTAATGTTCTAAAGATATCCGTGCCTGGATATGTAGATTATTTATGGAGTACCGGTTCCACCGCAGCTGATATTACACTAAGCAGTTTTGGAACATTTTATTTAACTGTAAAAGATCATAACAATTGTACCGGAAGAGATTCAATAACTCTGCAACGCAAAGACTGTATCTTCATCGGTATACCCAATGCCTTTACACCCAATGGCGATACCAGGAACGATATTTTTAAACCCACCATATTACAGGAAGTAAAGGCTTTCAGTTTTGTTGTATTCAACCGCTATGGCCAAAAAATATTTGAAACCACTGAATACGGAAAGGGATGGGATGGAAGCTTTAAAGGAAAACCACAACCTGCAGGATCTTATGTTTACCGCATAAAATTCACGAATATTTTTGGGTGGGAATCGGTTGAAAATGGAACTGTTTTATTGATCAGGTAGAAAATTGTATTTAAACAATATTACCTTTTATAGCCGTGGCAATCGCTTCTCCCTTAGAGTGCACATGCAGTTTTTCATAAATATTCCGGATATGTCCCCTTACGGTATCAATACTAATGAAACAGGCATCGGCAATTAATTTATAACTCATGCCTTTTACCAAGCAGGAAAGGATTTCTTTTTCTCTGACCGAAAGATTGAAAACATTGACTTTTGGAGATGAGGACTTGGCAACTATTTTTAAAACTTTTGTGGCAACAGAAGGGCTCATGGGTGCGCCACCTTCATAAGTTTCTTTTATAAAATCCAGGAACCTTGCAGGAGAAGTGTTCTTTAAAATATATCCCGAGGCGCCGGCAAGGATGGAGTTGAAAATTTTTTCACTGTCTTCAAATATAGTTTGCATCAATACTTTTAAGTCTGGATATTGTTCATGAAGTATTCCCACGGCTTCAATGCCGTTGATGCCTGGCATTTCAATATCCATCAATACTACATCAGGCTTCGTTTCTTCAATATGTTTTAAAAGATTTAAACAATCTTCAAATGCTCCAACGCAAGTAAAACCATCGCTGCTGTTTATCAACTGGTAAAGCCCGTTTCGCAGGCTGTTGTTGTCTTCAAATATGGTGACTCTGATGTTCATTGTTATTTTTTGTTTGTTTAAACAGCTATCTTCAATTTAATGGTAGTTCCGTTTCCCGGATATGAATCAATCAATAATTCCGCTCCTATTTCAGTTGCCCGCCTTTTCATATTCCTCAGCCCATTACCTTCCGTTGTTTTTTTTGTATCAAACCCCTTCCCGTTGTCACAAATCATCATGGTTAAATTATTTTTTTCTTCTTTGATGGCAAACATGACTTTATTGGCTCCCGCATATTTTACCATGTTATTAGTGGCTTCCTTGAAGATAAGATAAAGGTTTTTGCGAACCTCCATCGGCACATTAATCTTCGCCACATCATCATCGGCAATGAACTCAAAGTTAATTTTTTTAGCGCCGAGCAGTTCATAAGCAAAACTCCGCATTCGCAAAATTATTTTTTCAAATTGGTCATTTTCGGGATTAATAGTCCATACTATATCGGCCATCGCATCCAGCATTTTACGTGAACTTTCCTCAATGGTTTCCAGCATGGGTATCACTTCTTTTGACTGCTGTTGTGCCATCTGAGAAAAAATGGAAATGCTGCTGAGTGTGCTGCCCACATCATCATGCAGGTCGCTGGCTATTTTATTTCTTAGTGTTAGCAGTTTTACATTTTGCCTGTTGCGGTAATTTCTATATATAAAAAATGAAAGAATAGCAAATAAAATAAGCCCGGCCAGCAAAAAATATTTTACTTGTTTTTGTTTATTCAGCTCAAGGCCTTGTATAGACTTTTCTTTGTGTAACAATACCAGCTGACCTTGTTTTTTATCATCTTCAGCTTTTTGTGCAACCTTTTGAACGGCAAAATCGGCCTGGTCTTTTTCTATTTGCAAATGCTGAAGAAATTGTTTACTGCTTATGAGTGCAAATTCTTTTTCTTTCAGTAAAAGGGTTTGTTGCTGTTGTTGAGATAATAAAGTTTGCTGTTTTAGTTTTTCATCTGTCAATAACTGCTGATATCTAAGAGAGTCTTCCTTTTTACCAAACTCATACTGCATTTTAGATTCGGTGAGTTTTTTTGTATTCTCTTTATTTAAAAGACTGTCCCTGTATAGCACATAAATATTATGATTTTTGTACGCACCTTCCCAGTTTGCTATTTCACTGTCTAATTTTGCTAAGGCTTCGTAATTATCTTTAACTAATTCTTTTAATCCTCTTTTCTTCGACAGAGCTAAACCTTTATTTAAATAATTTCTGGCTTCAGGAAATTTTTTTAATTCAGTATTCACTTTTCCAATAATTGTATAGGATTCTGCCTTCCCATCACTGGCATCAATTTCCTCAAATATTTTTAGTGCGTCAAACAGGCTTTTAAGACTTTTGTAAAAAATGTCAACTCTAAGTGATGAGTCTTTCTTAGCTTTGCCTTGTTCATAATAAATAGTTCCCAAGTTGCCATAAATGCCAGCAATTCCATTTTTATCAGCTAGCTCTTCATAAATTTTTAGAGACTCCGAAAACTTTTTTATCGCTTCAGAATAATTGCCCTGTGCCCCATATACAAGTCCGCTATTATTGTAGTAGATAGCAATGCCCCCCTGGTCATTAACTTCCTTGCATATTTTTAGAGACTTTAAATAATACATCAGGGCTTCCGGGTAATTATACTGTTTTCTATAAATTTCCCCAATATTATTGTACGGAGATATCATTCCTTCTTTTTGTCCCGTCTCTTCAAATATTTTTAATGCAGCAAGATAATTTTTCAATGCTTCAGGATAGTTTCCCTCGTCATCATAAACAACTCCAAGAACATTGTATGAAATTCCAATTCCTCTTTTATCTCCTATCGCCTTGCTTATTTTCAAAGCGGCCAGGTAATTTTTATAGGTATCGGGATAGTTGCCCAGGTTCCAGAAAATCTGGCCAATGTTACTATATGAAGCAATCAAACCTTTATAGTCTTTTGCTTCTTCTCTTGGTTTAAGAGAAGCATAATGATATTTTAATGCTTCGTTTAATTTGCCCTGGTAAAAATATATGTTGCCGAGGTTATTATAGGCATTCCCGATTCCTTTTTTAAAGCCACGAATACCATTTGGCAGAACTATGTTATTTGCAATTAGAACTGCTTCTTCTGCATATTTTATGGCATTAATGAAGTCATCTTTTTGAGTAAATCTTCTGCTCAGGGCATTTAAGGTATTCACTTTGCCAGTATCGCTATTTTTTTGTGTTTTCAAAACCTTTATCAGGGAGTCAAGTTTTTGATCAGGTTGGGTAAAGGCGGCGGCAGAAAAGGTAAAAAAGATAAGAAGCAGAATTATCTCTTTTATCAGGAATTTGTTTTGCATGAGATCCAGGTTTTGAAATTATTATAACATCACACAGATTAATAACAATATATCAGGCTCCATAGGATACAAACCTCATTCAAGGTAAACAAAAATCTCATTTTATAAAATAGCATATTCATGCTATTGATTGAGCAGATTTAACAAAGTACTTTTATAGGGTGAATAATCGAATACATATTTAAGAAAATGAAATCGAAAATAGTTTTAATCATTTATTTTTTTATAACGGAGTTTTTATTAGGTTTCACAAGTTAGAAAGAACTTTCTTCCAAAAGTTACAAGGTAGCGCAGAGGGGATGTAATACCTTTTTTATTCAATCTGGTTTTATGTTTCAGCATTATAAATGCTTAGGCAAAAAGGTTTTCAAGGTATTTTTCAGATAATTAATAGCAAATCTTTTATTTAATAACTTTTAAAATTATGTAACATGAAAATGAAACTTCTATTAGCAGTTTTACTGCTGGCATCAACGTCCCTGATCATCATTTCCTGTAAAAAAGAAACACAGCAAAACTCCCGGACTTTGGGGATTGATAACCATAGTGACAATACTGGTTTAAATCAACGGGAATCAAATAACTCTAACTCCATATATAACCTGGAAGTTGTGCTTCGTGGAGCTGGTAATAAAAACGGACATATCCATTTCAGGCAAAACCCTGATCCGGCAAGTATTGTTACGCTGGATACAAAAGTTCACAATTTGCTTCCAAATCATGAATACCTGCTTCAGCGTGCTGTAGATATTATACTCGATGGCAACTGTACTGGTACAAACTGGCTTACACTTGGCTGGGGGTTAACAGCACGTTCAATTTTTACTGATAACAAAGGAGACGGGCAAGAAGTACTTTGGCGTAATCTCTCATCTATTCCACCGGGGTCAATATTCGATATTCATTTCAGGGTGATAGATGCAGTAAGTATGGAAGTGGTATTACACAGCGATTGCTACCAATATACAGTCAGGTAAAGACTATTTTATATGACATTTAGATTAGTGCATGCTTAAAGAACAGGGAAATTTGATAAACATTAATTGCCTGATTTCCGTTAAAATAAATTTGGTATTGGTATGAAACAGATAATAAGATTTACAACTAGCATTTTGCTGATCGGCTTATTTATCAATATCTCCTGTAAAAAAGAATATTCCTGCGAAAATTGTGGCAGCAATCCACCAGCAGGTGGAACAAATAAATCTCCCATAGCAAATGCAGGTCCGGATCAGACAATCATTTTGCCTGTGGACAGTGTAACGCTCGATGGCAGCGCATCCAGGGATCCTGACGGTATGATAAACAGTTTTCAATGGACAAAAGTCTCTGGACCCACATCTTTTCTTGTTATTAATGCATGGGCTTCAAGAACTGTTGTAAAACAATTGGTGACAGGAGTGTACCAGTTTGAATTGAAAGTAATTGATGATAAAGGAGCTAGTGCTAAAGATACCGTTCAAATATTTGTAAACGATCCATCGCAGCCTAACCGGCCACCTGTTGCCAATGCAGGCCCGGATCAAACAATTACATTACCATCAAATACAATAACCCTTGATGGGAATGCTTCTTTTGATCCGGATAATAATATAACAGGTTATGTATGGACAAAAATTGCAGGCCCATCCTCATTCAATATTACTAATACCAATGCAGTACAAACACCTGTAACAAATCTTGTACAGGGCATTTACAAATTTGAATTAAAAGTAACTGATGCCGGTAGTTTGTTTGCAAAAGATACTGTACAGGTAAC
>JBKJMZ010000053.1:0-19533 GCA_046596255.1 Ferruginibacter sp. | reverse complement strand
GCAAGCAGATTTTATTTTCCGGATACATTCAATACCCGAAATGCCCGGAAGGTTTATGTCCATGATGACGATCTGCGGTTGTTCCAGCGGAATATTTTTTTCCGCCATCTCAGCGTTTGGGTAGGCTGACAGAAACAAAAAATCTTCCGACCCCCTGATAAGATTCTCCAGGCTTTCTCTAACCTCGGTTAAATCTTCCACTATACTTACTGTAATTGCTTCCATTGTTTAAATATAGTTAGCTATTATTTATGTTATACTAACACTTTTGTTATAATGGAACTTCCAGGTGAACAACTGTGCCTCCGGCATTGCTCATCCATAGTTTTCCATGTAATGCTTTAGCTCTTTGCAACATACTTAATAAACCATTACCATTTTGATGCAGGGTTTGTTCAAACCCTCTGCCATCATCAGCAATGGTAAGCGATAACAGCTCATTAACCCGAAGCCCAATTATCACTTTTTCAGCCCGTGCATGTTTTACTATATTATGCAGGCCTTCTTTTAAAATAAGAAAAACATTTCTCCTGATCTGCCCCCCGATGACCTTTAGAGGAATATTTTCAGGGAGGATAAATTCGCAGACCAGCCTGTTATCATTGCAGTAATCAACTGAATATGCTCTGAGATAAAACAATAAATCTTCCAGTGTATTGTTTTTTTCATTCATGGCCCAGATGATCTCAGACATATTTTCAATCAGTTCAATAGAAAATGTTTTAAGTTTTTCCATGTGGAGCTGAAGTTCAGTATCGTTCGTTTTCTCCTGGATATTCTCCGTAATAAATTTTATACGGGTAAGGCCTGCGCCAAGGTCATCATGCATATCGGTGGCTATTCTTGTTCTTTCTTTTTCAACGGCCATTTTTTGTTGTAATTCTTCCTCAATTTTTATAGTCTTTAGCAATTGCTGCTGGATTTTTTGTTTTTGCCTGAAATTTCTTACTAACAGTAAACCAATGAACAGTAAGGCAAGCAGGAAAACGGCAGATGTCCAGAGCAATATTTTTCTTTTTTGCAGCACATGGTTTTTTTCTTTTAATTTTTTTCCAACTTCAGCCAGTAACCGGGTGTTTTGAAGTAAGGTGGTTTTTAAGGTATCAATCAGTACTTCGTATTCATTTTTAAAATTAAAAGTGCTGTTCACGTTTTGCATGGTAACGATATCTCCTGCATCTGGTATTTGATTAAGACCATTTTCAGGCACTTTGTACAGGGCGTCCCATCCTCCGAAAAACTGCAATACCTGCGGATTGTCAACAAGATGACGCATTTTATCTTTTACCAGGTAAACCCTGCTTCCGTTAACTTCCATCAGTATAGTGCCATCGTTAGGGATATCAGGAATATGGGAAAGCATTCCATCCGGTATTTTCCTTACACTACGGAAATTGCTGTAATTCCCCAATTCATAAAGGTCTGCTAAATGAAATTTGGCTCCACCAAAGATCACATACGTTTGGCCCCCACTTATTTCACGAAGGGTGGTTTGGTCAGGGAAATTCAGACTTGTTTCGTTTGTTTTTTTCTGGGAAAGAATGCCGGCAATTTCTTCTTCATTTGTATTCTCGTTTTCCAATGCAGGCAACACATTCTGTAGCGATTCGTTTTGCTGTTGCAGGTTATTAAGCGTTGATATTACATTACTATATAGACCGATAATATTTTTTCGGTCTTCATTTGTTTTCAACAGCGATGCGGCAGTGAGGAAATCTTTTGCAGCTATAGCATATTCACCGGTGAACTGGTTTAATGTACCTTTCTTCATAAAGAGTAATCCAAGTTCAGTATTTGAATTGTTCTTTTTTGCTATTTCAATAGCCCGGCCATAGTGTTCAAATGCTTTTTTATTATGGTTCAATGTAATTTGATAAGCCGCGCTGTAAACATGATACATGACAAGGCCCGATAAGAATTTTCTGTGTTCACTTTGTTTTTTTCCCTCATTAAAGTAGAAGATGACACTATCGGAATTGGTATTGATATGATTCCAGCCGTTGATGTAAATATTTTCAATAAAAATCGAATCGGGGTGCTGACTATAAAGAGGCTGAAAAAAGAACAAAGCAGCGGCAGGCAATATTTTTTTTACCGCCTTCTTTAAAAAAAGAAAAGTATGCAGAAGTTGCATACTTTAAAATTACTTTTAAATTTCGGTAAAAGGTACACTGTCCCGCTAATTGGTAGTGCATAAACATCGAAAGTCTTTAAGACTTCCGATGTTTACATTGCTTATTCAAAATCTTTGTAGAGTAAATATTTTTTTCTTTTTTCTTTGAATGCCATTAATCCTGGCTCCCAGCTTTTTCTTATCTCTGCCTCCGTTTTTCCAATTTTAATCTGTTGCTGAAATAAATTGTTACCGGTCAGTTTATTTATAAAATTATTTTTAAGGAAGAAAGTATCCTTACCGGGAAATAGTTTGTAGGCTTCAATAAAATATTTCAATTGAATGCTGTTATTAATCTTTTTTAATACTTCTTTATTACTCCCACTCAAATTCCAGCCATAGCATTTTTGGTAAAAGCATTTACTGTTCTTAGCACCGGCATTTGGTTTAGGGGTAAAAGTATATAAATGCTTTGGAAGTGCAGGATGTCCAAAAATTTGAAATGGTTTATCAGTGCCCCTTCCTTCGCTCAGCACAGTTCCTTCAAAAAAACAGGTGGATGGATAAAGGTAAATACTTTGCATAGTTTTTAAATTGGGCGAAGGCATCACGGGCAAAATGTATTTACTGTTGTGATCGTAATTTTTGCATTTAATGATCTGTACATGAAAAGGAGTATCAGTTGTAGGGTTTGTTGTTACATTGTAGGCATTTATGGCATTGGCTTTTGGCGATAACCAGTTTTCGCCGGTAAGCATTAAAGCATATTCTCCAACCGTCATTCCATACACAATAGGAATGGGCTGCATGCCGATAAAACTTTTAAAGTTGGTATCCAGCACCGGCCCATCTACATAAAAACCATTTGGGTTTGGGCGGTCAAGTATTAAAAGTGGTTTATGATTTTCAAGGGCAGCTTCTAAAAAATATTGCAGTGATGAGATGTAGGTATAAAAACGTACACCCACATCCTGTATATCAAAAACTAAAACATCCACTCCTTTAAAATCTTCGGAGGTTGGTTTTTTATGGTTGCCATATAAGCTGATAACAGGAATTCCGGTCTTTTTATCCTTTGCATTGGCCACATGTTCTCCTGCATCTGCATCACCCCTGAAACCATGCTCGGGCCCAAATATCTTTACAACGTTGATACCTCGGCTAAGTAAGGTATCAACCAGGTGGGTATTTTTTACCATGCTGGTTTGGTTGGCAAAAACTGCTACAGACTTACCTTTTAACATGGGTAGGTAAACATTCATACGGTCGGCACCGGTTATGATTTTAGATTGTAGATTGACGATTTTAGATTTATCTGAACCTTTCTGGCTAAATACAGTATTACAGGCAATGACTGATAGAAATAAAACTGTTACTATTTTTTTCATACAGTAAAGTTGATTAAAATTTTTTAATTGCCGCTGCCATTTTTATATTAATTTGCGCCCACTTTATAATCTTTTTAAAGCCCTAAACTGGGTTTTAAAGCAAACAAATATTTTTATGAAACAGGTAAAAGAAGGTGATGTAGTAAAGGTACACTACACAGGTAAATTAAGTAATGGTGAGCAGTTTGATTCTTCAATTGGCAGGGATCCTTTGGAGTTTACTGTTGGCGCAGGGCAAATGATAAAAGGATTTGATGCAGCCATGCCCGGTATGAGCCTGGGTGAGAAGAAAACAATAAATATAGCTCCGGAAGATGGATATGGCCTACGCAGTGAAGAAGCGATCATTGAATTTCCAAAAGAAAATGTACCGGCCGATATGAAACTTGAGGCAGGAATGCCCCTTACTTTAAGCAACCAGGCAGGCCAGCCGGTGTCGGTGATCGTGGTTGAAGTTAAGGATGAGGTGATCATACTTGATGCCAATCATTTTTTAGCAGGACAGGAATTGGTTTTTGATATTGAGTTGGTTGAAGTTAATGGATACTTGATAATTTAGTAATTGATAATTGGGCAGTTTGCGAAAGCGGACTGTTTTTTATTATCCATTATCTATTAAGAAATTATCCACTATCCATTAAAAAATTATCCATTAATTTTAATCCATGATACAAATAAGTCCCGACAACATTGCAGACAGGTTCCTACGCTATGTGCAGATCGATACACAAAGTGATCCAACCAGTACTTCTCATCCTACAACAGAAAAACAAAAAGACCTAAGTAAATTGTTACTGAAGGAATTGTTTGGTATGGGAATTACCAACGCTACTACGGATGAGTATGGCTATGTATATGCAACCATCCCTGCTAACAGCGATAAAAAGAATTTACCGGCCATTTGTTTTTGTGCGCATGTTGATACGGCACCGGATTGCAGCGGTACAAACGTAAAACCAATACTGCACCGGTATTATGATGGTAATGATATTGTTTTACCGGATGATACCACGCAGGTGTTGCGGATAAGTGATTCACCATATTTAAAGAACCACATCAATAGCGGTGTAATAACAACAAGCGGAACAACTTTACTGGGGGCAGATGATAAAAGCGGTGTTGCCGCTATTATGGAAGCGGCTTTATTCTTCATACTGAACCCCGCCATAAAGCATGGCGATATTAAAATATTATTTACACCTGATGAAGAAGTAGGGCAAGGTACCGCTAAAGTGGATATGCAAAAACTAGGGGCAGCATTTGGTTATACTTTGGATGGTGGTGATGCAGGCAGCCTGGAAGATGAGACCTTCAGCGCCGATGGTGCAGTGATAACTATACATGGCGTTATTGTTCATCCCGGTTATGCAAAAGATAAACTCGTGAATGCTTTAAAAATTGCAGGCGCTGTATTAGATGCTTTACCAAAAAATGAATGGAGCCCTGAGACAACAGAGAAAAGAGCAGGATTTGTGCATCCCACTGCCGTTAACGGAATTGCCGAAAAAGCAACCATACAATTTATAGTAAGGGATTTTACAGTGGAAGGTTTACAACAGCATCATGACCGCCTTAAAAAAATTGCTGAAGAAACAGTTGCTAAATTTCCGGGGGCAACCATGGAATATTTAGTACAGGAACAGTACAGGAATATGAAGGCTGTGCTGGATGAGCATCCGCAGGTGACAGCCTATGCAGAAGAAGCCATACAAAGAGCCGGTTTAACGGTTAAAAAAGAAAGCATTCGTGGTGGTACTGATGGAAGCCGCTTCAGTTATATCGGCATGCCATGCCCAAACATATTTACCGGTATGCAGAATATACATAGCAAACTGGAGTGGATAGGAACAAAAGATATGGCCAAAGCTTCCGAAACCATTGTACACCTGGCAATGATTTGGGAAGAAAGATCGGGAGCGGAGTTGTAAGGTTAAAACTTATGAAGGTACTTGGTATACCATTCCGAAAAGGTTTCCATTTTAGTAAGGTTGGCCTGCATCCAGCCGGTATATACATCATCTTTTGATTGGGTAATATAATAACTGAATGCCTCGCTGTGCTGATTAGCGGCAAGCGTAGTAAAATAATCCACGTAAAAATTCCACCAGAAATCCTTTCCTTTTTTAAGATCACCCAGTATTTCAAAAAAACTATTGGTCTTCTCTGCAAACAGGACATGCCATGTTTTATGCTTATTGGCCTCATTGTGCTTTGCCGATTCTAAAATGTTCAGCATTGATTCTGCTGTATAAAATTCATCTGCTTCATCTATAGTTTTTTTATTTCCTTTTTTAAATTGATCTTCAATAGCCTTCAGGGCGGCAGCGGCTCTGTTTCCCCTGGGTTCAAGTAATAAAAAATTATACAGCGCTAAAATGCCTTTCACACGCTTATCCCGGGTGATCATGGTATTGCCCAACAATAAATGACTGCTTGCATGATAAGGATCTATCTTCAAAGCTTTTTGCAAAGCATACTCCGCATCATCATATTGCTTTAGCTTAAATGAGGTAAGTGCAAAGTTGTAGTAAAGTAAATGGTTGGATGAAAATTGCCCCAGGGCTTTTTTATAAGTTTTTATGGCTTCTGCAGGCTTTCCGGAAAGGTCCAGGGCTGAGGCTTTGAGGATATAGGCCTGGTCCTGGTATCCTGAACCCACAGCGATCACCCTGTCGCTATACTTAATGGCATTCCGAAAATCCTTTATGGCCAGGTAGGTGGATGCCAGCTCGTAGTTTGCATAGGCAGACTTTGGATTAATGGCCAGCGCTTTTTTATAAATATCTATAGCGCCGGTATAATCTGCTTTATCATGAAGCTTTATCCCCTGGTTTATAAGTCCATTGATGACTATATCCTGTGCAAATACATTGCATGTTAAAGCGAAAAAAAATAATAATAGGGTAATGTTCTTTTTCATAGTTAGCGGGTCATTTTTTTTCGAGAGACTTCCTGTATTTCTTTTTTAGGTTAAAGTTATTCTTAGTGTCATCACAATATGCCAAAACTAACTTTGCAGCGCCGGCTTCTACCTGGAGGGGAGCAGGTAGTGGATTTTTATTTTCAAGGCTGTATTTAACCATTGCAGCAACAAAAAGGCTTAATAAATTTTTATCGGTGCTGATCCCGGCAGCCACACCATCCAGGTAAAAATGATAATTTTTAGTGCCGGCCATCCAGTTAGATAAAAAGATCAAGGCACCTCCCCGGCCTGCATCCACTTCAATAAATGGGGTAGTTAATAAAAATGTTGCTGCCGATAATGCCATGGGTTCAGTGGCCACATAGTCGGCAGGTTTTTCCAGTTTTATATCCTGGTAAGGGTATATTATCTGGCTTTTGCTGGCCAGGCTAAAACAGATCGTCACAAGGAGGATAAAAAGCTTATTCATATGGGGTAATATATTTTTTGAAGCTTTAAAAATACGAAATACGCTCAAGTAAATTATGCACCACCTGTTAAGCAAAGGAGAAAAAGTCACAATAAAAAGATAATGTATGTGTATTAATTTCCCCATAAAAAAAGGTGATTTCCTAAGGTTTCAACATTTGAACTCCTCATAATGTAGATTAACTTGCAAAACTAGATAAATTGGAGGGCTGCCATTTTTGGAAAGCAAATTGTATATCCAATTGTAACTGCTAGTGGCGCAACGCAACCATTATACGGGGTTACGGGTCTCCCAACAGCAGTATTCATTTTTAAACAAAAAATAAACAGACATGAAACAATTAACCAGGCCTGCCATTTTTAAGTATGCATTATTCCAGATCTTATTGACGCTTTTCACTGCCATTGCATGGGCACAGGATAGTGCAAGCACGGCTGTAACTACAGAAACAACCTCAACAACAAGTACTACCGAGGAAACCTGGTATACCGCACCATGGGTTTGGGTTGTTGGTATTGCTGTATTGATCCTGCTCATTGTAGCATTAACAAGAGGTAACAAAGGCGGCACAACCGGCCGTACTGACAAAGTTACTTATACTAAAAAGACAGAAACAGAGTAATTTAAGAAGACTTCATAAAAAAAGCCTTGTTCAAAAACAAGGCTTTTTTTATTGAATCTATATTTCAGTAATAGATCATTTATTTGAACTGTTGCTGCGAAGTAAGGCAACCAGTAATAACAGGAAAACTGCACCGCCTACAACCCATACCCAGGGCTGCATAAAGAAATTGTCATTTTCCCCTTTGGTGTTAATGTCAATATCCACTTTTTTATCCTGGGCAAAACTTAAAAATGAGATTAGCATCATGGTAAATACCATGGCAATCTTATTGCTGGCTTTTCGGGCCTGTGCTACCAAGTGTTTCATACTGTTTGTTTTTTAGTTAAGAAGATGTATTTACTTAATAGTATTAAAATACCATGCCAAATGCAGCTTTACCGGCCAACCGGATCTGAAAGATGTCCTTCTATTAGCTTTAACCTGTTTTCCAGCTGCAACAGTTTTTCATATAGTATGATCTCTTTCAGATTTGTTCCTATATGGGAAGGACGAGCCTGTTTTTGCAATTCGCTTAATTTTTGGTCAAATTCTGCGCCTGCATCAGTAGTATTATTCATGATCCTTGTATTTTATTTAAATTTAAATTAGCGGTACCTGATTATTGTGCATGTTGCATTGCCTTATCATCAATGGTTATACCTAAGCCAGATGCTATCGACATACCCAACTGGATATCAGCACGGAAAAAATGACAAAGCTGCCGGTTAATGATCTCATTTTTCTTATCACCTTCGATGCCACTCATGGCACTGATGATATTATTTACCAGGTTTTTCCTGTCCTGCTCATTCATGGCTTTGCGAAATAATAAGCCAGGCTGGGTGTAATGATCATTGTCATTTTCATTACGGTCAAACCAATCAGCTATTGTTGAATCGAGTTCTATGACCGGCTCCTTATAGTTTTTATCCGCAATAATATTATCAAAGCTGTTAGGCCTGTAGTTAGGTGCAGCCCCGCCATTGTCACTTACCTGCATTTGTCCGTCACGCTGGTAGTTAGCCACCATGAATGGGCATTTATTTACCGGTATGTGCTCATAATTTGCGCCAAGGCGGTAGCGGTGTGCATCGGGGTATGAAAGTAAACGACCCTGCAGCATCCTGTCGGGTGAATAACTTACACCATCTACCACATGGGCCGGAGCAAATGCGGCCTGCTCTACATCCCTGAAATAATTTTGCGGGATCTCATTTAATTCGATCTCACCTACATCGATCAGTGGGAAATCGCCATGTGGCCATACCTTGGTAAGGTCAAAAGGGTTCCACTGAAAATGCCGGGCCTGCGCTGCTGCCATTACCTGGATCTTCATATGCCATTTTGGAAAATCCTCTCCTTCAATAGCATCCACCAGGTCTCTTTGTGCATGGTCGGGATCAATACCTTTCATTTCACCTGCTGCCCGGGCACTGAAATTTTTGATGCCCTGTGCAGTCAAAAAATGAAATTTTACCCAAACTTTCTCATTGTCTGTGTTGATCAGAGAAAAAGTATGGCTGCCAAATCCATGCATATGCCTGTAAGAAAAGGGAGTTCCCCTGTCGCTCATCAGTATCATTACCTGGTGCAGGCTTTCGGGGTTTAGGCTCCAGAAATCCCACATCATGGTAGGGCTTTTGCAGTTCGTACGGGGATCACGTTTCTGTGTATGTATAAAGTGTGAGAATTTTTTGGGATCCTTGATAAAGAACACCGGGGTATTATTCCCTACAAGATCCCAATTGCCATCTTCTGTATAGAACTTAAGGGCAAATCCACGGGGGTCCCTTTCGCTGTCGGCGCTACCTTTTTCGCCACCTACAGTACTGAAGCGCAGGAATAATTTTGTTTGTTTGCCTATGGCTGAAAATATTTTAGCACGGGTATACTTCGTTATATCGTGGGTAACCGTGAACGTGCCGTAAGCACCAGTGCCTTTTGCATGCACAACCCGCTCGGGTATCCTTTCGCGGTTAAAATGCGCCATGTCTTCATGTAGTAAGAAATCCTGCAGTAAAATGGGGCCACGGCTGCCCGCTGTTAATGAATTTTCAAATTCGGAATAAGGCATTCCGCTTGCGGTGGTCAGTTTTTTTTCCATAACAGTTGAATTGATTTGTGTAAACAATGATGCAAATGTGTAGATAATCCTGTCATAAAGCAAACTGATATTATCTATCTTTACATAGATAATATCTATTTTATGAACCTGCAACAAATCGATTACATTATTGCCGTGGATACGCACCGGCATTTTTTAGAAGCAGCAAAAAAATGCTTTGTGACCCAGGCTACGCTTAGCATAATGATCCAAAAATTGGAAGACGAACTGGGCGTAAAGATCTTCGACCGTAGCAAAAAACCCGTAAAGCCAACAGATATTGGTGTGAAGATCATTGCGCAGGCAAGGCGCATTGCCGGAGAAACGGTACGCATCAAAGAGCTCATCAGGGAAGAAAAGGGAGTAGTGAGTGGGGAATTAAGGATCGGTATCATACCAACACTTGCACCTTACCTGCTGCCGCTTTTTTTAAAGTCCTTTGTAACAGCATACCCTGCTGTCAAGATTTTCATCAGTGAGTTTACAACCAATACCATTATTAAAAGATTAAAATCGGGGCAGCTTGATGCAGGGATTCTGGCCACTCCCCTGAAAGATGCATCTATCAAAGAACAGATCCTATTCTACGAAAAATATTTTTTGTACGTGAATAGTAAGGAGGCAGGATTCAATAAACAATATGTATTACCCGGTAATATTGATATTAACAGGCTGTGGCTGCTGGAAGAAGGGCACTGCATGCGTAACCAGATACTTAATTTTTGTGAACTGAAGAAACAACAGGAAGTGTATGAGCAATTACATTATGAAGCCGGTAGTATAGAAACTTTAAAGAACCTTGTAGAACATAATTTTGGCATTACCATAATACCTGAACTGGCTACCCACGACCTCACTGCTTCCCAGAAAAAAAGGCTTCGTTTTTTTAAACCACCAACCCCGGTAAGAGAGATCAGTATAGTTACCCATCGGGAATATGTGAAGGATAAACTAATCACCGCATTAAGGGATACCATATTGAAAGCTATATCACCCGCAATGAAAGAAAACAGGAAAATGACCGTGTTGGAAATATAAACTGATAATAAATTATGAGCGTTATCCAGTTATGGTACGAAAGGTGAGATTGACCCGGGGTTTATTTGTTTTTGTGGTTGGAGGCAGCCGGTGTAGCCAGTTTGTTTGTGTACTTCCTTTCATAACCAGTAAACTGCCATGCTCCAATACCAGGGATACGATTTCTTTTGTTTGTTTGTGCTTAAAAGAGAATTTTCTTTCAGCCCCAAAACTAAGTGAACTGATAGCCCCGTTTTTTTTAAGGTCCTTTTCTCCATCACTATGCCAGGCCATACCTTCCCCGCCGGTATGGTATAAGTTAAGCAGGCAGGAGTTGAATGTTTCGCCTGTTCTGTGCTCATTGATCAATTTTAGTTCAGCTAATTCCTCCGTCCAGGGTAAAGCCGTTTTGGTGATTTTTGAATAGGTGTACTCAAAACGCTCATCGGCATACCAGGCTACTTTGCGTTTCGTAGTGATGAGTTTTCCAAAAATAATGGCTTCGTCATTTTTCCATTCAATTTCTGACAATAATTTCTTCAGGTAATGATCTGCTTCTTTGCTTGAAAATATCTTTCCATAATAGTTCACAACGCCGTCTACGGGCAACACGTTTTTGGTACTGCCGGGTTCAATATTGAACAGGTCCATATAAAAATGATTTGCCTGAAATTATGGATAAAAATGGATGCCTGTTTTAATTTTTTTTGGCCATTTCAATTGCTAAACTGAAATCCTTGAAAATATCAGGGTCTGTTGCACTCATTCCTTCCTTTTCTATTGCATACAACAGATTCCCTTTCTTATCAATTACAATCTTATGAGGTATCCCATCGACCTTATATGCAGCACTTGCTTTGTTATCAACATCAAACAAAACATTAAAACTGTAATTATTGTCCTGCATATATTTTATTACTTCTTGTTTAACTTTGTTGGCGGGGCCACTTTCCCAGGTATCAATAAAAAGGAATACAATATCCTGATCATCTTTATACTTGTTGACCAGCTCCTGCATCGCTGGGAAACTGGCTTTGCAGGGAGAACACCATGTTGCCCAAAAATCCATCACAACAATTTTATTTTTAAGTTCAGCTAAGCTTACTGTATCTCCGGCCATATTCTTCAGTGAAAAATCCCTTGCTTTCAAAGTTCCATATTTTGCAATTATGGCTGCTTCATTCTTTTGCTTGACCAAAAGGCGGGACTTTTCCTGTAACCGGCTGAATTCATCTTCAGGGAAGTTGAGCTGCTTATAGATGAATAGTAATTGTTTAAGCATTACCGGAGACTTTTCGCCCGCCAGTAATTTTGTCTCGATATAATTCCTGGTAAATTCAATTCCTTTTACTTTTTCGGCATAAGCTGCATAGCGTTCCATGCCGCTTGTATTCAGTTCCTTGCCTTGTTTGCTGGTGAGTTCCTGGTAGTAAAAGGCAGAATCATAACTTCCCAGCTTATACAATATGAGTGCATATGTATCGTAATAATTATAATGAAAATCCTTTGCTTCATTAAAGGAACCTTCATCAATATTTGCGGAATCTTTCAGTAAACCGTTACTGATGGCAATTGACCGGGCTGACAGGAGTTTAGCAATTTCCAGGTCGCTTCCAGGGTTGTCAGTTTGCTTACCTGATAATTTCCAGGCATAATAATCGTAAGTTGAGCCTGCCCTTACCCTGTTATTAAGGAGGTCTGTATATTTACTTGCAGATGTCCAATCTTTTTTTGCGAAGCTTATATGTACATAGTTGTGATAAAAGCGATCCTTTGATACCGGAGAATGGTCATTAAATCTTAATGTATATGCATTGAGGTTTGTCAACATGATCATTTCTGTTGTGTCATTTGCCCATGAATATTCGCTCCAATAATTTTCTTTTGCAAATTCGCCATTTGGAAAATTTTTCAGTATCCGCTCGCTGAGCTGATCTTTTTCTTCAGTCATTTTTAGCCTGTTGTATATACGCAAGGCATTTTTGAGGTCATCTTCTTTCGAAGAGCGTAACAGGGTTGTTGCATATTCGATTAACTGTGGCCTGAAAGTAGTTCCATCTTGTTTATATTTAAGGAATAGGTACTCGAGATAACTTTCATGTTTTTTTAACCGGGGATTTAATTTATATGCATTTTCATACATCTTTGTAAATAAAGAATCCGGTTTTTCCCTTAACCCCCATTGGTACCAGCCTGCATATTGCATAAGGCCGATGAGGTCTACTTCTGTATAGGGATATCTTTTACCGCTTTTATCATTTAAAAATATAGTGTAACCTTCTTCATTGTTATTGTCGAATACAATTTTCTTTTCCATCACGAAGCTGCTTTTGTCAGCTATTCTATTACCTGGCTCAATGATGCTTACAATTAGTACTGAAGTTGCCCGAGGCGCTTTAAAAGAAAATTTGTAGCCCTCACCTGATTTCTTTAAGGCAATCGTTTTATTAACGTATCCTTTTTTATCCCGGTATACCACCAGGGCTTGTATCTTTTCCGGAATAGTTATATTTTGGGCAGGTTTATAAATATAAGAATCTGACACGTCGGCCTTGGGCTTTATAGGCCTGGTAATAATTGAAAATCGCTCCTGTGCATTGCCAATTAAAAACAGGAGGACCAATAATAAGCAAACTGCTATTTTTTCCATACAGATAGTTTGGAGAGTTTTGAATGAGGAGCCGGGTAAGAATAATGAAAGCCAGGTTTTGCCTGCCTGACTAAAAATACGATTTCCATCCAGCAATTTTGGATAAAATCTCAGGATCTAAGGAGCATTGAAATATTTATGTATTGTACATAAAAAAAGCAATATCTTCATAACCTAAATTAACTGACTATGGACTTATTAAGAGAATACTGGTGGGTCATCATCCTGGCCCTTGCCATTTTAGGTTGTTTTGTAACCGTTAACCAGGGCTTTATTGGTGTAGTTACCATGTTCGGTAAATACCGCCGTATCATGAGGCCGGGCCTTAACTTTAAGATACCCTTCCTGGAACAGATATTTAAAAAAGTAAGTATTCAGAACCGCTCGGTTGAATTGGAGTTTCAAGCCGTAACGGTAGACCAGGCCAATGTTTATTTTAAATCCATGCTCCTGTATTCAGTACAGAATGAACAGGAAGAAACGATCCAGAAAGTAGCATTTAAATTCATCAGCGAAAAAGACCTGATGCAGGCATTGATAAGAACTGTTGAGGGAAGTATCCGTGCCTTTGTATCTACCAAAAGACAGGCTGAGGTTTTAAATGTACGCAGGGATATTGTTGAGAATGTAAAAGAGCAGGTAGATGTGGCACTGGAAGGATGGGGTTATCATTTGCAGGATCTGCAAATCAATGATATCACATTTGATGAAGCCATTATTGCCAGTATGAGCAAAGTGGTTGCTTCCAATAATTTAAAAGCAGCTGCTGAAAATGAAGGCCAGGCACTTTTGATCACCAAAACAAAAGCTGCCGAAGCAGAAGGTAATGCTATTAAAATTGCAGCAGAAGCTGAAAGGCTGGCAGCACAGTTACGTGGACAGGGTGTGGCTTTGTTCCGGGAGGAAGTAGCGAAAGGTATGAGCCAGGCAGCATCGGAAATGAAACAGGCAAACCTGGATACTAATGTGATCCTGTTCAGCATGTGGGTGGAAGCGATCAAGAATTTTGCCGAATATGGAAAGGGCAATGTAATATTTTTAGATGGCGGTAGCGATGGTATGGAGAAAACAATGAAGCAGATCATGGCCATGGGACAACTGGAAGGGAAAAAATAAAATTGATATTCATAATATTGAAGTGCCATATTTTTATGGCACTTTTGTTTTAAACAAATTTAACCCATGCCATATATTAAACAGGACAAACCATTTGTAGTGCCAACTACTGATGGTAAATTAATTGAAGAACATGTTGGAGGCTCTACCGGCCAGGCTGCTCACAGCATTGCTCACATGGTGGCTCCGCCCGGATGGAGTGAGCCTTTTCAAAATCCAGATTTTGATGAATATACTTTGGTTAGCAGTGGTAAAAAATTTTTTGAAGTAGATGGGGAAGAGGTTATTCTTAATGCGGGAGAAAGTATTTTAATAAAAAAAGGAAGCCGGGTAAGATATAGTAATCCTTTCCCTGACCCATGTTCGTATTGGAGTATTTGCATTCCTGCATTTTCAATTGAAAATGTACACCGGGAAGATTAACATTTTGTTGTGCAGTAATTGAAGAATTGTTTCGTTTCATTGCATAAATGAATAGCTTTGGCATAATTATAGACAGCTATCATCACACTTTAAACCCGCATTTCATGTTTAATATTTTGTTACAGGTAGATAGTACTGGTTTAGGTACATCACCGGGAGCAGGGAGTGAATCTTTATTTTCAATTTTAGTTAAGGGTGGTATTTTGATGATACCACTTGCTTTATTTATGGCCATGGCCATTTACTTTTTTATTGAGCGTTTACTGGCCATACGCAAGGCCAGTAAGATCGAGGATAATTTCATGAACATCATCCGCGACCATATCATTAGCGGAAATGTTACTGCAGCCAGAAGCCTCGCAAAAAATACTGATCACCCCGTTGCTAAAATGATCGATAAAGGGATACAGCGTATCGGTAAGCCCATTGATGCCATTGAAAAAAGCATGGATAATGTTGGTAAACTTGAAATTTATAAAATGGAAAAGAACCTGCCCGTACTTTCAGTTATTGCACGTATTGCTCCACTCTTTGGTTTTGTAGGTACCATTATTGGGTTGGTAATGTTGTTGCGGGATTTTGCGGCAGCATCAAATCCTTCAATTACGGATATTGCTGATGCCATGTATGTAAAGATGATCACGTCTGCAACAGGCCTCATCATTGGTATCGTATCATTTTTGGGATACAGTTACCTGAATACACAGATCGATAAAACGGTGCACAAGATGGAAGTGGCCAAAGATAATTTTATAGACATCTTACAGGAACCAACGAGGTAGTTTCACGGATCAAACGAATTACACTATTTACACGAATTGGTGTAACCTCAAAGAAGAACAATTCGTGTAATTAGTAAAAATTAGTGAATTAAATATCATGAGTTTAAGAAGCAGGTTAAGGGATAATCATAATGAAGTGGATGCTGGTCCGCTCAATGATGTGCTGTTCATCTTATTGATGTTCTTTTTGCTGATATCTACCCTGGCAAACCCCAACGTGGTTAAAGTGTCCAATCCTAAAGGAAAAAGTGATACCAAGGTGAGCCAGAATATTGTGGTGACCATTACAAAGGACCAGAAAGTTTATATCGGCACACAACAGATAGACATGATCCACATTGATTCCTTACTTAAAAAGGAAGTTGAAAACAATAAAAAATATGTAGATACGCCAACCGTGATCATGAATATTGATACTTCGGCTTTTTATGGCCAGGCTTTTAAAATAATGGAAGCAGCTAAAAGAGCCAAGGCCAAGCTGGCAGCCAACATCAAGCAGTAATTAAAACCATCCGGTCCCTGCCATACATATCTTTCTTTATCATTACCGTTTGATGATCTTTGCGGAACAGGTCTGCTGTTTCATAGGCAAGGTCCTCATGTGTTTCCAGGTATATCCTTCCATTAGGCAATAAATGTTCTTTGCTAAATGCAGCTATCTTTTCGTAAAATAACAATGGTGAATTATCCGGAACGAATAAGGCTATGTGAGGCTCAAAATCAGCCACATGTTTTTCAAGTTTTTCCTTTTCATTTACCGGGATATAGGGTGGGTTGCTGATGATAATATCAAAAGCAGGCAATAAACTCCAGGTTGATTCATCCAAAAAATTGACCTCTCTAAAATTGATATGTGCATTATGCAGGGCCGCATTCTCTTTAGCCAGGTCAAGCGCATCTTTACTGATGTCGAGCGCTGTAACCACTGATGCCGGTAAATTCTTCTTTATGGCGATGGGGATACAACCACTGCCGGTTCCAATATCCAGTATTGCAGGATCGGTGAGTTTTGATTTTCGGTCTTTGATCAATTGTTCAACCAGTTCTTCCGTCTCCGGCCGTGGAATTAACACATGTGCATTCACTTTTACTTTCATGTGGTAAAACCAGGCCTCTCCTAACACATATTGCACAGGTTTGTGCAACAGCAATTCTTTTAGGGTCCTTTCTAACAGGTACTCAGCTCCCGGCGTCATATTTTTCCCCGGGCTTTTTAAAATATCCGTCCGCTTAAGGGAGACCACCTTTTCAAACACCCAATCTGTTATGATGGTAGCTTCGCTGAGGCTGTGTATTTTTTGCAGCTGCACTAAAAAATTGCGGTATAGTTCTTTAAGCATCATTAAAGCAAACATACTACTTCGCCTATTGATTTGACAAAAAAGAAATGTAGATATTCCCGGCTATGTAGTACGGGTAGTTTATTTATTGATGCTTATTTTTGCTGCTTGACGGTTCATGAACAATATATGCATCGCTGCCTTCAACTTGCAGCCATGGGTGCCGGTAAAGTGGCACCCAACCCGATGGTGGGAGCGGTGCTCGTATTCAACGGGAAGATCATAGGCGAGGGATACCACGAGCAATATGGTGCGGCACATGCAGAAGTAAATTGCATCAACAGTGTTGCTGATCCATCCCTTATTCCAAAAAGTACATTGTATGTTTCCCTGGAACCCTGTGCTCATTATGGTAAAACAGCACCCTGTGCCGATCTTATAATCAACAATAAAATTCCGGGTGTCGTTATTGGCTGCTACGACAGTTTCACTGAAGTGAACGGAAAGGGAATTGAAAAATTACAGGCAGCTGGGGTGAATGTAACCGTGGGTATTTTGGAAAATGATTGCCGGGAGATCAATAGAAGATTTTTTACTTTTCATGAAAACCAACGGCCGTTTATTATCTTGAAATGGGCCCAGACCTGCAATGGCAAAATAGCCCCCCTCAATCCCCCCCGAGGGGGAACTTTGGAGCACACTGGTGCAGGAAGATTATTAATCAGCAATGAAATTACAAACCGGCTTGTGCATAAATGGCGGAGTGAGGAAGCAGCTATTTTGGTTGGAACCAATACTGCAATGCAGGATGACCCCGCTTTAACAACAAGACTATGGCCAGGAAAAGACCCGTTGCGCCTTGTAATTGATAAGCAGTTGAAATTACCCCTGCATTTAAAATTATTTGATGGGAGTGTAAGAACGATGATCTTTAATTATGAAAAGCAGGAAGAGGCCACAAACCTCTTTTATTGCAAGCTGGATCATACCCAAAATTTCCTGCCCCAGGTACTTAATGCACTTTATAAAATGCAGGTACAATCTGTATTGGTGGAAGGTGGAGCTAATTTATTGCAGTCCTTCATCAACGAAAGCTTGTGGGATGAAGCGCGGGTAATTACAAATACCAGTTTGGAAAATACCGAAGGATTGGATTCTCCTGTTTTAAAGGAATTCATAATTTTTAATGAACAAAAAATACAAAATGACAGGATCTCATTCTTCCGAAAAAATTACTAATGGCCGAAGCTGATTTTTATACAACCATTGAAAAACCAGCTGTTGCCGAATTCAAGGACCGGGGTAGTAAATTCATTGCTTATGCTTTCCCAATTGCAACAGCCGATGATCTTAAAAAGCAATTACAGCTTTTAAAAAAGGAACACCCCAAAGCCGTTCATCATTGTTTTGCATATCGAATCGGAATCGATAAAAATAATTTCCGGTCTTCTGATGACGGTGAGCCATCGGGCACGGCAGGTAAGCCTATTCTTAGACAAATAGACAGTAAGGGAATTACCGATGTGGCAGTGATCGTGGTGAGGTATTGGGGAGGTACTATGCTGGGTGTACCCGGGTTGATCAATGCGTATAAAACAGCAACTGCCCTGGCTTTGCAGGTTACGCCGATAGTTGAAAAGCAAATTGAGCTCAACTATTTCATAGAGTTTAATTATACCCTAATGAATGAAGTGATGATGATCATGAAGCAGTATAACTGTACCATTCATGGCAATGAAATGCAGTTGTTCTGCAATATCCGGACTGGCATTCCCAGGAACAGGTTGCAGGAAGTTTTGTATAAGCTGGATGACCTGCGCCAGGTATCAGTAAAAAAAATTGGATAATAAAAAAAGGAATTAGTATTTTTCTGAAAACATTTTTTATGGAAACCGGGAAAAAATACAAAACTTTCTGGGGTTTTTACCCATATTATTTAACGGAACATGGCGACCTTACCAACCGGACCTTACATTTTATAGGTACGGCAGGACTACTTATTATTTTAGCAGTTGCTATTGTTCTGCAAAAGTGGTGGATGCTGGCTTTGATACCTGTTTGCGGCTATGGTTTTGCCTGGGTTGGCCATTATTTTATAGAGAAGAACAAGCCGGCAACATTTACATACCCGCTGTACAGCCTCGGCAGTGATTTTGTGATGTTCTGGCATATGATCACCGGGCAGATAGGAAAGAAACTGGAAGAAGCAAAAAGAACCATTGGTAATGAATATAGAGCCCCTTCGTGAATATATTTTGCAAAAGCCTTCTGTTACAGAAGGATTCCCTTTCGGGGAAGATACCCTTGTCTTTAAAGTGAATAATAAGATATTCTTCCTTGCGGGACTGGAAAGTTCTCCTTTACAGTTCAATGTAAAATGCGATCCTGAAAAAGCCGTTCAGTTAAGAGAGGATTACCCGGAGCATATCCTTCCGGGGTACCACATGAATAAAAAACATTGGAATACGATCATTGTAGATGGCAGGTTATCTGCAAAGCAACTAAAGGAAATGATCGATGATTCATATAAACTGGTAAGTAAGACTAAATAATTTGATCATGGAAAAAGATGAAGTATTCTCAGATGATCCTCAGGAAAACTTAAGGATAGAAAATGATTTTTTAAAACTTAAATTAAAGGCACAATATGGAGATGCTTTTTTT
>JBKJMZ010000049.1:0-51172 GCA_046596255.1 Ferruginibacter sp. | reverse complement strand
TTAAAAACCTCCTAACCTTACTTTTGCCGCGGAGAGATGGCAGAGCGGTCGAATGCGGCGGTCTTGAAAACCGTTGAAGCGCAAGTTTCCGGGGGTTCGAATCCCTCTCTCTCCGCTAGAATTTTAAAAACCTGTTTTAAAAGCAGGTTTTTTAATTATATGACTTCGATTAATTATTTTTTTCCAGGAGAATTCCTTCCGGATTTTTGATCATGCTTATCCTCTGCCTCATCAATGGAATGAGATTCTCTCAGCGTCTGCGATTTTTGGGACAGCTCAGCCAGTTTCCTGTAATATTTCTGGATCACCAACAACTCCTCTTCTGTAATTTCTTCCACATCTACCAGCCGGTTACTAGCGGTATCACTTGCCGCCACCAGTTCATTGAGTTTCATCTGTATGGCCATGGAATCCTTGTTCTGTGATTTCTGGATAAGGAATACCATTAAGAAAGTAATGATGGTTGTTCCGGTATTTATTACCAGTTGCCAGGTCTCCGAAAAATCAAACATGGGACCGGTTAAAGCCCATATTACTACTATGGCAAAAGCTCCAAAAAATGCCGGTGTTGTGCCGGATGCCTTGCTAACCCAACTCGAAAATCTTTCAAAGAAGGCCGGTTTTTTACGCTTGGTATTTACGCTGCTTTTCATAAATTTTAATTTAATATTTATTTAAAAGTACAGCATAACAACTCATCATGCAGGAACCTTTCTTGCTTTTTCCCTGTCCCAAAACCTATGTTGCTTTACTGCATTAATAAAATCAGTGCTTAATTGTTTTGCATTTTTATTAACCACTATGCCTTCTTCACCCGTTCTATCTTTTAATTTTTTATGAAAATTTGTAGCTTCTAATACCTGCATGGCATCGTCATCTGCAGCTATGGCTTTACAATGCCTGAATGCTTCATTCAGAAAATGCAGGGCATCAGGCTCCGCTTCCAATGTTGCTACACTGTTGGTGCCGCCGGGTACATATACTGCATCATACAGGACCGATGCTGCTGTAAGAAAACTTTGGTGAACGGGTATAGCTTCATCATTTTCGGAAATGATACTACCATGGTGTGGAGCTATGATCTCCACAACGGCTTTTTCTCCAATCAATGCTTTTTTAACGATGTTCAATGATTTTTCATTAACCCCGTCTGCAGCAAGTATAGCTATTTTTCTTGTCTGTATATTATCCTTGATGGTGTTTGCCATACTTAATGCATTTGAGGCAGCAAGGGAGCTTTCTTTTATGCGGGGTTGATAGCGTATCATATCTGCATCTGCAGGTACACCCTGGTTCATCGGCTCACTTTCCAGGTCCTCGATGGTTAAGCCCAGTGCAATTGCTACCTGTGTAGCTAATCCTCTATCAACATAGGTTAGTGTGCGTAGCATGCGCTGCCGTATGGCTATCGTTTGTACTTTTCCCAATTCAAAACTTAATGCATCAACAATATGATTTTTTTCAAAATCCGATTGACTATTGAAGAATAATTTTGCCTGGCTGAAATGATCAAAAAAACTTTCACTGCGTTCTCTTATTTTATGGGAATCGATCTTTTCTTCATGAGATGTAAAGCCTCCCTGCATCTTCCCCGCCTGGAAAGGGCATCCTCCACCCAGCGTATTGGGGCTATAGCTAACCTTACCCTTATTAATGGTCTGCCGCATATGGCCATCGCGTTGATTGTTGTGCACCGGTACTACAGGACGATTAATAGGTATCTCATGAAAATTTGGTCCGCCCAGCCGTATCAATTGGGTATCGGTGTAAGAGAACAAACGTCCCTGCATCAGCGGATCATTTGTAAAATCAATACCTGGTACAATATTGCCCACATGAAATGCAACCTGTTCTGTTTCTGCAAAAAAGTTGTCGGGATTGCGGTTCAATGTCAGTTTCCCGATTCGCTGTACCGGAACTAATTCTTCAGGGATAAGTTTTGTAGGATCAAGCAGATCAAACTCGTAATTATGCTCATCAGCTTCGGGCACTACCTGGATACCTAATTCCCATTGCGGGAAACTGCCGCTTTCAATCGCATCCCAAAGATCCCTTCGATGAAAATCCGGATCCTTACCGGAAATCTTTTGTGCTTCATCCCAGGCAACCGAGTGTACACCTAATAATGGTTTCCAATGAAATTTTACAAAACTGGCAACACCAGCTGCATTTATCAATCTGAATGTATGCACACCAAAACCCTCCATCATTCTAAAACTCCGGGGCAGTGCCCGGTCGCTCATGGTCCACATGATCATATGGGTACTTTCGGGCATCAGTGAAATAAAGTCCCAGAAAGTATCATGCGCTGATGCAGCCTGGGGTATTTCATTATCAGGTTCAGGCTTTACCGCATGTACCAGGTCAGGAAATTTCATCGCATCCTGAATAAAGAATACCGGTATATTATTTCCTACTAGGTCAAAATTGCCTTCCTGTGTATAGAATTTTACGGCAAAGCCACGTACATCCCTCACCAGGTCTGATGACCCCCTAGAACCGGCAACCGTTGAAAAACGAACAAAGACCGGGGTTTCTACTGAGGTATCATTTAAAAAACCGGCCTTAGTTAATGGCGACTGAGACTTGTATAATGTAAAAACCCCATGAGCTGCAGATCCACGTGCATGCACAATACGTTCAGGAATGCGTTCATGATCAAAGTGGGTTATTTTTTCACGTAGTATAAAATCTTCTAATAGCGAAGGCCCACGTTCTCCAGCCTTAAGGCTGTTTTGATCATCATTTATTCTTACACCCTGGTCTGTCGTCATAAAAGTACCGTTGTTATCAGTAGTATGCGCAGCGAGGCTTATTTTTTTTGAATTACGGGAAGATACGGGTTTGGCGGGTTTTACGGCACCCTTCTTTTTTTGATCAGCACTCATGGTAAATTCCTTTTTAATGATGACTATAAATTTTTTTTTCCAGGGTCGCTGGCAAAAAAAATGTGGAATTAATTTCTCAAAAAATTGAATGAGTGTTTTCCAGGAATATTATTTTAAATTCAGGTTATTCATGGATCAACGCACTTTTAGGTGCTGTGGCTTTTTTGCCATTCTTAGCATGTGCTTTTCCCATTGTTGCTTCTTCATCTACCTCTGCTGCTACAAAATTGATATCATTGTCAGCAACATTGGTTAAAGTAGAGTCGGCTTCTTTTTCTTCATCAAGTGTTAATTGTAAAAGATCCGCCGCTTCTTCTTCCCCCAGGATATTTGCCCAGGCTACCAATGTTCCGTAAGAAGCAATTTCATAGTGTTCAACTTTTTGTCCTGCAGCAATAATGCCTGCATCTCTTACTGCGCCTGGTTCTGTATCTTCTATTATACCTTCACCTTCTTTTATCAACCCTTCCATAGCATCACATTTTTTAGCCTGTGGCTTCTTTCCTATTAAACCAAAAACTTCCTCAACCCGGGCAACCTGCTCTTTTGTTACTTCAAGATGATCAGTCAATGCAGTCACAAGTTCTTCCGAAGTTGCATTCTTTATCATTTTAGGAAGTGCTTTGGTCAATGCTTTTTCTGCCCAGTAAATATCCTTTAGCATATCCTCAAATAGTGCTCTTAAGTCTTCTGCAGCGTTTGCCTTCGGCGCTTTTTTAGCTGCCTTTGATTTTGTAGTTGACATAGTTTTATGTTTTTATAATGATGAGATAATTAAAGTATTGAAAATTATGTGCCAGAATTAAATTGTTTTCATAAACAGCATTTGGTGCTGATTTTGCTGATTTATTTGCAGTTCTTAAAAGATTTTATAATGGAGATCACGCCTTTCAATATTTACTATTCAGAAAATAATGTGATGCACACGGTAGAAGTGCGACCCTGCTGTTATGAAGATAATGTAGTGGATTACGCCATCTGGCATGAGGGTAAACTTTCATTTACGATCACCAAAGATAAACAGGCTGCAAAATGGGTGGTAGCATTAAAAAATGCAGATGATGATATAGATGATGAGCTGGTTCAGCTTATAGGCAAGGAGATAGAAAAGATCACCGTTATTTAAAACAGGAAATGATGTATGCCATTAAAACAGGCTATGTACCCACTTATAAAGGTGCACGAAAGCTGGAACAGGATGGGGATTTGAAGGGGGCTGCTGATCTTTATGAAAAACTATACCGGCAGTCTGCGCAAAATGGTAAGGCCCTGCAGCGGCTGATGATTGTTTATCGTAAATTAAAGAATGCAACTAAGGAGATTAAATATATTGATGCAGCCATAAAGCTCCAAGAACAATATTATGCTAAAGTAAAAAAAGCGGATAAACTAACCACAAGTATCAGTAATAAATTGAATATCCTGTTGGGCCATACAGATAAAAAGGGTAAGGCCATTTTTAAACCTGATGAAATATTAAAACTTGAATTAAGAAAGATGCGGCTTCAGCATAAAATGAAGTGACGGTTGTTTTTATTTTTCTACCACTGTAAATGCTGTAAAAAATAAGCAAAGCCGGAATTAATTTACCCGTTTCTTTATCGGTTCTTTTTGTATTTATGATTAAAGAAGAGGATAAGCAGGTTAATTGTCAGCGATACCGCATTTGAAATGATGATGATCAGGTCATCCTTCTTCACTCCATACCATACCCATAAAATTAGGCCCATCATCAGGATCAGCAACATGGGGTAGGATATATCTGCCGCTTTTTTTTCTTTATAAATTTTTAATAATTGGGGTAGCAGGGAAATACCTGTACATATACTTGCTCCCAGTCCGATCAAGGTGGTCATTGTCATAGGTGTTAATCGGCAATAACCTCACCAGTTTGAACCTGGCCCATCAGATTCGGTGTAACAACCGTATCAGGCTGTTTAATAACCATTAAAAAATAAAATAAAAAACTTAATTGGCGGCTGCAAGGCATGGTATTGGCTTAAATTTACTACACTATTGCTGCAATATAAAAAAATCTCACTTTCATGCGTTTGTATAAAAGAAAAACGGATACAGCTATTTTTGAATTACTTCCCCAGGCTATAGCTGCTTTTAAAAAAAGTATGATCGATCCTTTTTTGAATGATAAGAATAAGTATGAGAATGAAAGGCCTCCGTTAAGATCAGAATTATTTACCGAAGAACAGTTGAAACTGCATGCAAAAGCCATCTCCAAAAAGCATAAACTTATATCAGGACAGCCGTCAGAACAGTTATTGAAGCGGCTTGCGGAAAATGAGAAAATACTGCTGGAAGTGTACGCCATGCTTACAGTAGTGTTAAGCCGAAATGAAAGGATCGTGCCTGCCGCGGAATGGCTGCTTGATAATTTTTACCTGATCGAGGAGCAGATCTATATTGCAAAAAAACATTTCCCCAAAGGTTACAGCAAAGGCTTGCCGCAATTAGCAAAGGGCGAATCTGCCGGGTTACCACGTGTTTATGATATGGCTGTAGAAATTATTTCCCATAGCGATGGCCATATCGATCTGGATAACCTTACAGGTTTTATCACTTCTTATCAAACCACCACATTTTTAAAGCTCGGGGAATTGTGGGCATTTCCCATCATGCTCAGGCTTGCATTACTGGAAAACCTGCGCAGGCTTTCCATACAGATATTCATCGATATCAGTAATATTTCCCTGGCGGATGAATGGGCAGATAAACTGGTTACCACAGCAGAAACAGACCCCAAGAACCTGGTGCTGGTGATCGCCGATATGGCAAGGTCGGAACCGCCGATGGAAAGTTCCTTTATTGCAGAACTGTCCAGGCGGTTGATGGAAAAAGGCAACAGCCTTTCATTGCCGCTAAACTGGATAGAACAGCAATTGCTGGAACACGGCCTTACAAGAGATGAAGTGATCCTGCAGGAGAACCAAAAACAGGCAGCCAACCAGGTATCCATCAGCAACAGCATAAGCAGCCTTCGTTTTTTGGGCAATACCAACTGGAGAGAATTTGTGGAGAGTACAAGTATCGTAGAAGAGATACTTCGCCAGGATATTAATGGCCTATACCGTAAAATGGATTTTCATACCCGTGACCAGTACCGGCATTCAGTAGAAAGGATTGCCAAGAACAGTGGTGTACCCGAACAGGATATTGCAGTAATGGCCATTCAATGTGCCAAAGAAGATAACGATAAAGAAGCTGAATGCAGATCCAGCCATGTAGGCTTTTATCTTTTGGGAAAAGGTGCATTGAAGATACAGAAGCAGGCAAAGATGAAGGTATCGGTAATGGAAGGCTGTCGTAAAATAACGAACCGGTTTCCATTAATGGTGTATGTAGGTACTATACTTATCTTAACGGCATGCATGACCTGGCTGCTTTTCATGAAAGTATACCAGGAAGGCTTCCGTGGCTGGCAACTTGTTTTACTCACTATAATTTGTGTATTTGCCATAAGCCAGTTGGCCTTATCTATTGTGAACTGGCTGGCTACGCTATTAGCACGCCCATCGGTATTGCCTAAGATGGATTTTTCCAAAGGCATTCCTGATCAATACCGGAGCATGGTTGTTATACCTGCCATGCTGGGCGATATAACTGGTATCAACGAACTTATTGAAAACCTGGAAGTTCGTTTCCTGGCCAACCGCGATGCCAATCTTTGCTTTGCCTTACTCACCGATTTTAAAGATGCAGATCAGCGGGTTTTGCCCGAAGACAAAATCCTTTTACAGGCAGCCAGGAATAAGATCATGGAATTGAACAGGAAATATGAACGTTCCAGGAACGATACTTTTTTTCTGTTTCACCGCCCGCGTAAATGGAATAATACCGAAGGCAAATGGATGGGTTACGAACGCAAGCGGGGTAAGCTTGGAGAGTTAAATAACCTCATACTTGGTAAAGACGAACATGATTTTTTAAGTATCATCGGTGAAGAGGATGTATACAGTACGGTAAAATTTATCATCACCCTTGATGCAGATACCCAACTGCCACGGGAAGCCGCTCATAAAATGGTGGGCACATTAGCACACCCGCTTAACAAAGCCGTATTTTCTGAAATGAAACAAAGGGTAGTGGAAGGGTATGCCATCCTGCAGCCCAGGGTGGCCAACAGTTTGCCGGGTGAGGAAGGTTCGGTATATGGCAAGATAAATGGCAATGAACCGGGTACCGATCCTTATACCCGTGCAGTATCTGATGTATACCAGGATCTTTTTGAAGAGGGCTCTTTTATTGGTAAAGGCATTTATGATGTTGCTGAGTTTGAAAGAACAATTGGAAATAAATTTCCGGAGAACCGCATATTGAGCCATGACCTTTTGGAAGGTTCATATGCAAGGGCCGGACTTATCTCGGATGTACAATTGTATGAAGAATATCCTTTCCGCTACCTGGAAGATATGCAGCGACGGGTTCGGTGGATAAGGGGTGACTGGCAGATAGGTGCCTGGATATTACCCAGGGTAAAGGGGCAGGACAGGAAGTTTTATAAGAACCCCCTTTCCCTGCTTTCAAAGTGGAAGATATTTGATAACCTGCGGCGAAGTTTTGTATCTGTCACTTTATTGTTGCTGCTTATGTACGGCTGGCTGATCTCCCCATCTCCAACTTACTGGACCTTTACTGTTACGGTGATCATGCTCTTACCTGCATTAATGGGTTTGATCTGGGAGATCGGGGATAAGCCACCTGATGTGGTTTTCTCACAGCATCTTAATTATACTATTAAATCGGCAAGGGACCGCTTTATCCAGTTTTTCATAAACATGGCCACTTTACCTTTTGAAGCATATAGCGCTGCAAAGGCAATTTTAATTACACTCTGGCGCATTTTTATTTCACGCAGGTATTTATTGCAATGGAGCCCCTTCCGTAATAAAAGAACGGAAAGTAGCATCCTGCAGTTTTATGCTACCATGTGGTTTGCTCCGCTTTTTTCAGCAGCAATTTGTATATACCTGGGTGTGCATTCCGCCTTCACTATGCTGATAATCTTTCCATTTTTGATCCTATGGTTCTTATCGCCCTTTATTGTATGGTTCATCAGTAAGCCGGCAAAAGCAAGGCAGGTAGTTTTATCATCTACGCAAAAAAGAAACCTGCGCATGCTGGCAAGAAAGACCTGGGGCTTTTTTGAGACTTTTGTGACCGCCGAAGATAACTGGCTGCCACCGGATAATTACCAGGAACACCCGGTTGAAAGAACAGCACACCGTACATCGCCAACCAATATTGGTATGGCCTTACTGTCAAATCTTACAGCGCACGATTTTGGTTTTATCACTGTGGGAAAATTTATTGAACGAACAACCAATACCCTGCGCACCATGCAACGTATGGAAAAATACCACGGGCATTTATACAACTGGTACGATACCATATCGCTTGTTCCTTTGGCGCCAAAATATGTTTCAACTGTAGATAGTGGAAATCTTGCTGGTCATCTCATCACCTTAAGGCAGGGTTTATCAGGCATTGCCGATATAAAGATCATAAGCCACAATTTTTTTGAAGGGCTGATTGATACCGTGAATATTGTAAAAGAAAGATCAACTTCCGAAATTGCGATTCCTTTATTGGAAAAATATATTGAAGGGGTGGACGATAATTACCCTGATGCGCTGGACACCCTTGCAGGTGCCAAAAGATATATTGATGAACTGGAATCCTCCTTCATACAGCTTTTGCAGGAAATTGATTTTAATTTCGATAGCGAAGAACATTGGTGGGCAACAAAAGCACTTGAGCAGCTTACAGAAACAAAACAGGAATTGGCTTCTATGTGTCCATGGCTGGTATTGCCAGCTGCGCCGGAGAAATTTACAGAACTCACACCCCTGTTCCTTTCCATCCCTACCATTAAACAGATAGCCAGGATAGAACAGATACTCTTGCATAAAATAATCAAATATGATACAGCAGACAATAGCAGGGATGAAAAGGAATGGCTTAATAATTTCAGGTCGGTAATTACAGAATCAGGCAGGCGTGCCAAAGAGATCTTTATAACAGTGGAACAACTTGCATTAAGATGTAATGAACTTGCAAATATTGATTATGATTTCCTGTATTACCCCACACAGCACCTGTTAACAATCGGATACAATGTTGATGAGCACCGGAAAGATAGTGGCACTTATGACCTTATGGCTTCGGAGGCACGGCTAACAACTTTTACTGCCATAGCCCAGGGTAAATTACCGCAGGAAAGCTGGTTCGCATTAGGCAGGCAATTGACCAATGTGGGTGCTACGCCAATACTTTTATCCTGGAGCGGATCCATGTTCGAATACCTGATGCCGCTGCTGGTAATGCCTACCTACGAGAATACTTTATTGGACCAAACCTACAAAGCCATCATTTATAAACAGATCGATTATGGCCGGAAAAGAAATGTGCCCTGGGGAATTTCAGAATCAGGTTATAATATGGTGGATGGGAATCTGAATTACCAATACAAGGCTTTTGGTGTACCGGGTACCGGCTTAAAGCGTGGACTGGGAGAAGACCTGGTAGTATCTCCTTATTCCACCATGATGGCATTGATGGTTGAGCCGGAGCTGGCATACGAAAATCTTCAAACACTTAAAGAAGCAGGTTTTGAAGGTAAGTACGGTTTTTATGAAGCCATTGATTATACAAGTTCACGTTTACAAAGAAAGCAGCGCTATGTTCTTATCAGGTCATTTATGGCGCACCACCAGGGCATGGGCTTTTTGTCACTATCATACCTGCTTTTGAATAAACCTATGCAGCAAAGATTTATTACCGACCTGGGTGTTAAATCAGCATTGTTATTATTGCAGGAAAGGATACCAAGGATAAGCACATTCTATTCTCCGGCATTACATGCATCTGATACGGGGGTTACATCTGGCACTGATATGTCGATGAGGGTTATTAAAACACCGCATACGCCAATTCCTGAAGTACAGATATTATCGAATGGAAGATATCATGTGATGGTAACCAATTCTGGATCGGGTTATAGCCGTTGGAAAAATTTTGCAGTTACCCGCTGGCGGGAAGATGCGACCTGCGATGACAGGGGCACTTATTGTTATATCCGGGATGTAGACAATAATGCATTCTGGTCGGTAGCGTATCAGCCTTCCTTACAGCAGGGCAGCAATTACGAAGCTGTTTTTTCGCAGGGCAGGGCCGAGTTTCGCCGTGCCGACTTTTTATTGGAAACACATACCGAGATCGTTGTATCACCGGAAGATGATATTGAATTAAGAAGGGTTCATATCACCAACAGGTCACGCAAAAAAAGAGTGTTGGAAATTACTAGCTATGCAGAAGTTGTGATAGCACCACAAATGGCAGAAGAGATGCACCCTGCCTTTAGTAATTTGTTTGTTGAAACATCGGTTATTGAAGACAGGCATGCCATTGTTTGTACCCGCAGGCCACGTACTGCCGAAGAAAAAGTGCTGTGGATGTTTCACCTCATGAAAGTGAAAGATGCTACAGTGCAGGAGATCACATATGAAACAGACCGGAGTAATTTTATCGGTAGAGGGTATACGCTCAATAAACCCAAAGTAATGTCGGGTGCAGGCACATTGTCGGGCAGTGCAGGAGCTGTACTCGATCCTGTTGTTGCTATGCGCTACCGCATCGAAATAGAGCCGCATGCATCTGCAACGATCGACATCATCATGGGTATTGCAGAAACAAAAGAACATTGCACGGTGCTCATTGAAAAATACCAGGACCAGCATCTTACCAACCGGGTACTGGAACTGGCCTGGACTCATAGCCAGGTGATCCTTCGGCAGATCAATGCAGTGGAATCAGATGCTCAATTGTATACACGCCTTGCAGGCTCTATAATTTTTGCCAATGATGCACTACGTGCAGATCCTGCTGTGATAATCAAGAACCAGCGTGGGCAGTCGGGTTTATGGGGCTATTCCATTTCCGGCGACCTGCCCATTGTTTTGTTGCAGGTAGAAGATTCTGCCAATATAGAATTGGTAAAAAAAATGATACAGGCGCATAATTACTGGCGCATGAAAGGGCTGATCGTTGACCTTGTTATCTGGAATGAAGATCATGGGGGCTACCGCCAGGTTTTGCAAAACCAGATATTAAGCCTTTTAACCCCGGGAACTTCAGCCGATCTAAAAGACCAGCCCGGCGGGGTTTTCATCCGGTCATCCGACCAGGTATCCAACGAGGACAGGATATTGTTTCAAACCGTAGCCCGTGTAGTGATCTCCGATAGGCTGGGAACTTTGGAAGAGCAGATCAACAGAAGGAGTAAGATCAAAACAACCATCCCGTATTTCAGTCCTACAAAATTTCATGCTTCCAGCTATACCAATCTCAGCAGGCCAAAGGGGCTTCAGTTTTTTAATGGTATGGGTGGGTTTACTACCGATGGAAAAGAATACGTGATCATTACAGCGCCAATGCAGTCCACACCACTGCCCTGGTGCAATGTGCTCACAAATCCTGATTTTGGCAGTATCATCTCCGAAAGCGGCCAGTCGTACACGTGGATAGACAATGCGCACGAGTTCAGGCTTACACCCTGGAACAATGATCCCCTTACCGATCTAAAAGGCGAAGCGTTTTATTTGCGTGATGAAGAAAGCGGAAGGTTCTGGTCGCCAACAGCATTGCCCAGCCGGGGTACATCTGATTATATTTGTAGACATGGCTTTGGCTATAGCATTTTTGAACACAGCGAAGATGGTATAGATTCCACGATGACCGTATTTGCCGACCTGGTAGATCCTGTAAAATATATTGTAATCAAACTGCATAATAATTCGGGCCGGGCCAGGCGCATATCAGCTACAGGCTATGTAGAATGGATACTCGGCGACCTGAAAGCCAAAACACAAATGCATATTGTAACAGAGCTTGATGTAAGCACCGGCGCCCTACTTGCACACAATACCTACAATACAGAATTCAATAACCGGGTTGCGTTCTTTGATGTGGATGATGCAAACCGCAGTTTCACAACCGACAGGGCAGAATTCCTGGGGCGTAATGGCACATTAAGCAATCCCGATGGTATGAGCAGGGCAAAGCTCTCGGGCCGCACCGGTGCTGCGCTTGATGCATGTGCAGTGATACAGGTAGTGTACGATCTTGCTGAAGACCAGGAAAAACAATTGGTGTTCCGCCTCGGTGCAGGAAAGCATATGCAGGATACGCTTTCAGTTATTAAAAGGTCGGCAGGAAATGAAGCAGCCAGGCTTGCATTACAAAAAGTGCAGGAATACTGGCAGCATACCCTCTCGGCAATAGAAGTGATCACTCCCGATCCGGCAGTGAATATTTTGATCAACGGCTGGCTCAATTATCAAACCATTGCTTCACGTATCTGGGCCAGGAGCGGATTCTATCAATCCGGTGGAGCATTTGGTTTCAGGGACCAACTGCAGGATGTATTGTCATTGATACATACTAAGCCTGGTATGGTTAAAGATATGATCCTGTTATGTGCTTCACGGCAATTTAAGGAAGGGGATGTACAACATTGGTGGCATCCCCCAACCGGCCGTGGGGTAAGAACGACCTGCTCTGATGACCTGCTTTGGCTTCCGTTTGTTACAGCTAAATACATCAGTGCTACAGGCGATGGATCAATACTTGACGAATCTGTCCATTTCCTGGAAGGCAGGCTGTTAAATGCAGGTGAAGAATCTTATTTCGACCTTCCCATCCGATCAGACCTGGCATCTACTTTATATGATCATTGTGTAAGGGCTATTGAGCGTGCTTTGCCCACCGGGGAACACGGATTGCCTTTGATAGGCTCGGGCGATTGGAATGATGGCATGGATAAAGTAGGGGCTCATGGTAAAGGGGAAAGTGTGTGGCTTGCTTTCTTCCTGTACAATATTTTAGGAAAATTTATTAAGATAGCTGCCCTGAAAAAGGATGATTCATTTGTACGGAAATGTAAGACCGCTGCGGAAAATTTGAGGGAGAACATCCACACACATGCATGGGATGGCGAATGGTTTCGAAGGGCTTATTTTGATGATGGCACAGCACTGGGGTCGAAAGAAAATGAAGAATGCAAGATCGATTCCATTGCACAAAGCTGGTCGGTATTATCAGGTGCAGCCCCGGCCGAGCGCCAGCTAATGGCTATGAATGCTGCCGAAAAATACCTGGTTCGTAAGCAGGAAAAGATCATCCAGTTATTTGATCCTCCATTTGATAAGTCAGACCTGAACCCGGGTTATATTAAAGGATATGTTCCGGGTGTAAGAGAAAATGGAGGGCAATATTCACATGCTGCTATCTGGCTCATCATGGCCTTTGCTGCCATAGGAGATAAGCAACGTACCTGGGAACTGATAACGTTGATAAACCCCATCAACCATGGCAATAATGCAGAAGAGATCGCCAGGTATAAATCAGAACCTTATGTGATCGCTGCTGATGTGTATACTGTGCCATTGCATGTAGGAAGGGGAGGCTGGACCTGGTATACGGGTGCTGCTGGCTGGCTTTACCAGTTGCTTATAGAATCATTTTTAGGATTAAGGCTTGAAGGGGATAAGCTGTACTTCAAACCATGTATTCCACAGGGCTGGCCTTCTGTAAAAATAAATTATCGGTATAAGAACCGGATCTATAAAATCGAATTGCTACAGCATGCCAATGATTCGGCTATCCAGGTGAGGGTAGATGACATGCCGGTCAATAATAATTTCATCAGCCTGGTGAATGATGAAAGGGAACACGGGGTAATTGAGCATATTTAAAGATCAAAATAAAAGGGAATGCAGCGACCTGCATTCCCTTTTTATAGTCCAAAATGAAAAAAGTACTTATTCAAATATGGAGCGTTCTTCCACTTCCTGGATCGGCAATTTCCGGATGAACTCATCGTATCCATCATCATCGTGGTTGCTGTAAGCTCCGTATGCATCAATGCTGTAGCCAATCAGGCCGTCATTGGCCTCAAGCACATATAACACAGATGAGTCAGAAGGATCAGATGCGCCTTCAAAACGATAGGTCCTTATGATCTTAAGATCCTCTGGCTGGTAAATTTTACCGCTACCGGTGCCAAATCCCCCGGACATCATTCTGAATTCGTTGTCACGTTTGGTTACGCGTAATTTTTCCAGTACCTGGCTTACTGTTGTCATTTCTACAATGTCATCACTCATAATAAAAGTTTTAAAGGTTAAAGGCTCATAGGGGCTATTTAAAGATCCAGGCACTTAGTTTGTGATCACTGTATTTGTAAAATTCCCTTCGTAATTTCTGATCTTATTATATAATGTCTTCCGGTCTATATTCAGTATCTCTGCAGCTTTTGATTTATTAAAATTAACCTGCATTAATGTATAGAGAATAGCTTCGTATTCTGCCTTGGCGGCTGCGTTCTTAAGGTCTACATCTTTTTTTACATGCTCAGCCTGCGGAAATTTATTGGTGGATAATGAAGAGATCTCAAAGGGAAGTGAATGTGCAGTTATCATTAGCGAATCTGACAACAAAGCTGCCCGCCTGATCACATTTTTTAATTCCCTCAGATTGCCAGGCCATGAATAACTTTTGAAGAGCTGTATCACTTCATCATCAAAGCCATGTATGGTCTTATCCAGCTCGCTTTTTATTTTATCAAGGAAGAATTCTGCAAACAGGGGTATATCTTCCTGTCTTGCTCTTAATGGCGGAAGCTGTATTGAGAATTCGTTGAAACGGTGATAAAGATCTTCCCTGAACTTCCCTTTTTTGTACGCATCCTGTAGGTTCTCGTTTGATGCCACAATAATCCTTATATCAAGCGGCATTTCCTGGTTACCGCCAACCCTTTTAAATTTCCGTTCTTGTATCACCCGTAAAAGTGAAACCTGTACCTCGTAAGAGAGGTTACCAACTTCGTCTAAAAATAATGTGCCACCATTGGCCAGTTCAAAATGGCCTTCCTTATCTGATAGGGCACCTGTAAAAGCGCCCTTTACATGGCCAAATAATTCACTATCGGATAGTTCACGTGATAAGGTGCCGCAATCAAGCGCAATGAATGGATAGTTTCTCCTGCCACTGAAGTTATGAATGGTTTGTGCGATCACTTCCTTACCTGTACCGCTTTCTCCATAAAGGATAACACTATAATCGGTATATGCCACTATCTCAACCTGCCGGTATAATTCTTTTGACCTTTTTGAGATGCCTTCAATTAGAATAGAAGCATCATTAGGCTGGTTGGTTGTTTTAAGTATCTTTTTACCTGAAATGGTTGCCTTTGCGGCAGTTTTAGTGATCGTTCTCAGCACATTCAATATCTCATCGGGTACCAACGGTTTGGTTATATAATCATAAGCGCCGCATTTTATTACATCAACTGCTGTTTTTACATCTGAGTAACCGGTGATGATCAATACTACTGCATCGGGGTCAAAGGCTGTTATTGCCTGCAGCACTTCAGTACCCTCCTTGTCACCCAGCTTAAAATCGCAGATCACGATGTCGTATTTCCCTCGCTTGAACTTTTCAATACCCTGCTGCCCGGAATTGGCTTCTTCAACGTCATAATCATTCCTGGTAAGAAAACGGTTCAAAAGTGTACACAATTCAAGATCATCATCAATAATAAGGATCTTTTGCTTCATTGTTTTAGTTTGAGTGGGTTAAATGATAAGAGTCTTTCCTTCTAATTTTGGTAAAACAGGATAGCTGGTCTTATATATTTAAGTTTTTCAAAAACTATGCCATTTGCATGGGAAATTACTCTACTCAAAATGAAGAGCATCTTATCTTTTCCTTACCCTGCTTACAATGAACAGGATCAATGCAACAACAGCCACGATAATGATCACGCTCGTCCACATACCTGCTTTAAAAATACCGCCTACAACTTCGCAGCTTGAAAGCATGGTCACAAAAAACAGGAGCAATAATGAGATGTATTTTTTCATACAAATTGATTTAGTGGTTAAAAAATGGGATATCGTTGTTTGCAAATAATATAGACTTTAAGATTACCTGTAGTTTATGCCAACAGCAAATAATTTTATTATAATAATCATGCCACATATATAATTTGCTTAAAGGCGGCCTTGTTATTTATGTATCTTGTGTATTCATATTATAGCTTATCAGCTTTTATGGCACGGTTTTGTGATCATCAATATGAAATCATTTTATAATCATCAAACCTTACTTTTTATGTCTATTAACCTGATAGAAATTGTTCAGCAAAACCTGGGCTATCCGCCTTTACAAAAGATAGATCCCAATACACAAAAGAAAGATATCAATGATGTACCGGCAGAAACCAGGTTCAGCCAGGCTTCAATACCGGCGGTACTTACAGGACTCTACAGGTATGTGCAAACAGATGAGGGTGCTACAGAATTCTTAAGTGCAGATCCCGGTCACCACTGGGCTTCCAAAATATTTGACGAAAACAGCAGTGCAGCCGTGCAGACCATTTCAAGCTATGCCAGGGAATGCGGTAAGGATGCAAACAGCCAGGTAAATGAAATAGCCAATGAAACAGTGAAAGTGGTTAGGGAGAAACTGGGAGATGGAGCAGTAATTAAAGACGTAAAAAATCTTTTTAATGACCAGCGGAATAATATTCTGTTGTACCTGCCCCCGCATTTAAACATGGGGAGCCTGTTGCATGATAATACCCTCGACGATAATGTAAATAAAATGGAAGGCCCAATTTCCAGTTTAATTAAAAACATCGGTAACGCATTTTCAAAACCCGTTACCGATGAGGAAATTAAAGAGCAATAATTAATTCAGATCATAATTGGGAGTCTTCATAACTCTTGATCTTATTGTAAAGTGTTTTACGGTCTATCTTCAATACTTCAGCCGCCTTGGTCTTATTAAAATTTACTTCTTTTAATACGTGCATGATCGTTTCATATTCAGCCTTGGAAGCCGAATCTTTAAGATCAAGTGACCTTTTGCCCAGGTCATTTATATTCAATGGCTGCCTTCCACCGACAGATTCTCCATTACTGATCTCGAATGGCAGGGATGAAGCAGCAATATAACCTTTGTCTGTAAGCAATGCACATCTTCTGATCACGTTCTTGAACTCTCTTAAATTACCCGGCCAGTTATATTGAACGAACATCTGCATTACTTGATCATCAAAGCCTTCAAGATCCTTATTCAGTTCCTGCATGGTTTCTCCCAAAAAGAATTCGGCAAATAAAGGAATATCTTCTTTCCTGTTTCTCAACGGTGGAAGATTTATGGAAAATTCATTAAAACGGTGATAAAGGTCTTCCCGGAACTTTCCCTTCCTGTATGCATCCTGCAAATTCTCATTGGAAGCCACAATGATCCTGATATCGATCTCAATTTCTTTGTTACCACCTATGCGTTTAAATTTTCTTTCCTGTATAACCCTTAATAAGGATGCCTGGATCTCTGCAGATAAATTAGCAACTTCATCAAGGAATAGGGTACCCCCGTTTGCCAATTCAAAATGGCCTTCCTTTTCGGCAAATGCGCCGGTAAAAGAACCTTTCATGTGCCCAAATAATTCACTGCCCGCAAGTTCCTTGGATAGGGTGCCACAATCCATTGCCACAAAGGGTTTGTCCCTCCTTGCACTTTTTTCATGAATGGTTTTGGCAATTACTTCTTTACCCGTTCCGCTCTCACCATATAATATGATACTGAAATTGGTAGGCGCCACCAGGGCGATCTGCTTATATAGATCCTTAGCAGCATTGGCCTGGCCTTCTAAAAATCCAGTATTTTGATTTACCTGTACTCTACTGCTCCTGGTTTCTTTAACTTTTTGAGGGGCACTATAATTATCACCGGGCTTTTGATTAAGGGCCCTGCTTAAAATATTCAATACTTCATCAGGCAAAAGTGGTTTGGTAATATAATCAAAGGCACCGGCCTTGATCACATCCACAGCAAGCTTGATGTCACTGTAACCGGTAATGATCACAACAATGGTATTGGGATTATGCTCTTTTACTTCTATTAAAATATCCTTCCCATCCTTTTTGTCGCCTAAACGGTAATCACACAGCACAATATCAAAAGATCCGGCCTTAAATTTTTCAAGCCCTTTATTACCAGAATGGGCTGTCTCCACCTCATAGCCGTTACGGGTTAAAAACTTTGAAAGCAGTACACACATATCTGCATCGTCATCAATAAGTAAAACGCTTCTCTTCATGTAGGTTTTTTACAAAATTACAAATACTTTCAGACTAAAAGTATTAAAAAAGGGTTACAATTCATATATACATTAATTGTGAACCCCTCAATGTGGTATCTTAAACTTAATTTATGAACAAGTTTAGCCTGGTAAATAATACTCCCAAAAAAACCTGCCAAAATTATTTATTATATGAAACCTGCATCAATACTGCATCTGCTAATAGGTGGAAGGGGATAAAAGAATATTAATATGTCTCACCTTGTGGAATTTACTCCACATTAAAGATGCCAAAACACAATTCCTTATCATTAAAGCAGTTGGCAATAAAATTGATATTTACACCCTTAGTTGAAAACAGCTAAAAATACCAGTATGAAAGCGTTAATAATAGATGACGAGGTTGACATTTGCAATTTGCTGAGTTATTTGCTCGAGAAAAAAAATATGCAGACAGATTATGTGAATTCAATAAGCCAGGCCATGGAGGTATTAGAAAAGGATGCGCCTGTTATAATTTTTCTGGATAATCATTTGCCGGATGGAAAAGGCCTTGATTTTATTCCTTATATAAAACAAAAACTCCCGGAGGTAAAGCTGGTTATGATAACAGCCTATGATTCTCCGGCAGACAGGACCAAAGCCATGTCGAAAGGAGTAGATGATTTTGTTCCCAAGCCATTTACCCGGGATAAAATATACGAGGCAGTTGATCAATTGGTGTATTAGACCTTTTAAGTTACAAACAACATCCTTTTTATAACAATCTAAAAATTAAACTTTATGGGTAACCTGTTATATGTAATTGCAGTTATTTTAATTATTGCCTGGGCAATTGGTTTCTTAGGATTCAACGCCGGGGGCATTATCCACATCTTATTAGTTATAGCAGTGATCGCAATTCTATTAAAAGTGATCAGGAGGGCTTAGAGCCATTAAACTCCAGTTTTTTTTTAAAAAATGATAATTAAAGAATTCCTTCGCCGCCACCTGGTGAAGGAATTCCTGCTTGCTATAAACTCGTGGTATGGTAGCCTGGACCTGGGCAAATGGCATAATTCATGTTTTTTATAACCGCACCTGCTTATTCCTTTTTTGGCAGGGTTTTAGTTTATATTAGGATGTAATCAATAATTTCAATCAATATAAAACTTAAAACAATGAGTACAAGTAAATTATTTTCAGGAATTTTAGTAGGAGCTGCTGCAGGAGCAGTTTTGGGACTTTTGTTTGCACCAGATAAAGGTTGTGAGACGAGGAAGAAGATCCGCGACGGTGCCGATGAGCTGGTAAGCAACTTAAAGAACAAAGTTGGAAGCTTAAAGCAGACCGTAACCGATAGGTATGAGGATGCAACTCAAAGTGCCGATAACATGTCTTCGCAAAAATATTCTTAAGTTATTAACCGGCCGTAGTTTATTTTTATCTAAAACTTTATACCATGGAGCAGGATACCAACACCAGTTCGATTGAATCTTTATTCAAAAAAACAGGCGATTATGTAGAAACCAGGATCGACCTGATGAAGTTACAAGCTGTTAACAAAACATCCGAAGTAACCTCATCGCTCGTTTCAAACATTATTATTGTAATGCTTGGTATGATGACGATCATGCTTCTGAATATTGGAATTGCTTTTTACGTGGGTGAAGTTTTGGGTGGAGTACACTACGGCTTTTTTATTGTTGCCGGATTTTATCTGTTGTTGGCTACGCTCATATTTGTTTTCAGAAAAGAATGGCTGAAAACACCTGTACAGGATAAAATGATCAGAAAGATGCTTAATTCCAATTAAGACAATGCAGCAATGCATTTTTTGATATCTACGCCCTTGCCCAATACGCCTGAAAAAATATCTTTTATCTTTTTTACTCTTTGGGGTACCGAATAAATATCAAATGTTGATGGATGCAGGCCCTTTTTTACTTCTTTCCATAACAGAGGAGTAGATACAGTTGCATCTTTATGTGGCCTCAGGCTGTATGCAGCAGCAATCGTTTGTCCCCGGCTGTTTTGCAGATAATCCAGATATATCCTATTTCCCCTTTTCTTCAGGTTACGTTCCATACTTGTAAAAGCAGAAAGCTGATCCAGTACCAGCGCACTTATTATTTCTGCAAAATCCCTCACCTGCTGGTAAGGATATTTTGCACCCATAGGCACAAAGATATGCAGTCCGGTGGCACCCGAGGTCTTGCAATAAGATACTGCCCCGGCCTTATCCAGCACTTGTTTGTATGCCAATGCAGTTTCTATTACCTGCTCAAATGTATTTTTATCCGAAGGGTCAATATCAATGATCATGTAATCGGGCTTGTCTAACCTTTTTGTTGTAGAACTCCAGGGATTTAATTCAATACATCCGAGATTATTTAAATAAGCAAGGGTTGCTTTGTTATTACAGATAATATAATCCACATCCTTGCTGGTAGATTCAGAATAGATCAGGATGCTTTTTACAAAGGTAGGTGCATTTTCTCCTGCATCCTTATGATAAAATCCCTTCTCAGCAATTCCATTCGGGTTTCTTTTCAGCGATTCGGGCCGGTCTTTAAGATAAGGAAGGATATAATCAGCCATGGATTGGTAATAATCTATCATCATACCCTTTGTTATTTCTTTACCAGGCCAGTAAACCTTATCGCGGTTAGTGATCTTTACTTTAGCCGTACCGATCTTTAATTCATTTTCGCTTTCGGTTTTGTTGTTGGCCCGTTTTGTTTTTGGTGTCAGGTTTGTATTTGTTTTTTCCATAGCCAGGTCTTTTGTGGTTTTATCAGCTCTCATTCTTAAAAAAATGGGATGCCGCATTTTTCCATCCCTTGTCCATTCTGTAAATTTAACTTCACACACATACTTTGGTTTAACCCAGGTAACCGGCATATTGGTCTTTACATTTTCTTTGAAGGGCGAAGCTGTTGTTATCAGCGGCTTGAGTTTATTGTAAACTTCTTTCAACAGCTTATCAGAAAATCCAGAGCCTGTATGGCCTGCATATTTTAAACCCGCTTTATCTTTCACTGCAAGTACAAGTGCACCAAAATGCTGGCGCGATCCTGTAGGCTTTGTAAAGCCAACAATAATTACTTCATCCGATTGATGATGCTTTATCTTAAGCCAGTCTGATGACCGTGTTGCTTTGCGGTAAGGGCTGTCCCCTTTCTTAGCCATGATACCTTCCAGGTTGCTTTTACCCGCAGCTTTAAAAAAATCTATCCCCTTGCCGGTAATATGATCTGAATAAACAATAACCGGGTTTTTCTTTAAAAGCTTTTTTAAAAGCTCCTTCCTGTCGGTAAGTGGTAGCTCAGCCAAGTCCTTGCCATTAAGTTCCAGCATGTCAAATGCATAATAACAAAGTGGGTATTGCGTATTATTTTCATAATGCTGCAGCTTTTGAAAATCGGATCTTCCTTCCTCATTGAGCACTACGATCTCACCATCCAAAACAGCATTGTGTTTTAACTTTTGCAGGGCATTGGTGATAACCGGGTAGGCATCATTGAAAAGCAGCCCGTTCCTGGAGTACAACTTTACTTCACCATTCTTTAACTCGCTGATGGCCCGGTAACCATCCCATTTAATTTCATAGATCCAATCCTGGTCATCAAAGGCCTTATCCCTTTCTTTTGCCAGCATGGGCTTAATGAAATTATCCAATTTTCGGTTGGAAGTTTTTTTCAATACTAAATTTTTTTTTTAGGTTTGGCATTTGCAGCCAGCCATTTATTTATTGGGGAACCGGCGGGTGTTTCCTCCTCGCTGTCATAAGCTTTTGTAACTGCATACTCATCCTTATGTTTTATTAGCAACCAGGCATTATCTTCTTTACTTTTTAATTTAACCAATGCAAATTCTCCTTTCAGTTTTTTACCATGTAAGGTAAATTTGAGGCTGCCTGCTTTTAACCCCGTTTTTAAATTTTTCTCTGCAGTCTTCTTGTCGCTTTTTTCCAGGTCGGTATACTTGCCATTATCCCATATCTCTACAATGCCTGCACCATAGCCAGAAGGAATAATACCTTTAAAATCTTTATAAGAGTAGGGGTGATCCTCAACCATCATAGCCAGCCGCTTATCTTTGGGGTTCATGGAAGGGCCTTTAGGTACGGCCCAGCTTTTTAAAACCCCATCTATCTCCAATCTGAGATCATAATGGAGGCGTGAGGCCTTATGCCTTTGTATAACGAAGGAAAGGGAAGGAGTATTCTTCTTTATTATACCTTCCGGTTCCGGGCTTAATTTGAAATCTCTTTTAGCTTTATATTTTACAAGGCTCATATCAGGATGCTTTTTTCTTTTTAGTTCCAAGGCTGGCTTTTAGTTGTTCCATTAGGTCTTTTGTTTTATTGTGAACCACTTTAAGTTGTGGTGTTGCGATCTTGCCACCTTTACTTTTCAATTTGATAAGCTTTAAAAGCTCGGCCACATAAGTATCCTTATATTTACTGATGTCGAATTTACCGGAAAGCTGGTTAATTAATGTTATTGCCATTTTAAGTTCGGCGGGTTTAACAGCTTCTTTTTTTGGAAGGTCCAGTTCCTTTACATCTCTTATTTCTTCTGCAAAACGGATCCTGTTCAGGAGGATGGCATCACCAGAAACCCGTAAAATGGCCAGGGCTTCTTTATTGCGCATCACAAAACTGGCAACAGCGGCCATACCGGTCTTTTTTAAAGCTTCTCTCAATAAGGCATAGGCACGGGCACCTGATTTGTCGGGCACCAGGTAATAAGGCGTTTCGTAATAAACACTGTCTATTTCTTCCTGCTTTACAAAGTCACTGATCTCGATCGATTTTGTTTTAACGGCTGATGCTTTTTCGAAATCTTTATCATCAAGTATCACGTATTTATTGTTAAGCATATAGCCTTTCACAATATTTTCCCATTTTACTTCTTTGCCGGTTTTTTCATTTACCCGCATGAACTTGATATTCGCATGATCTTTCTTATCAAGCATATCTAGGTCGAGTTCGCTTCCCTGTGTGGCGCTAAATAATTTAACTGGTATGTTTACCAGTCCAAAGCCTATAGCGCCTGTCCATAATGGTCTCATATAGATCCGTTTTAAATAAATAAATACTAAAATCCTGCCATAAAATGCATTAGCCATTGATGATTTCCCCGCCATTGGGATGTAATACCTGGCCGGTCATATAGGAGGAATCGCTGCAGGCCAAAAACAAAAAAGCGGGTGCAACTTCAACAGGCTCGCCGGGCCTTTTCATAGGAACATCACTGCCAAAACTGGCCACTTTATTCTTTTTGAAACTGGAAACGATCAGCGGCGTCCAGATAGGGCCCGGGGCAACTGCATTTACCCTGATGCCTTTATCAACAAGGTTGGCAGATAAGCTGCGGGTAAAAGAGATGATGGCACCCTTGGTGGAAGCGTAATCGATGAGCCCACCGCTGCCCCTATAAGCCGTAACTGAAGCGGTATTGACTATGGTACTTCCTTTTTTCATAAAAGGTAAAGCCGCTTTGGTTATCCAGAATATGGAAAAAATATTGGTGGCAAATGTCTTAACCAGGTTTTTTGTGGATATATCTTCAAGCCCTTTACTTTCGTAATGAATGGCAGCATTGTTAACCAGGATATCAACCTGCTGAAAATGCTTTACAGCTTTAGTGACCGCTTTTTTGCAAAATGCTTCTTTAGAAATATCGCCGCTGATCAAAACACATTTTCTGCCATATTTTTTTTCAATGATGGATCTTGTTGCTTCAGCATCGGTATGTTCATTCAGGTAGATGATGGCAATATCGGCGCCTTCTTTGGCAAACAGCAAAGCAACAGCCCTGCCTATACCACTATCACCGCCGGTTATCACTGCTGTCTTTCCCAGGAGCCTGATACTGCTTTGTACCGCGTCATTATCAGTAATCGGGGCCGGATGCATCTGGCTTTCTTTGCCGGGCCTGTTTTGATGCTGAGGCTTATGAATATTTTTTTTGGGAGCTGTTTTCTGCATTCAGGTCTGTTTTACGTTTCAACTGAATAAACAAATTTCAATTTGTATGCCGGTAACGCCCCCTGTTAAAAAAAAACAAACTGGCATAATCTATGAATGTATTATAAAAACATAATTATGGAAACAAAGTATAATGAAGCAACGCTTAACAGGCCCGAAGGTGACCGTATCATTGATGCGCCCATTGTTTTTATGGACATTGAAAAATACAGCGATCAACTGAAGGAGGAAGAAGCCTGGCAGAAGAATGACCGCAACAGCATCACCATTTACAAAACAGATGGACTTACTGTTCTGCTTTGCTGGTTAAAGGAAGGAGCATCCATCACCGACAATAATGCCACTAACCACACTACTGTGCAGGTAATGGAAGGCGAAATAGAAATTACTGTAGAGACCGGTAACATGGAGGTAAAGAAAGGCCAGGTTATAGCGATCCATCCACGCATATTGGAAACGATAAAAGCAAAAGAGGAATCTTTACTTATGATCAGCAGTAAAACAAGTGGGTAATCGTTTGATCAAATAACAATAGTTTATGTTTTAATTAAGGAAGGATGTCACTTCCTTATTTATTTCGGGATCTGCCGTTTGTTAAGAGAAATTATAGATCCTGTTACCTGCTGGCGCTACAAATAAACTATTGAGGGCTGTTTTTATTTTATTTGTCCAGGTAAAATCTCCCTGAATTTTATTCTCAAAATATTCAGCTTGCATGATCTTCATTTTTACCAAAACACTGGTATATCCTTCTGCATCATTGTCCTCACCGGAAGAGAGCAGTCCTTCATAACTGTTATCCACTATTCTAGCTTTTCCACCCAACTGTAGCCTGCATCCCGTATCTTTTTTATAGTAGCTCAGGTAAGCATAAAAAGATTTATCAAGGAATCTTGCATAGTTTCCTTTACAGGTTGTGAAGAACCAGATCGTTCCATCTTCTTCCACTCTTAGAGTTTGGATGATGTTGTTGGGTAATGTTAATTCAGAATCGATCTCTGATTTAAATAAGGCGATCTTGATATCGCTGATTTTGGCTTTTAAAAAACCTAAGTTTTCATCTTGTGCGTAGTACATTGTGTGTAGTTTTAATCATTAAAAATTCAAAGGGTATGCCAAATAACTGGGTTGCTGTTTATGCTTTATTTACATTTTCTGAGGAACTAATTCCTCAAACCGCGTTTCAAAAGAAATTAAATTCCCTGATGTGTGATCAGGATGGCAATTCTTTCAAAAACACGGAATACAGAGAAGCTTCAATTTTCAGATACAGGTCCCAGTCAAAAATAATGGTTGAACAAATGTCTGTATCTGCCAGATGGAATGTAAGCACGTCAGACATTTTGGGAATAAGAGTATACAGGTATTCTCCTTTATGGTATACGCTAAAAGTCATGCCTTCATCATCCTTCAGCATTTCAATTACATCATACTTCATTAATTCATGCTGATGGTATATTTTTAATACGATATGCTGTTCCAGTAATATCATGATGGAGTTTTAACTATAAGAATAAAAATAGCATGCCAGACTCCTGTACCTGTTAAAATGGAATGAATAAGCTGAACTTGGGGTACTGCTTTCCCGCCAATGAAATTTTTGCCCCGGTATTTACATTCGCTCAAATGAAAGAGATTGCTGAACCTGTTGGTTCCTTTTTAAACCAGTTCGGTTATGATGGCTGCAGCGATCTGGAATTGTATGGTTTGTTCAAGTGCAGGGTAATTGAAGGCAGGCCATCTTTAATAAGCCAGTAAGGATAACCGGAAACCAGGTTCATAGTATTTATTTGCAATGAAAGTTTAGGTCTTATTGTGTTTCCAGGATCTTCAGGATTATTTGTTCTCCGGGTAAAATACAATCCGCAGCTTTTAAAGTCTTTAGTTCTTCTTCGTACTTCGAAAGTCCTTTATTTTCATAAAGCGATATGATGGCCGGGTGAACATAATATTTTTTGCAAACTGTCCGGGTATTACCCAGCTTTGCAGCAACAATATCCAATACCTCTACAATTTTTTTCTTCAATTCGGTCTGCGTATCATAAGGGCCTGATTCAGCAAAGGCATTGAAAGCATGCACGGTGCCAGCCCAGGTACGAAAATCCTTGGCAGAAAAATCGGCCCCGCCGCTTATACTTTTAATGTAGTTGTTTACCATGCCGGAGTCAACCGCATGTTTCCCTCCACACTCATCATAATACTGAAAGAGTTCTCTTCCGGGTATATCCCGGCATTTTTTTACTAAACCGGCCAGCTTCTTATTTTTAAGGCTAATGCTGTGCTCAATAGATTTTTTACCTTTAAAAATAAATTTGAGCCCCGAACCATTGATCTCAACATGCCTGTCCTTAAAAGTAGTTAAGCCAAAGGAACCATATAATTTTTCATAAAAATTATTCCCTATCCTGATACTCGTTTCTTCCATCAGCGAAACCACCAATGCCAATACTTTTTCTACCGGTAAACCGGGAAGTGAAAGGTCTTTTTCAAGTTGCTGTCTTATAGCTGGAAGTGTTTTACCAAATTCCAGCAAGCGGTAATACTTGGTATGGTTGCGCAATGCACTCCAGTGCGGGTGATACTTATATTGTTTTCTTTTTTTAACATCCAGCCCCGTTACCTGAAGGTGTCCGTTCTCCAGCATGCAAATCCATACGTTTTCCCAGGCCGGTGGTATCACCAGACTTTTTATCCTTTTAAAAACCACTTTATCATGGAGCTTTTTGCCATCAACCAGGTAAGCAAAATCCTTCCCTTTTCTGATGCGCTTAATACCCGGGTGCGTATCACTCACATATACGAGGTCAATGGCCACCGCCGTTTTTTTGGGATCCTTGTGGATCGCTTTTATCTTTCTCTTAGGTAATTTTATTTTCTCTTCTATAGTTGTTTCCAAAGCCCGGTTTTAAAATGAGTGTAGATCAATTATTTTTTACTTGCTGTTTTCGGTGCTGCTTTTTGTACGTATAAATAATTATGAATAGGTATATAAATGTATGCCAGAATTTATTTGACCTTTCTGTATTCAAAGCGGGTCTTTATTATCCTGTTCAGGTAAATTCCTTTAGAGCCCGATCTTTTCATTTCTTCATAAATTTCACGGGGCACAGCTATATAATCGTAAATGCTGCCCGGAACAAAAATGACCCGGAGTATGGCGGTATGAGCATTATAGTTCATATAGGCAATAACGGACGAGGGCATAGGCGGATGTGGGCTAACTGTTGTTATTTTTTAACTGCTCTTCCTTCAGATCAATCTCTATTTTTTCTTTCTTTATTCCAAATCTCAACAAGGAAAATATGGCCATATACATATTTGCGATCCATACCAGCGAAAAGCCGGAAATAATGTAGCCTTTCCAATCTGGATACAGCATTTTAAAACCGCTTACCAGTAAAATGCCCAGTGTTATGTAATGGCTAAAGCAATATTCGCAGGTAAACAGGTAGAAGAATTTTCTTTTTAATATCGTTTTCCCTTTTTTACTCCACTTTATACAATATTCCCGCGGTTCCCGGAATACTTCTTCATGCGTAACCGTCCATGAAATGCAGGCCACGGGTATTGCCAGCGTAAAAAGCCATTGTAGCTGTGTTATCCAGTTTGAAAGTTGCATCTGGTATACTCTTTAAAATTCTATGCCAAAAATATAAATACATAGTTTGTTGGCCCAGATATTGACCTGGAAATAAAATGGAAAAGATGAATTTACAATTATTAGCTCCGTGGTCTGAAGTAAAAGAGCGCTTAAAAGAAGTGAATTCGGAACTCAGTGATGTAGATCTACTATATGAACCGGGGAGCGAAATGGAATTATTAGAAAGGCTGGCAAAAAAAATTGGCAGAGACACCGATCATGTGAAAGCATGGATCGAAAGTGTTTCTGCCAATGAAAGACCTGCTTTTTAATAACCTAATATTTTAAACCAGATCGTTCCCCTACGGACACAATAGCTTAAAGCAATGTACTTCAATTTTAGAGATAGGGCACGGCCCATATGACTAAAAGGTATTTTGTTCTTAATTTTCACTATGCATGCACTTTTTCACGGTCACGATAAGCTTTGATAAGGTCGTGTGAATCTTTTAATGCCGCTTTTTGGGTAGTGATCAATGCCCTGGCCTCATCGGTAAGATTTGTTTCATCTAATCCCATTTTGTAAGCCTTTTGTGCAGCATCTTCTCCAAATTCACATTCGTTCAAAACCGCCTGCCGGTCATCTGAGGTAAAAGCATTCTGTACATCCATCCATGCCCTGTAGATCTTACCCATGGTAGTTGAATCTTTAGCAACTTCACCACCATATTTTATAACAAGAGCGCTCAGGTCTTGAAGGTATCCGTTACTTTGATCCTTCATCTTTGCAAAAGTGGCAAGCAGGTCAAAATTGTCTTTGTCGGTATTTTGTTCAGCCTTGCTATATCCTTCAACCCGGTCATGATTTATTCTAACCAGGTCATTTAATACATCAACGGTATTTTCATTTACTGTACTCATAATTTATAATTTTTAATTTGAAAAATAAAAATGCTTACTTACAACTGAACTAAATTTATGCCAGTTTGCGTAATGCGTTTAACTCCCCCATGATTATTTATTACAATGGATTATCAGGGAAATAAGCAACCTGGTAAAATATCCATTTACATGCAGTGATTGTTTACTGAGCAAAAAAATCTACAGGAATAAATTTAAATTACTTTAATAAAGTGGATTGCGTATAGCAATGGATCTGTCAATTTTCAACAACATCTCCTGTAGTTCAAAAGGCTTCGACAAAAAATCGTCCGCTCCGGCATTCATACAAATCTTCCGGGCATCGGGGTGTGCCGAGATCATAATAACAGGCGTATTTTTGACCAGGGGATCTTTTTTTAACCCGATACAAACCTCTGTACCATTTACGCCTGATAAAAGCATATCCAGGATCACAACATCAATAGCGTTAGTTTTTATGATCTGTTTTACCTGTTCAGGATTTTCCTGAAAAATAACGTTAAATCCTTTTTGTTCAAGTATCATCTTAAGCATTTGTCCAATGTCTTTGTCGTCATCAATGATCAGGATATTATCGTTTTTACTTGTTTTCATCTTTTGACCAGGTCTGATGCTCTTGAACTTCTGATTGCAATTAGTAAGCCGATATATAATAAAAAAGAAGGTTTTAACCAATAGTATTTGCATAAGAACAAGATCGGCCTGGCAGCCACATGCGGGTTAGGAGGGGTAAGGTCCGGCTGTAAAAACTTGCATTTTGGCCTTTATATTACAAATACGATATGAATTAGGGCATAGATTTGGACGTAGTTTATTATAATATATATTGAAATCTACATGGAACCAGCCATAAAAATTGAATAGCTGCACAGATTACGCGGGGTTAAATGCATATGGCACAGCATCTGGTTACCTTCGAAGCTTCAATAGTGATAGGGGAATTGGGTTTTTATTGATTGAATCTTAGTGGGGATTTATTTTTACTATGTAGAAAAAAATCCTCACATGTTATTATCCAAATTGCTAAAAAAAATGAGAAATAAATTGTTTGTACCTCTAATCTTCATGTCTGCAAGTCATGAATTAAAAACGCCTTTCAGGCGCTATAAAAGCTGTCTCCACTTGCAGGGGTTATCAAAAATTAACGACAGGCTATTACAGCTAAATACAAAGGATCTTGTTAAAGATGAGTTGATCAGCATGATCGCTTCTATAAAGATGTTGTCATTAATACATGAAATAATAAAGGAACAGCATGATCACGGCAATTCCGGAGATCTGGTGCAACAGATAGAAGATAGAACTTTTATAGGCCAAATTAAGTGATGGCATAGAACTGGTTGGAAAGAATTCATGATTTTGGCATCAAATTACGGCAAGGAAATAAATGAGATTTTTAGCGTTTTTACGGCACAAAGGATCTACCAGTGCAGATAGGGGGCTGAGGTTTGGGTAAGAGACCGATTCTTCGTTCTGTTTTGAACTGTCTTCAAAAACAAACCCAACAACAACCTATATTGAGCATGTTGAAAAAATGCGGATGTTAATTTAAAATTACAAGATTTATGGATAAGATCCTGGTTGTTGACGACGATGTTGACATACTTACGCTGGTGCAAATGACATTGAACATGAATGGGTTTGATGTACAGGTTTTATCGAGATGGGAGAAGATCGATAATGTTATCAGGGAGTTTGGGCCTGATCTGATCCTGCTTGATGTTTCATTGGGAGGCGCTGATGGAAGGGAGATCTGCAAAAGGATAAAAACCACCAGCGATACAGCCCATATCCCGGTCATCCTATTCTCGGCCAATATTGATATTGGAAAAAGTATTGACAACTGCCATGCGCAGGCTTTTATTACAAAACCTTACGAACTTAATTATTTTTTAAATACAATAAGGTCAAATCTTAAAGCTGCAAAACCAGGCGATAGCTTAAATTAATGGGAATACTAGATGCAGCAGGAATGTGTAACGACTGTTGAATAATTGAGCAAATACCAAGTAACCAGTATCAAGGGTCGTTTAGCCGGTCTTCCGCAGAGCTCTTGTATCCCGGGATTTTTTGATAAGAAAATAAGAATCCCATAATTCACTTTTCTGCAGGCGTATCATAGATTTCATATCTTCTGTTAGGTCGGTTGCACAAAGTGCAGCTTCATAGGCTTTTTGGGCAGCACTCTCCCGCAACTCAAAGGCATTAAGTATATGATGCCATTCGTTGCTGTTAATGGATGCATTTATATCAACCCAGTTACTGTATAACTGGCCGGTATTTCCCGGTATACTTTTTTCACCCGCTTTCATCAACTCTGATTTTAAGCCAGCTAAAAAATGCCTGCTTTGCCCGATCATCTCCGTGAACAGGTCATTCATGTCCTCATCCATTTCATCCAGCTCTTTTTTAGCAGCTTGGTATCCTTCTATACGGTCGTAATTTATCCTGATCAGGTCAGTCATAACTTGCGTATTGCTTATAGTTTTGTCCATCGGATTATATTATAGTATGAGTAATGATCAATTATGATACAAAACAGTGCCAGTAATTTTCAGGTATATGTAAGTTTTAAAAATTCAGGATCGGCCCGTAATTGTAGAAAACTGTACACAGGGGAATATGCGTAGGTCATATATAATATATATGTAGCATTTTTGGAGCATGTTTTATTTTACCTTTACGGCCGGCAATGAAACATCTATCCTCCCTCAATAAATATTTCTGGAAATACCGTTGGCATTTTATGCTGGGTTTTATTTTTGTAGTGCTTACCAATTATTTCCGCATTTTATCGCCTCAACTTACCGGTTATGTAGTTAATACGGTTGTTCAATCTTTGGAATCTGCAGGTTCAAATACAGCAACTATTAAAAAGAGCGAGAAGAATTATGATTTTGCAGTAAGGGCAGTGATCGCAAAGTTTGAGGAAGACCCTTCCGGTAAGATACTTTACGCAGGTATCACTTTATTCATAATTGCCATCATCAGTGGCTTTTTCATGTTCCTGATGCGGCAAACCATTATTGTAATGAGCAGGCATATTGAGTATGATCAAAAGAATGAGATATTTGCCCATTACCAGCAACTGGATACCAATTTTTATAAGACCCACAGCACCGGCGATCTCATGAACAGGATCGCTGATGATGTAAGTAAGATAAGGATGTACACGGGGCCTGCTCTCATGTATTTTATAAACCTGGCGGCAGTACTTGGTTTTAGCATTTTTTTTATGTTCAAGGCAGATACGAAGCTTACAATAATTGCGTTGGCACCATTGCCTGTGCTTGCCATCGCTATTTACCTGGTAAACACCATCATCAATAAAAAAAGTGAGCGGATACAGAGCTTGTTAAGCGACCTCACCACCAATGCACAGGAGTCTTATTCCGGTATTAGGGTCATCAAGTCCTTTGTTCAGGAAAAAGCCATGTTGGGCTTTTTTAAAAAGAACAGTGAAGCTTACCGCCAAAATGCTTTGAGCCTGGCCAAAACAGAGGCCATTTATTTCCCCAGCATGGCATTGCTTATCGGTTTAAGTACGCTCATAACGATTATGGTTGGCAGCCTCGATGTGGTGAACAATGTACCGGGTGCAAGCGTGGGCAAGATAGCGGAGTTCGTAATGTATATCCAGATGCTTACTTTCCCGGTTAGTGCAATCGGGTGGACGGCCAGCATGACACAACGGGCGGCTACCTCGCAAAAAAGGATTAATGAGTTTTTACATACTGAGCCAACCATAAAGAACCAGGATAACCCTGTTAAACCTGAACTGGAAGGAAACATTACGATCTCGAATGTTGATTTTATATATCCCCATACGTGCATACATGCTTTAAAAGATTTTTCACTGCAGGTTAATAAGGGTGAGAAGATCGCTGTTATCGGCAGAACGGGTTCGGGTAAATCCAGCCTGGCACAATTGCTCCTGCACATGTATGAACCAACGAAGGGCATGATAGCCTTTGATGGTATCCCCTTAACTAAAATAGATATTCACGCACTTCGTTTGCAGATCAGTTATGTACCGCAGGATGTTTTTCTCTTCAGTGAAACGGTGCGAAATAATATCCGCTTTGGCATTGATAACGCAACGGAGGAGGCAATAACTGCTGCGGCAAAGCAGGCCAGCATCCACCAGGAGATCAGGAAATTTTCGATGGATTATGATACCATGATCGGGGAGCGGGGTGTTACCTTAAGCGGTGGACAAAAGCAGCGCATCTCCATTGCACGGGCATTGATCAAAGACCCTAAGATCGTGATCTTTGACGACTGCCTGAGTGCCGTAGACGCCCGTACAGAAAAAGAGATCATTGGTAACCTTTACCAGTTCCTCAATGACAAAACTGCTATCATCATTACCCACCGTATATTTTCTTTATTTGAGTTTGATAAGATCATCGTTCTGGATGACGGCAGGATAGTAGAGCAGGGTACACAGCAGCAATTGCTAAAACTGGATGGGTACTATGCCGACATGTATAAAAGGCAGCAGGAGCAGGATAAAAAAGCTTAGCCGGCCCATGCTATATGTGGATATTAGATAAAATTTAAATAATCCCTCTTATTTTTTGTAGAATGGAAAACAATTTTATCTTTGCCTTGCCCAATTGGGTCAATCGTTAATTAACCAAAAACTAAAAAACAGTGGCGTACGAAAACAACGAAAAGAAAATGGACAGTGTTTACAGTAAACGCATCAGGGCCGGGAAACGCAGAACTTATTTTTTTGATGTAAGAGAAACACGCGGTAATGATTATTATTTAACTATTACCGAAAGCCGCAAACGGTTTGATTCTGACGGGTACGACAGGCATAAGATATTCCTGTACAAAGAAGATTTCAACAAATTCATTAAAGGACTGGGCGAAGCCATTGATTATGTAAAGACGGAATTAATGCCAGACTTTGATTTTGATGCATTTAACCATGATACGCCATATGAAGGTGAAGAAGGACAAAACTTGCCTCCAGCAGCGGTACCCCAAACTGAAATGTCAAGCCCTTCAGTTGAAGAAGAAATTGTATCGAATATAACCCAAACTCCGGTGGAAGAAAATCCAACAACCGAAGAGAAAATAGAAACTCCTCCTGAGACAAATAACGATCCTGTTAATAACGGGAGCGATGAGGTAGCAGAAAAGTGGTAATTCATAAAAACACCAAACCTAATTGTAGTCAAAGCCTCCCAAACCGGGAGGTTTTTTTGTGGTTTAAAAGAGGTAAATTGTAAAAAAGATCCCATGAAAAAAGTCTTCCTGTTTTTATTGCTATGTGTAGCCGGATCATTTGGGTATGCCCAATCCAAATGTAATATCAACAAGGCCTGGGCTTATTATACGGTAACATTTCCAGGAATACAAATGGCCGATGAAAATGGCAATCCCATACCGCCAAAACCCATGATCGATAGATTTATCTACATTGAATGGTGTGGGTCAAAAAAACCTGAGATAATAGAAGTACTTTATAATAACCGTTCTTTTTCTGCTGTGCTGGAAAAGGTAGATGGCAAGTCGGTAATTCCGGGAAAGGACCTTGATCCCCGGAATATGACCATGATATCCGCTACAAAATGTAAAAAGCTTTGGAAATTAATATTACTGCCCAAAGAGGATGATCAAATACCTGAACCGGGGAGTAAGCAAATAGTTATTAAAACCAAATTGCCCGGGGCATGTGTATTTAAAATTACAAAAGAAATAAAATTGAGAACCTTGCCACGGCCTTAACTACGCATTTTTTTATACGCATTTATCAGGCCATTGGTCGAGCTGTCATGATCAGTTATTTCTGTATCATTTTCCAGTTCTGGTAATATATTATTTGCCAGAACCTTACCGAGTTCAACCCCCCATTGATCAAAACTGTATATATTCCAGATAACACCCTGCACAAATATCTTGTGTTCATATAATGCTATGAGCTTGCCTAAGGTATAAGGCGTGATCTTCTTTATTAATATTGAATTGGTGGGGCGGTTACCTTCAAATACCCGGTACGGATCTTCATGAGCCGCACCATTCATTAATGCCTCGGTTTGTGCAAAGAAATTACTCAACAATTTTTGATGATGATCACCGGTGGCATTATGGCTTATTGCTGGTGCAATAAAATCGCAGGGTATCACCTGGGTTCCCTGGTGGATCAATTGGTAGAATGCATGCTGCCCATTGGTACCTGGCTCACCCCAGATAACAGGCCCGGTTGCATAGGTAACTTTTACGCCATTGCGGTCAATATACTTGCCGTTACTTTCCATATTGCCCTGCTGAAAATAAGCTGCAAAGCGGTGCATGTACTGGTCGTAAGGAAGTATGGCTTCAGATGTTGTTCCAAAAAAATTGCCATACCAGGTGCCCATCAGGGCCATCAGCACAGGAATGTTCTTATCGAAACTTGTTTGCCTGAAATGTTCGTCTGTTGTATGAGCGCCTTTTAAAAGCTGTTCAAAATTTTCGTAACCAATGGTCAATGCGATAGATAAACCTATGGCGCTCCATAAACTGTAACGTCCTCCAACCCAATCCCAGAATACAAACATGTTGTTGGGGTCAATGCCAAATTTTGCTACTTCTTTTCCATTGGTACTGAGTGCAACAAAATGTTTTGACACTTGTTTTTCATCTACTGCGCTTTGTAAGAACCATTTTCTTGCAGTGTGTGCATTGGTCATGGTTTCCTGTGTAGTAAATGTTTTGCTTGCAATTAAAAATAGGGTCTCTGCGGCATTAACTTTTTTTAAAGTTTCAGTAATATGCGTGCCATCAACATTGCTTACAAAATAAGTTTCAATACCCTCAATCCAGTATGGTTTTAATGCCTCGGTAACCATTATAGGCCCAAGGTCACTTCCACCAATACCGATGTTTATAATGTACCTGATCTTTTTACCGGTATAGCCCTTCCATTGGCCTGAATGCACGGCCGCACAAAAAGTTTTCATCTGTTCCTGTACAAGCTTAATGGCAGGCATTACATCTACACCATCAGTCAATACTGGTTCATTGGAAAAATTTCTCAATGCTGTATGTAACACCGCTCGGTTCTCCGTCTCATTGATTCGTTCTCCATTGAACATTGCTTCAATTGCATCTTTTAATTTGCAGTCTGACGCCAGTTCAAGTAATAGTTCAACCGTATTTTCAGTAATTATATTCTTTGAATAATCAAAGTACAAATCTTCCAGTTGTAATGAAAAGCGGCTGGCCCTTTCCACATCATTGAAAAAAAGGTCTTTCATCTGTACATTTTCAAATAATTGCTTATGCTGCTGTAATGCCTGCCAGGAAGGGGTAGTGGTTGGATCTATTTTTGGGAACATATTCTAATTAAAAATTAAAAATTAAGAATTAAAAATTAAGAATTAAGAATGAAATATCAAAAACTAAAATATACTTTTAAACTTTAAAGCAAAGCTTACTAAAGGTTGTCATATTCATACAGCGGATCAATATGGGTTCCTGCTTTCATATCAAACACGGGCTTTATGATCCCGTCCTTTAAGCCATAAACCCATCCATGCAGGTCGGGCCTTTGTTCCTCTTTCCAGGCCCTTTGTATTATGGATGTCTTGGCAAGGTTGAATATCTGCTCCTGCACGTTTAACTCAGTAAGCCTGTCAAATTTTTTATCCTCATCTTCCAACTGTTCAAGTTCCTCACGATGCAGGCGCTGTACATCCTTAATATTGCGCAGCCACATATTGAGCAGGGGTTTAAGATCTGTTTTAGACATAGATGCTTTTACACCCCCGCATCCATAATGCCCGCAAACAATCACGTGTTTTACTTTTAGGTGATTAACTGCATAATCCAATACGCTCAACAGGTTCACATCTGTATTGATGACCAGGTTAGCCACATTGCGGTGCACAAAAATTTCGCCCGGTAGTGTACCGGTGATCTGGTTGGCAGGTACCCGGCTGTCGCTACAGCCGATCCACAAAAATTCGGGAGTTTGTAAACTGGAAAGATTCTTAAAAAAATTGGGATCATTGGCAACCATTTCCGCTGCCCATGTTTTATTGTCCTGTAATAATAATTCAAATGGATGCATAGTTACATTGGTTTGTTGGTAGTCGCTCCGTTTGAATTTTTTAGGATTGTCGAAGTCATTAGAAAATGAAATTCTAAAATGACTTCGACATCCGCCCACTGGCGGAGACAACATATTTTAAACTGAGATACTACCATGATTTATTGGTGGGTTACGAAGATATAGTATATAACAAAAAATGCCACACTTTAAAGAGCGCATTTCAAATTGTGCATAGCACAAATCGTTCCTAGGGAACGAATATATGCCAGTTTCACAATTTACTACCCATTAAACGTCCCGGAGTAACGACTTATAGTTAGCACGGGTATATACCAGAATGCTTTCGTTCCGTAGGAACGATTTGTGATGTAGTATGGTGGGCGACAAATTTGAAAAGCATACACTTGAATATAGCGTTTCTTATGTCGTCAATATTTTTTATTGCCTTATCGGGATCATTCCCCTGATGCCCATATCAATTACCCGGTCGCCATTATTTGGGTCATAGGTTCCATTGTTATCTACCTCTATCCATTCAAAACTTTTATTAACAGAAAGAGTATAATGATATTGATATCCTGAGTTTCATTACCAGTTATAATAAGTGGCGTTAAAAATTGCCCTGTTACAAGGCAGGACCCGGCTGGGATTGGTGAATTTGCAAACAGGGGATGGAGTGTAATTTCATAAATCGTTTGGGTTGAGTTGTAACCGAGACACGAGGCCTTTATTTTGGTTTAAAGTATTTCTATCACTTTAATGAGCTCTTTTAGCATTTCATTAGTAAAATCCAGGTGTGTAACCATCCTCACCTGTGAGGGAGAGATGGAAAGACACAATATATCATATGAGGCGAGTTTTTCGCAAAATTCTTTTGCAGTATAAGAACCTTGTACTTCAAAAATTACAATATTGGTTTCCACAGGCATGATCTTTCCTATAAAATTCTTTTTACCTAAGGCAGTAGCAATTTCTTTTGCATGAAAATGGTCTTCCGCTAATCTTTCTATATTATTTTCCAGGGCATATATACCGGCCGCAGCTATATAACCTGCCTGCCGCATACCACCGCCAAATACCTTGCGTACCCTTCTTGCTTTTTTAATAAGACCGGCATTACCTAAAAGCAGGCTGCCCACCGGTGTGCCCATACCTTTGCTTAGGCAAACAGAAATACTGTCGAATATTTCTCCATATAGCCTGGGGCTTTCATGTTGTGCTACAAGCGCATTCCAGAGTCGGGCCCCATCCAAATGCAGAATTAGATTATTATTTAAACAGACTTCCTTAATCTGTTGTATTTCAAAAAGATCATAACAGCTTCCACCACCGCGATTGGCTGTATTTTCAAGGCTTACTAGCCTGGTCCTGGCCTTATGCACGTCATCAGGATTAATGGACTCTGCAACCTGTTCGGCTGATATTCTGCCACGGTCGCCTTCCAGTGCTTTCACCTGGCAACTGCTGTTGAAAGCAATCCCACCTCCTTCGTAAATATAAATATGGCTTACTTTATCACAGATCACTTCATCTCCTGGTTGGGTATGGCATTTAATAGCGATCTGGTTGGTCATGGTGCCACTTGGGCAAAACAGCGAAGCTTCCATTCCAAACATTTCGGCTGTCATGGCTTCCAGTTGATTAACAGAAGGGTCCTCGCCAAAAACATCATCGCCAACCTGGGCTTTGAACATGGCCTGCAACATGGCAGGAGAGGGTTTGGTGAAAGTATCTGAGCGGAGGTCGGTTATCATGCAGCAAATATAGGACGAGGAAGCTAGATACTGGTTACTGGATACTGGATAACTGCCTGAGGATTGCAAAAGCTTTTTAAAGATTGAGCTCAATCCAGTATCCAGTAACCAGTATCAAGGATCCGTGCCCATTTATCCACCTTTCATCCCATTTATACACTTACATTATGAAATCCCGCTATTAAATCGTAACTTTGCACACATTTTTAGGCGAAATAGATGTATTAACCATTAGTTTGCAACCTTTTCGTAATAAAATAGGTCTTTTTAGTGTTCTATTTAGTAATTAATACAATTCAATGAGGCAACTTAAAATCGCAACGCAGATAACTAACCGGGATTCACAGGCGGTTGAGAAATATCTGCAGGAAATTTCCAAGATTTCAATGATCACCCCTGAAGAGGAAACCATTTTGGCCCAAAAGATCAAGATGGGAGACCAGCGTGCTTTGGATAAATTGGTGCAGGCCAACCTACGTTTCGTGGTATCTGTAGCTAAGCAGTACCAGCACCAGGGCCTTTCGCTTAGTGACCTGATCAACGAGGGTAACCTCGGCTTAATTAAAGCGGCACAACGCTTCGACGAAACCAAGGGTTTCAAATTTATTTCTTACGCTGTGTGGTGGATCCGCCAATCAATACTACAGGCGTTGGCAGAGCAGGGCAGACTAGTCCGCCTGCCTCAAAACAAAATTGGCACATACAACAAAGCTAACAAGGCCTATATGGCTTTTGAGCAGGAGCATGAGCGTGAGCCATCAACTGAAGAGTTAGCCGAATTATTGGAGATGAGTGAAACAGAGATCAACAACATTTTTCAAAGCAATACCCGTCATACTTCCCTTGATGCACCCGTGCATGAAGCTGAAGATGTAGCTATGGGCGACCTGCTTAAAGGTGGTGATGAGACTGATGAGGATGTAATGCACGATTCATTAAAGAACGAGATCCGCAGAGTATTGAAGTCTTTAAGTCCACGTGAAGCTGAGATCGTTAATGCATACTTTGGCCTGGATGGAGAAAATGGAGTAACCATTGAGCAGATTGGTCAAAAATACGATCTTACGAAAGAGCGTATACGCCAAATAAAGGAAAGAGCGATCAAACGCTTGCAGAAAGCAAGGTATAGTGGAGCATTGAAAGCTTACTTAGGATAATAATAATCTTATCATATTTATGCCCCGGTTCTATATACCGGGGTTTTTTATTTCAGAGTGGTTGATAAATTTAGAAATGAGATGAATCTGGCTTTACAAGCACAGGCTCCCAGTTGGTATCAATGATTATTTCTTTATCTAACCCTGCAAATGCAATTATTTTTTGGCATAAGTCCAGAAAGCCGCTTTCGTGCCCTCTGCACACTCCTCTGTTCACTATCTGATATTTTTTGAATGTATTCGCTTCCAGGGTGAAATTGGGCCCATGAGTTGAAGTTGGCTCACATTCAACAATGTATGGTAGTTGCCAATAACCGGATGCGTTTATTTGCTCAACGATTGAACTGAATGCTTTTTTGGTAATCGCATTTTTTTTACTTTGGTATATGAACTTCTCTTTATTTCGAACTTTTACTTTATCATAAAGCATAAGAAAATAATTAACGTCAAGTAATTCAGGGTACAATAAGCTTAAGGAATCTAAATGCTTTTTCAAACCCGGTATATTTCCTTTTGTTTCAAACGGAAACCATCTTTCCAATATTCTGAAGTGAGCGCTTTCCAGTTTAGTTAGCTTAGATGTATCCTGATCATATAAACCTCCGGGTATGACTTTTTTTATTGTTATTTCCTCTTCGTTGAAACTAAGAATGATCGTTTCACCCATACCTTGCGAGTATGTAAGGCGAAAGGTTTCCTTTGCCAGCGGCCTTATGCTTAAGTTAGGTTCTTCAAACGGTTGATAGAAAAGATGCTGAAAGTATCCTGAAAACCTGTCACTTTTTGGACTTATGGCTAACAATGGATAACTATAATAATTTGTGTCATTACCCGTCAGATTGATAGGATAATTATAACCACCTTCTGGGTAATCGAACCCTGATCTGCAACTTAACAGGAGTACAACAAGTAGTATTCTTAGATAATTCATTTGCTTTAATTGCTTATCATTATATGCTAACCTACTTAAAATTGATCATTTTAGCTTTGATCTGCAAATTCAAACATAATTATACTCAGAATTTAGTAGTGGTCTTCTTAATTCCAATATTGCCAAAACTTTATTGTAAGGTGAATTGTTATTAATATTAACAGTGTGGTGATGGAATTGAACCGATCATCATTTATTTTTGTACGATATGAAACAAGGGATCATACTTATCATTTTAGGAGCAGTATTTTTTTCATGCGAAAAGGATATTGACTTCAAATTAAAAGAAGCAGTTCCTTTGTTGGTGGTAGATGCCCAGATCGAGAATGGCACTGCACCAACAGTTGCGCTCAGCAAAAGCCTGGATTATTTTGGTGCCATCAGTCCGCAGATACTGGCCAATTCATTTGTACACAAAGCTGAAGTTAGCATGAGCAATGGTGCAGTTACCCATATCTTTAAAGAATACATGGTGCCGCTGGCAAATGGTTATGCACTGTATTATTACGGCATCGATTCTGCCAACCTGGCAACAGCATTTATCGGAGAGTTTAACAGGCAATACAATCTTACCATAAAAGCAGAAGGTAAAACCTATACTGCAAAAACAACCATACCCGCACTTACCAAGATCTTTGATAGTCTCTGGACAAAATTGCCGCCTCCCAATGTGGATACTTCGAAAAGAGTATTAATGGCAAGGGCTATTGATCCTCCGGGACTTGGCAATTATGTGCGTTACTTTACAAAAAAGAATAGCGAGCGTTTTTTACCGGGCTTTAATTCTGTATTCAATGATGAAGTAATAGATGGTACAACCTATTCAGGACAGGTTGACCAGGGAGTTGACCGTAACAACACGATACCCACAGGAGACGTGAAGTTCTTTACAAGAGGCGATACCATTTCATTCAAATTATCCAATATTGATAAAGCAACCTACAGTTTCTGGAATACCTGGGAATTCAACCAGCAAAGTATTGGTAATCCTTTTTCACAACCGGGTAAGGTGATCGGTAATATCAGCAATGGTGCATTGGGCGCTTTTTGTGGCTATGCATCACAGGTGGGCACTATATTAGCAAAATGATATAGAGGTGACACCTCTTTGAAAGGTATATTCCCTTAAATTCGTAGTTTGTAAATTTTAAAACTATTTATGTCAGCAGAAAAAGTGAATTGTTTAATTATCGGATCAGGACCTGCAGGATATACTGCAGCCATTTATGCCTCCAGGGCAGGGTTGAATCCGGTATTATACCAGGGCATTCAGCCGGGTGGACAGTTAACGATAACAACTGAAGTAGAGAACTATCCCGGTTATCCGGATGGGATACAGGGCCCTGATATGATGGTGAATTTTGAACAGCAGGCAAAGCGTATGGGTACCGATATCCGCTATGGCCTTGCCACCAATGTTGATTTTTCTACCAGGCCCTTAAAAGTTGAAATAGATGAGGAGAAATGGATCGAGACAGATGCCGTGATCATATCAACAGGAGCATCAGCAAAATGGCTGGGTATTGAAAGTGAACAGCGCCTGAATGGTTATGGCGTAAGTGCCTGTGCTGTTTGCGATGGTTTTTTCTTCAAAGGAAAAGAAGTGGCTATTGTTGGTGCCGGCGATACTGCGGCTGAAGAAGCTTTGTATTTATCCAAGATATGTTCGCAGGTGCATATGATCGTTCGACGCCATGAGATGCGGGCAAGTAAAATAATGGCCGACAGAGTAATGAAGACACCCAATATCAAAGTTTATTGGAACAGCGAGACGGATGAAGTGATCGGCGAGAAAAAAGTAGAAGCGGTACGTATTAAAAATAATCAGACAGGTGAGAAAACAGAAATTCCGGTGAGCGCATTCTTTGTTGCTATCGGCCATGAACCCAATTCAGGGATTTTTAAAGGCTGGTTAGAAATGGATGAAGCCGGTTACTTAAAAACAATACCGGGCACATCAAAAACAAATGTAGAAGGTGTATTTGCAAGCGGTGATGTACAGGATAAGATTTACCGGCAGGCGGTTACGGCGGCCGGTACAGGTTGTATGGCAGCGCTTGATGCGGAAAGATACCTTAGTGAAAAAGGGCTTCATTAATGGATAATTGATCAGTGGATAATGGATAATTCCTCAGCATAATAGTAGCCGGCTTAATCTACCCCATTATCCATTACCTCAATATCAATTATCCATTACTTCTTTATCAATTATCCACTATTTCATTATCAATTATCCATTATACAATTATCCATTAAATGTTTACCATCAACCTCCATAACCTTAACTTCTTCGCTCACCATGGTGTGCATGAAGAAGAACGCATCTTAGGAAATAATTTTATTGTAAATGTTTCCCTAACTTTTAATGAGGAGGAGCATATTACAAGCCTTAACCAAACCATAAACTACGCTTCGGTTTACGGGATCATACAAAAGCGTATGAACATTCCAACTGCTTTGCTGGAAACACTGGCACAGGAACTTGTTTCAGCAATTCATGTATTTGATAACCGCATTAGTTCCATTAAAGTTTCTATTGAGAAAAAAGACCCGCCAATATCTAATATGCAGGGATCAGTAAGTGTAAGCCTGTCAAAAGATTTTTAACTTAACTTCGAAATTAAAATTTCTGATATGACAAAAATATTTGGCAGCTTTCTGCTGCTCTTCATTTCAATATATAGCATCAACGCACAGGATTCAAGGTATGATCCATATGCATTGTTCAAACCAGATTTTTATCCAACCGGCGGGACAGTTACCAGGGCTGCAAACGGTGCACCCAATGTTGGTTACTGGCAAAACAAAGCTGATTACCAGGTGAATGTTTCATTGAATGATGTCAGCAATGTGATCGCAGGTTCTGTTACCATCACCTATAAAAATAACAGTCCGCATACTTTGCCTTATTTATGGTTGCAGTTAGACCAGAATCTTTTCAGTAAAAGCAGCAGGGGACAGGCCCGAATGCCGCTGAATGCCCGTAGCCGTTATGGCGACAGCAAGAGTGATTTTAATGGCGGGTATAAAATAAGTGCAGTAAAACTGGGTGATGGAAATGCAGCAGCAGATTATATCATCACCGATACCAGGATGCAGATCCGTTTACCAAAAGCAGTAGCACCGGCTGGTGATGTGATCAAAATAAAAATTGATTATTCATTCACCTTACCCGAATATGGTGCTGATCGTTGCGGTATATTAAAAACCAAGAACGGGAATATTTTTGCCGTGGCTCAATGGTATCCCCGCATGTGTGTATTTGATGATGTGGAAGGATGGAACACAGCGCCATACCTGGGCCCAAGCGAGTTCTATTGTGAGTATGGAGATTTTGATATCAGCATAACTGCTCCGGCAAATCATATCGTTGTTTGCAGCGGAGAACTGTTGAACGAAGCAGAAGTATTAACCGCAACACAGCAAAGCCGCATGGCACAGGCAAAGAAAAGTGACAAGACAGTCATGTTACGTACCCTTGCTGAAGTAACACAGGCATCATCACCCCGACGTGGCGGGGGCACGCTTACCTGGCGTTTTAAAATGACCAATGCAAGAGATGTGGCCTGGGCCAGCAGTAAGAGCTTTATATGGGATGCTGCTAAAATAAATTTGCCAAGTGGCAAAACAGCGCTGGCCATGAGTGTATACCCCGAAGAGAGTGAAGGTGTAAAAGGTTGGGGCCGGTCTACAGAATATACAAAAGCCAGTATTGAAAATTACAGTAAGCGTTGGTTGGAATATCCTTATCCTGTGGCTGTGAATGTGGCAAGTAATATTGGTGGTATGGAATACCCCGGCATTGTTTTTTGCGGCTATGGCGCAACGGAAGACGGCCTATGGGGTGTTACCGATCATGAATTTGGCCATACCTGGTTCCCGATGATCGTGGGCAGCAACGAAAGAAAATATGGCTGGATGGATGAAGGCTTTAATACTTTTATAAACAGCATTGCCGAAGATGATTTCAATAAAGGTGAGTATAAAACCATACGTCAGCCCATGGACCAGGTAACCCCTTACATGTTCAGCGAAACTATGGAAGCTATCATGTATACACCTGATGCGATGAAGGAAAAGAATATCGGTAATCTACTCTATTCAAAGCCCGGCTATGGCTTAAAGTTACTGCGTGATGAGATCCTGGGCCCCGACCGTTTTGATTATGCCTTTAAAGAATATATCAGACGCTGGGCATACAAGCATCCTACGCCATGGGATTTTTTTCGCACGATGGATAATGCAAGCGGAGAGAATTTAGCCTGGTTCTGGAAGGGCTGGTTCCTGGAGAATTATTTAAACAACCAGTCAATCGTTGGCGTTGAGTATGCCAATAACAAAGCAGCAGATGGCGCCGTGGTAACCATTGTCAACCTTGAACAAATGGCATTGCCAGTAAATATCAGTTACGAAACTGTAAGTGGTAAAAAAGGAATTGTAAAACTGCCTGTTGAAGTTTGGAACAATACCAATACCTGGCAGGTAAAACTGCCTACTACGGAGAACCTGAAAAGGGTAGAGCTTGATGCCGAAAAGGTTTTCCCTGATGTGGATTTTGCAAATAATGTGTGGGAGGGGAAATAATTAGGTTTGTCGGAATGCTATAATGACCCTAATGCCAAAATAGTGAGGAATATCATTGTAAAATAAAAAAAAATACTTCTTTTTCTGTCGCCCCGGTTCGTGTCTTCACGAACCGGAACGAACCAAGGCAAACAATTGCAAATCATCTTAAATATTCCTCATAACCGTATATTGCATCAATATTAAAATGATCAGTGTTCAATTTTATCACCCTTAATTCCTGCCTAAATGAAAAAAATATTTCTTTTCCTTTTCATCTTGTCAAGTCTAAACCTGCAAAGCCAGCAGGCAAGGATCATACTTACAGCTCCTGGAGATTTTAAGAGAGATGTAACTTCCTTTCATAAATATGGAAAAAATGTGGTCTCTGATAAAACAGAATGGGGAAACATGCAATTTGCTTATACGGCAAATCTAAAAAAGGTAACGTATGGCATAGAACTTACCCAATATGATGAACAATTGAAAGAGCTGAAAACGTTATCAATCGACAACGGCAAAGAAAAGCTTGGTCCGTTTGAGCCAACGATACATTACGGAAAAGATGCGATCTATGTGCAGTATTATAAATTCATGGATAACGATAAGATCAAAATGTATGTAACAAAAGTCAATCCCGGTGACCTGTCGGTAATTGCTACGAGGGAGATCATAGAATATGACCAAAAGAACCAGGCTATTTGGGGAACTGTTAAAACCATCATGGACACCCGTGGCATTTATACAGATTCTGAAGATGGTAAATTTAGCTGGATCATTCATACAACACCAACAAATATATTCAGTACAGTGATAGATAAAGACATCAATATTATCCAGCAAACACAATCGATGCCCGTTACCCAAAAAAAATTTTCAATCTTGAACACATACATTGGTAATGACGGCAATAAGGCCCTGATCTATGAAGAAGAAAACCCCGAAAACCGTGATCTTTCTGCAAAAGGAATTCTCTTCCAGTCAGCTAACGAAAAAGGTTCTTTTCAGAGCATGAAATTTCCTGCTGGAGCATTTCCCGGAATTTCTAAATTGCAGCCTTCAAAAAACAATAAAAAACTATACATAGCCGGTGATTATTTTGGAGCAGATCGTGACCAGGGAAGTACAGGCGTTTTTTTAGGTGAGGTTAATATTACATCGGGGTCGATCACGGAGCCAGTGCTTTTTCCTTATACCGAAGAATTGAAACAACGCATTTTGGACCTTCAATTTGCTTCACGATCAAAAGGCGAAATTGTAATAAAGGATTTTCATATAAATTACAGGATCGCTGAAACAGAGAACGGTACGATCATCCTTTCATCAAACCTGGAATCATCTACTACAACTTACTCTTCCACAACTCCCTCTACCCGTACATTAATTTTCAGAGGGCCGATCGTACACATATTTATCAAGCCCGGGGGTAATGCGGTCATGACCCTAATCCCAAAAAAACAATATCGTTCTTCAACTACGAATTTCTTTAACTATGTGTACAAAGACAAACTTGTGTGCATTTACGCAGATCTGCCAAAATTCCAGGCAAAGGAATTTTTGGATAAAGAAATTAGCCTGGTCAGTGCTGAAAACGGATTGGTACCAGTGGTAAACATTTATGATTCTGAGGGTAAATTAATTTCGAAAAAAATGTTGCTGGAAAATTCCAAAGAGGTGAAAGGATTATTGATGATCGGTGGCAGGTCTCAATTTGAAGATGGCAAATACATAATTCCGATTGGCGACAATAAGGCAAGTATGACAAAATATTATACGATCATAAACCATCTCGGTATTATTGAGATTTTATAATCACCTAATGACAATTAAGGCCAACAAAGGCGAAAGAGAGTATCAAAGAAAAGACGAATAATATATTAAGATTACACTTTATGAAATTTTTTAAAAAGAACGAACCAGAACTTGTTGAAGTAAAAGGTACCCAGTTAACCTGTCATGTCTGTACAAATAAATATTTCTGGTCAAGGAAGGCGCAATTGAATACATCAGTAGCATCTTTTTTTGGCCTTGATTGGGCTAATCGTTCTGCCACCTGTTTTGTATGTTCAGACTGCACTTATATTCATTGGTTTTTAGGTTAGCAAATCCATAAAATATCATGAAGGTCTTTACCCTTTTCATTTTACTGCTTTTCTCCATAAGTACAGTTGCCCAGTTGCCCTACAATTTAATTGACGGAAGAGAGCACAAATTCTGCGCTTCCTGCAGGGATCTGGTACACGATATGCCGCCGGAAGTATTGTTCGGGATACAGATCAATACCAACGGGGATATTTATTTTTTAATGAGCAATATCGATTGGTTCAATAAGATCTTTAAGAACAATTCTTATGGTGTAACTGTTGACCTGGTCTCTAAAGACAGGTATTCCTGTAAATCGAAACCGGATGATGAAGTTTATGGGCTTCCCAAAGGAATTATCATAGCCCCTGTTTACAAACCTGCATTGGTAGCTGGCATGGACGAATTGGTAATGGGTAATATGTCTGTAAAGATCGGTAAAGTACCTCCCGGCCTTATGAATAAACAGCTTGAAGGTAACCTGGTTATCCTTAACGGAAACTATATCTGTTATTACACCAATTTTGTAAATATTGACCGTAGTGTGTGGCATCTTTTGCCGATGGGCTTGTTTACCGATTCACTTATACAACATAACAGGGTTACCGCCCAGGAACAGGAGGCTTTCTTTACCTATACTAAGAAAATTCAACTTGAAATACCCTTTGCAAAAGCAAGTGCCAGCTTTAACAGTAGTTATTTAAAGCAGTATTTTGATTCCATGGAGTTGAGAAAATACAGCATACGCAAAATAGATATACGGGCATATTCTTCTATTGAAGGCCCGGAAAAATTAAACAACGAGCTGATGAGGCGCAGGGGAGATACCATTGTGCTGGCATTAATGAAATATCATCCGGCCCTCAGCAGGACAAAGGTTCTTACAGCAGAAAATTGGCTCGACTTTTTTAAAGGCATCCGGGACACCAAATTCAATGAGTTGCAGGATCTTTCTAAAGTAGAGATAAAACAAAAGTTAACAGATAATTTCTTATTGAATAAACTGGAACCACAGCTGTCAAAACACCGCAAAGCAGTTGTAACTATGTACCTCGAATTGAAAACAGCAATTGCTGTTGCAAGTGATTCTTCTATCGTAACAGAATTTGATAAGGCAATTAGTGAAAAGGATATTGCCAGAGCTAAGATCATTCAAAAAGAACTGGTAGAAGGTATCATTGATAACAAACTGCCCCTTGAATATATTAACCGGCTTGAAGTTCCTCAAACAAAAGAATTCTCTTCTTTATTGAATGACCGGGAAGTTTACAGATACCTGCTTAAAGCCACATCAGAATATGAGGCACTGGATAATTTTTTAGCAATAAAAAAACTTGACCCGGCAAATGGAAAGATCAATTATAATATCTGTGCATTACAATTCTTCATGTGGCAATATGGCGGCGACACCCTGATCCAAAATACCCTTTTAAAGGACATCAATGTATTGGCAAAACAAGGCATCAACATGGTACTTGTGAAAAGAATGCTTATCAACTTTCACATATTAAGGGGAGAGGAGAGTATGCGGGTGTACAATTATACAGCTAAGGACAGTTCCCTAAAAATCATACATGGAATTTTTGCAGAACTAAACCTGAATGATGAAGACCTTTATTCGCTTGCTAAATATTATGCTAATTATGCCCACTATGATTGGGCTCGGGAGATCATACAACCCCGTGTTGATAAATTAGACGTAAGCGAGGACTTGGTATTTTATTATGTAAACTTATTATTCTTTGACCCGGGATCATATTCAGATGAAGATTTTCAGCGTGCGTTGTTAAATGCAATAAACCTGAATTCTAAAAGATTCTGCGATTTCTTTTTACCCACTGGCCAGGGTGGGGCGGGAATGCAATTGTTGGATTATGATGAGTTAAAAGACAAGTATTGTGAAACATGTAAATAGGGTGATATTAATAAAGCAGGGCACCCCCCCGCTTTATTAATATGCTCATTACAAAACCTAAACTGCTGCAAAATAGAACGGGGATGCAGATAAAACACTACCCAAACTGGCGACCCGGCACATATTACCAAATGGTGCAGTGCAACAGATGAGTGGCATACGCCAACAGCAGAGAATGACCTGAAGGTTGGCGGTAAATTTTCGAGCAGGATGGAAGCAAAGGATGGCAGCATGGGTTTTGATTTGGGTGGTGTGTATGATGATGTAAAAACAAATGAGCTGATCACTTATACCATGAGTGATGGCGGAAAAGTGAGTGTGCATTTTAAAAGCGATGGAGACAGTACACAGATCAAGGAAACTTTTGAGGCAGAAGAAATGAATTCATTAGACATGCAGCGTGGCGGCTGGGAGGCCATACTCGATAATTTTAAAAAATATACAGAAGCCAACTGAGATAAAAATTTGCCCGGAAGACATTAAGACGGTATAAAATGCTTAACGACTTCCCGGCAAAATAAACTATATCATAACTTTTAAAACATAATCATGAATAACAACATTCATCCCTGCCTTTGGTTATATGGTCAGGCCAAAGAATGACTTTGCTCTTTGTGCCTTTGTGGGACTATCTAAAAATAGATCATCATTAAAATAAATAAGATGACACATATAAATTCCTATTTAACCTTTGCCGGCAACTGCCGGGAGGCTATGAATTTTTACAAGGAATGCCTGGGTGGAGAAATAACCCTGCAAACGATAGGTGAATCACCCTTGGCAGACAAAATGTCGGGCGATATGCAAGATTATATTTTGCACGCTACACTTGCCAAAGGCAAATTAGTATTGATGGGTTCTGATATGGTAGCAGATAAGGGCCCGGTAAAAGGCAATGCAGTTTCCATGGCCATCAACTGCAGCAGCGATGAAGAGATAAGATCCTTTTATGAAAAACTTTCAGATGGGGGTAATAAAGACCATGCTTTGGAAGAAACTTTTTGGGGAGCCACTTTTGGAGACCTTACCGATAAGTATGGTAATCATTGGTTGTTGAATTATGAAAAGAAGAAATAATTTAACCGCAGCGGCGCAGCTTAATATCTCTGCGCCTCCGCGTCCCTGCCCACCGGCAGCCAGGTCTGCGGTTATTTTTTTATCAAACCTGAACAATGAAAACAAAATCTGCTATACCCACAACTGTTGATCAATACATGTCAGGCTTTGAGCTGGCACTGCAAAAAGAAATTAGACATTTGTAATTGCGCTATAATAATGGGGTGCCGCAAATGCAAGTTAGGCAACGTTGGAGCTAATGGGCTTAATAGATTGAAGTAAGGAATGTATAGCAACTGCTTCTTGCTCTATATCAAAATCATCTTGTAACCCTAGCCAAAATTTAGCTGAATTTCCAAAGTATTTGCTAAATCTCAATGCTGTATCGGCTGTAATCCGGCGATTGCCTTTAATTATTTTGGTTATTCTTGATTGGGGAATTTCAATATCCTTAGCCAACTTATATGCTGAAATATTCAAAGGTATCAGAAACTCTTCCATAAGGATTTCACCCGGATGTATGTTTTTTAACATAGCCATGAACTACGATATTTAATGGTAATCAATTATTTTAACTTCCGATGCATTTCCAGGCTGCCATAAAAAAATAATACGCCATTGATCTTTTATTCGGAGGCTGTGAAAGTCATTTAATTTACCCGATAACTTTTCTAACCTGTTAAATGGATCACGGTGTACCTCATCAATTTTTATCCGGAGCCCTGGTTCGTGGCTCACGAACCATTTTTGCTATTTCGTTTCTTGAGCCACGAAAAGGCAAGCGCTGCTGAATATTGCAACGTCCTGCCCGCCTTGCCCAATGTTATGGGCTATTAAAGTACCGGTTTATAAGTGTTATTTTATGCGTACAAGATTCCTATGCATACTCTCTGGTATGCTTGCAATGTTAACAATTCTTAACATTGGAGTTCCGGTAGATGCTGTTGTTTTGATAAGCGTTGCATTGATCTTCTGTGGCGATTCAAGTTTCCACATGGCACCCGTTAACGGATCAACAATGAGCATACCTACAAGGCCACCAATTAGTATGTTACCAAAATACCATCCGTTAAGTGTAAAGGTTACAGAAATTACTTGTTCTGTATATCCTGGCGAAGAAATTTTTACTTGATAT
>JBKJMZ010000036.1:0-8885 GCA_046596255.1 Ferruginibacter sp. | reverse complement strand
ACTTATCTTCGTAAATTAAACATCTCATTTAACTTGAATATGGGTAAAGGAGGGTTATATATGATTTTGAACCGATTTAAAACCAAAACAATTAATGGAACCGATAATATTATACGTTATCATTGGCGTAATAGCGCTGATATTGGGCATCATACTGGGTAAACTGGTTTTTGCCAAAAACACCACAAAACAAATAGCAGAAGCTGAGCAACAGGCACAAAGGATCATCGCCGATGGACAATTACAATCCGAAAACCTCAAAAAAGAAAAACTTTTAGAAGCCAAGGAAAAATTTGTTCAACTTAAGTCTGACCATGACCGCGATGTAATGCAGCGCAATCAAAAGCTCGTGGAAAGCGAGAACCGCATTAAACAAAAAGAACAATCCCTCAATCAAAAAGACCAGAACCTTGAGAAGCAGATAAAGGACAACGAAGCCATCAAGGAAACGCTTAACCGCCAGATAGAGGTTGTTAATATTAAACGTACCGAGCTGGAAAAACACCAGGAAGAACATATCCGCCGCCTGGAAAAAGTGGCCGGCCTTACTGCCGAGGATGCCAAGGCCCAGTTGATAGAAAGCCTGAGGCAGGAAGCTCATACCAAGGCGCTCGTTATTCAGCAGGAAATTATTGAGGATGCAAAACTTAAGGCTACAAAAGAAGCCCGTAAGATCGTTATTCAAACCATACAGCGTACGGCTGCCGAAGCTGCTATTGAGAACGCCATCACGGTATTTAACCTGGAAAGTGACGAAATAAAGGGTTCAATCATTGGCCGAGAAGGACGTAATATACGTGCCATTGAAGCGGCTACGGGTGTTGACCTGATCGTGGATGATACACCGGAGGCGATCGTACTTTCTTCCTTTGATCCGTTACGTAGGGAAATAGCCCGTTTATCATTGCAGCGCCTTGTAGCTGATGGGCGTATACACCCGGCACGTATTGAAGAAGTGGTAGAAAAAACAAAGAAACAGATAGATGACCAGGTAATGGAAATAGGTGAGCGTACCGCAATGGAGCTTGGCGTACATGGTCTTCATAAAGAATTGATAAGAATGGTTGGTCGCATGCGTTTCCGTTCATCTTATGGCCAAAACCTGTTGATGCATAGTCGTGAAACTGCAAATCTTTGCGCAATCATGGCTGCAGAATTGGGCATGAATGCCAAGCTGGCTAAAAGAGCCGGATTGTTGCATGATATTGGTAAAGTACCAGATGAAGAGACGGAATTAAGCCATGCACTGTTAGGCGCTAAACTGGCCGAGAAATATGGAGAGAATCCTGCCGTAATTAATGCTATTGGCGCTCATCACGATGAGATGGAAATGCAATATGTTATTTCACCTATTATACAGGCCTGCGATGCGATCAGCGGTGCAAGGCCGGGAGCGAGGCGTGAGATCATGCAGCAGTACATTCAGCGTATCAAGGACCTCGAGAACCTGGCTATGGCCTATACTGGTGTAGAAAAAGCTTATGCTATACAGGCCGGCCGTGAATTAAGGGTGATCGTAGAAGCCGACAAGGTAACTGATGGCGATAGTGATAAACTGAGTTTTGAAATAGCACAAAAGATTCAGACTGAAATGACCTTCCCGGGCCAGATCAAAGTAACAGTGATCAGGGAAAAGAGATCGGTTAATGTAGCGAGATAGATTGGATTGACCGTTTGTGGTTGGTGGTTTGTAGTTAAGAGCTCAAAAAAAAACCGTTCTTTTAAGTTACACAACTACTTTAGTAATATTTTTTATCCAGAACGATAAAAAAAACAACAAACAACCAACAACAAACTATTTTTTCCCTACCTTTGCCGTCCGTAAAAAAATCATACTAATATGAACGCAGTAGCATTTGTTCATGAGCAACTGGACACAAAAGGAAAAGCAAAGCTTCCCAATTTTAAAGCAGGCGATAATATCACTGTTAACTATAAGATCATCGAGGGAACCAAAGAGCGAATTCAAAGCTTTAAGGGTGATGTTATCAAACGCCAGGGTACCGGCGCAACTGCCTCATTTACAGTACGTAAAATGAGTGATGGTGTAGGTGTTGAAAGGTTGTTCCCTGCATTTTCTCCTAATATTGAGAGTGTGGTATTGCATAAGGTGGGTAATGTAAACCGTGCAAAACTGTATTATCTACGTGACAGAAGCGGTAAAAGTGCCCGTATCAGCGAAAAAAGAAGAGCTGTGGCTAAAAAATAATCTTACTGATAAACATACTGTTAAGGGCGAAAATTTAAATTTTCGCCCTTATTTTTTGCATATATTCTAAAATGGCTTTATTATTGCTAACTGTTTACCAATCCGACCATCCTTCGATAAAGACTTTACCACTGATTTTTTAAATTTTAAACTTTTAAATTTTAAACCATGAGAAGGATCTTTCTTTCACTGATCGTATTATTTACTGTATTATTCCTGGTTTCATGTGCCCGGGGTATTTCTCCCGAACAGGCTGCTAATGGCGGAGCCAGATGTGGTAAGACATATATCCGATAAGATTTATTGCTGCTTAGTTCCTTTTTTACTGTTAATCGACGGTTAACTTTGTTATTTTAATTAATGAGGTAACGCAATATTTAATTTATCTTTACGGTCTAAATCAAGATTATGACTTTATCTATTTTAAACAACATCTTTCTTTTTTCTATGCCGGGCGGCGGAGAGTGGATCCTTATTATTATTGTAGTGTTGTTAATGTTTGGCGGTAAAAAAATTCCTGAATTAATGAGGGGTATTGGCCGTGGGATGCGTGAATTTACTGATGCTAAGAATAATGTGAAAAGTGAGATCGAAGAAGGCATGAAAGAAAAAGACCCAGTTAATAAAACAACTTAATCCCGGATTTAATTCCTGTATTTCGGCTGAAGTGAACCCTTTTTATCGGGAACACTTCAGCCGATTTTTATAAAGCCTATCAGCATATCATTATGTTCTCATTCACAGATATAGCTCAATATCATCATCAGCTCATTAACGATATCAGCAGTTGTGTTGATACGGTTGTCCATTATCTAACAATGATAAATAACAATAAAAAGCTGAATGCCTTTACAGAAGTATTTGCTGATGAAGCTTTGGCCAGCGCTGCCCGGCTCGACAAAAAAAGAAAACAGGGTGAGCCGCTAAAGAAATTACATGGCGTTGTTATAGCTATCAAAGATGTTATCTGTTATAAAGACCATACGGTTACTGCAGCTTCAAAAATATTAACCGGGTTTACAAGTCTTTACACAGCTACAGCTTTACAAAGATTACTGGATGAAGATGCAATCATTATAGGAAATTGCAATTGCGATGAATTTGCAATGGGTAGTTCCAATGAGAATTCTGTATATGGCAATGTGCTAAATGCTTTAGATAATACCAAAGTTTCCGGTGGTTCATCAGGTGGCAGTGCAGTAGCAGTGCAGGCTGGATTATGTATGCTTAGCCTTGGAAGCGATACAGGTGGGTCTGTAAGACAACCGGCAAACTTTTGCGGTATTATAGGTTTAAAACCTACCTATGGGTGTATATCACGGTACGGTTTAATAGCTTATGCCTCTTCCTTTGACCAGATAGGAATTTTTGGAACTACGATTACAGACATTGCATTGCTACTGCAGGTTATGAGCGGGCCCGATGAATATGATAGTACGACCTCTCCTTCGAACTTTGTTCCTTCTCTTGCGGGAACCTCCCACGGAGGGGGACTAGAAACGGTTCAAATTTTTTCAGAAGCCTTATCAATTCAAGAGGACAAAAAATACAGGATAGCTTATTTTAAAGAAGCACTGCATCATCCGGTTCTTGATAAAGAAATCAGGGAAAATATTTTAAAACTTGTTGAGAACTTAAGATCAAAAGGTCATACCGTTACCGAAATTGATTTTGATCTCTTGGATTATGTTGTTCCTGCTTATTATGTTTTAACTACAGCCGAAGCCAGCAGCAACCTGAACAGGTATGATGGGATCCGCTACGGCTATCAAACTGAGGGCAATATAAATGATTTAACAGAGTTTTATAAGCAGACCCGGAGTGCAGGGTTTGGCAAAGAAGTGCAGCGAAGGATCATGTTGGGAACCTTTGTTTTAAGTAGTGGTTTTTATGAGGCTTATTATAGCAAAGCACAGCAGGTTCGCAGGCTTTTAAGCAACCAAACCGAGGCTTTATTCGCTGATTTCGATGCAGTTATATTGCCCACCAGCCCCGGAACTGCTTTTGACCTGGGCGATAATAATAATGATCCTGTTGCCATGTACCTGGCTGATATTTTTACCGTGTTTGCCAATTTAACGGGTATCCCGGGGATATCCATCCCCCTGTTCAGACACAGTAATGGAATGCCTTTTGGGCTACAGATTATGACAAGGAAGACAGATGAACTAACTTTGCTGCAGATAGCAGGATACCTGTTAAATGAGGGTCGGTTAAATTAAAGCATACATGAAACAACTTCTATCAATATTTTTTTTACTGGCGATATTATTAAATGCGTATGCAGGCAATACAATACTGGAGCAACAGGTAGCAATACCGGATGATACAACTATTGTAAAAGATCCGGTAGAAGAAGCCATTATAGAAGAAGTAATAAAAACAAAAGCTCCTCCTCAAAAAGAAAAAGTGCAGTACTTTAGCCAGGTTACTAAATATGGCTTTAAGAATTTATTTGCCAGGTACAATTATAACCCTGCTTTGCCTTACTCCTCACAGGTAAATCCCAATGCAGAAAGCTACATGCAGGACTACCTGAATTCACATTCCAAGAGTCTTATTCAAATGAAAAGCTGGGGACAACCTTATTTTAATTTGATCGATAATATCCTTGCCCAATATGGATTGCCTAAGGAGTTGAAATACCTGGCTGTGATTGAAAGTAATTTAAGTACACGGGCCACAAGTTGGGTAGGGGCAGGAGGTCCATGGCAGTTTATGCCATACACAGCACGTGACTATGGCCTGGTTGTGAATGGGGTATTGGATGAGCGCAGGGATTATTATAAAAGCACTCATGCAGCAGCGAGGTACCTGTTAACTTTATACAGCCAGATGAAAGATTGGTTGCTGGTGATCGCTGCCTATAACGGCGGGCCAGGCAGGGTTTACAGCGCTATTAAAAAAAGTGGCAGCCGGAACTTCTGGTCGCTGCAATATAACCTGCCCACTGAAAGCCGTAATCATGTAAAGAAATTCATTGCTACACATTATATCATGGAGGGAACCGGGGGTGTAACTACAGTAAGTAATTCAGGCGGCAACTTTAATTTAAATGGCGGTATAAATTCTTATGATGTTAAACCTAATTTATCTGAAGAAGAAAAAGAATTTGCTATCACCCAGAGTATTACCGGTAAATACAATTCACTGATCATTTCCAAGAATCTGGCGATGGATATTGCTTCCTTTAACAGGTATAATCCCGATTTTGATAATATGATGAGCATTAATGGTAATTATGACCTGAGGTTACCGGCAGATAAGATGCAACTCTTCCTGGCAAATAAATATGTCATCCTTAATGAGTGTGTTCAATTGTTATTGGGTGACAATCCTGTAACCCCAGCTAATCAATCCACTTCATATCCGCAGCCTAAAACTTCAAAGCGGAAAGGCAAATAATTTATTCAAGTACTTTTATTATTGCGGCAGCTTTTAATAAGCACTCCTCATATTCCATTACAGCATCGCTGTTGTACGTAATGGCTCCACCTGTTTGAAAGGAAAGGAATTTTGTTTCGGTATTATAAAAGATACTGCGTATTACAACATTAAAATCAAAATCACCACCGGGCTTAACATAACCAATGGCACCTGAGAACAGGCCTCGTTTTGTTTGCTCGTATTGTTCTATCAGTTCCATCACCCTTTTTTTGGGTGCCCCCGTCATTGATCCCATCGGGAAAGTTGCTTTAATTGCTTCTATCCAGTTGAGGCCGGATTCAAGCTCTCCACTCACAGTACTTATCATTTGGTGAACCTGCGGAAAACTGTACACCCCAAAAAGCTCATCCACTTTTACTGAGCCTGCTTTACAGATCCTGCTAAGGTCGTTTCTTACCAGGTCAACCACCATTACATTTTCACTCTTCTCTTTTTCGCTTTTTAATAATGCATTCCTTATTGCTTCATCTGCAGCTTTATTGATTAAATTTCTTTTGGCCGTTCCTTTTATGGGTTGAGATAAAATTGTATTACCCGTCCTTTTTAAATACCGTTCCGGGCTTGCACATAAACAATACCGGGAATTCACTTTATAAAAAACGGAAAAAGGATTTGGAGACAGGTCAGTTAAACGGCTGTAGATATAAAGGGGATCTATTAAAGCATCCGTTGCATAAAATTCCTGGCAAAAATTGATCTCGTAGCAATCGCCCCGTAAAATATGTTGTTTTAATTTTTTTATGATCTCAATATAGTCATCCCGGCGGATCCTTTTTCTGATCTTAATTGCACTATTGATAACCGGTTCAATTTGGGGAGATGAATTTTTGATCTGCTGATATATCTCTCCTGCATTTTCACTACAATAAATTTTAACTTCCGTATTATTAAGTTCAAGTACAATTTGAGGTACAAAAAAATGAAGGTCGCTAAAGCCGACATGATCAGGATTACCGGAAGTTAAATTCTCAGTTTCATTCTTCAGGTCATATCCCCAGTGCCCAAAAAGCCATTCCTCTTTATTAGTCTCATAAAAATGGTTTAATTGCTTGAAAGCATCCCCTTCCTGTACTTCAATGCGATCCTTACTTCCTGCAGCAAGCAGGCATTCAAATGCCGTGGTACCCATATTATAATGGGCATTATCCAGTAAACAAAAAATGTTGAACCGGTTAACCCAATTCAACATTTGTATCTTAAAAATATCTACATCTTTAACAGGAAAAGCAGTCCATTTTTTCACTTGTGTATTTTTCCCTGTTACAGAATACTGTACCTGACTGTACGGCCTGCCTCCCGGAGTGCAACGGCGGGCAGGCAGGCAGGTTAAAAGTCATCATCGTCATCATCAAAATCATCATCAAGCCCCAGGTCATTAAACTCTTCATCAACCTTGAAATCATCATCCTCATCTTTTCCTTTACCTGCTTTTTTAATAGCGGATTTTTTGCCTACAGATTTAGGAACATCAAATTCATCAAAATCAGGATCCCAATCATCTTCTTCTTCTGCTTTTTCCCAATCATCTTCCTTTTCTATATCATCATCTTCGTCATCCTCATCTGCTCCCTTTTTTTTGGATGCAGATTTTTTCTTTGGAGATGGGATCACTTCAGCATCGTCGTCAAGGTCATCTTCGTCATCCTCATCGGCCGACGCTTTCCTTGGCGCAGCTTTTTTTGCAGCTTCAATCACAGTTGCAAAAACGCTGGTATTTATTGTTGTTGAATTGTTGTCAGCTATTAAAGTCATAATTCAAAAAGGATTAATACTGTAAAATTTCCAAATCTGTTTTACATAGCCAAAAAAATAGTAAGTTTTTTTATTATTTTTTTATGCCACCACTAATTGATCTCTTCCGGGTCCATTGCTTATATATGTTACAGGCACCCCTAAGAATTCGTTCAGGTATGTAATATAGGTCTTCATCTCATGAGGCATATCTGCAAAATCGGAAATAGTTGTTATATTTTTCTTCCACCCCGCAAAAACTTTATACATGGGCTCAATATCTACCTTATTCATCTGGAATGGCACATAATTTTTTTCCTCACCATTCACCTTATAGCCATTACACACTTTAAGTTCTTCCAGTTCGTCCAATATATCTGCCTTGGTCATGATGATCTGTGTAACACCGTTGATCATGCAGGCAAATTGAAGAGCCACCAGGTCTATCCAGCCACAACGCCTCGCCCGTCCGGTAGTGCTACCGAATTCATTCCCGGTTTTACGCAACTGTTCACCGGTCTCATCAAGTAATTCAGTGGGGAATGGGCCGCTGCCTACCCTGGTACAATAAGCTTTTGAGATACCGAATACTTCTTTGATCTTTTGAGGTGCTATCCCTAAACCGGTACAAACACCGGCTGAAATGGTATTGCTGCTTGTTACAAAAGGGAAAGTGCCAAAATCCACATCCAGCATACTTCCCTGTGCCCCTTCTGCTAAAACACGCTGCCCCTTCTGTATTTTGTCGTTAATAAAATATTCACCATTAACAATTTTAAACTCACGTAAAAATTCCATGGCCTCAAAAAACTCTTCTTCCCAGCTGTTGATGTCTTCCTGAAAATTAAAATTATCCAGCAGGCGCTGGTGCTTCATCCGAAGTTTGATATAATCAGTAGTAAAACTTTTATCCAGCAGGTTACCTACACGTAAGCCATTACGACCGGTCTTATCCATATATGCAGGGCCAATTCCTTTAAGCGTGCTGCCGATCTTTTCATTACCTTTTGATAATTCACTGGCTTTATCAAGCGCCCGGTGAGTGGGCAAAATAAGGTGAGCCCTTTCACTGATGTATAAATTCTTCTTATAGTCAACCCCAAAAGCAGCCACGTTCTCACATTCCCGTTTTAAAGTAATGGCATCAAGTACAACGCCATTGCCAATAAGGTTTGTTTTATCTGCATGAAAGATACCGCTGGGTATCTGGTGCAGCACAATTTTTTTACCTTCTACATATAAAGTGTGCCCGGCATTGGGGCCGCCCTGGAAACGGGCTATCACGTCGTAATCTTTTGCAAAATAATCTACTATTTTTCCCTTGCCTTCATCGCCCCACTGCATTCCCAGGATAACATCTACCATTTTTAAATTTATTTTATTGTTAGCTGTATTTATCAACGTGCATCATACCAATTAACAAATACGTGTAAAAATAAAATGAAATACAACAACCACCTAAAATGATATTGGGTTGTTTGAAAATTGGGGAGAAAAG
>JBKJMZ010000057.1:0-6985 GCA_046596255.1 Ferruginibacter sp. | reverse complement strand
GAAAATGAAATAAAGGAACAGCCGGTTGCAGCCCAGAAGCTGGATTGGAAGAAGCTTATAAGCCATAAATGGGTTGTAAGAAATATTCCTTTCTTCTTGTTTTTAACGTTATTGGCCGTTGCCTATATCTATAACGGGCATTTTACCGATAAGCTTTTATTAAAGATCAGTACAACAGAAAAAAAAATAAAAGAACTGGAGTATGAATATAAAACCGTTAAAAGTGATGTGATCTTCCGGAGCAAGGCCAGCGAATTAATTAAAGCAGTAGAACCATTGGGGTTAAAGGAATTGATAGAACCTCCCATTGTATTATGGACTTCACCCCAACCCCCGTCCGACCAGGTCATCCGGGCGGGCCTATCCGAAGGAGAGGGAACTGGGAAATAAGCGATTTATGAAATACGAAATGAAATTAAGAAAACCTATTTGCTAAAATCTTCTCCATTTCTTTCCGCAGGGGCGGAGAGATAGAGGGGGCTGGGTATTTGACATGGAAATAAAAAAGGACATATTATGGAGGGTTTATCTCAGTTTCCTGGGAATAGTGGTCCTTGGCTTGATCGTTATCGGCAAAGCATTCTATATACAGCGAGTTGAGGGCGACTTTTGGACAAATATGGACAGCAGCATGCACCTGAAATATTTACCCATAGAAGCAGAGCGTGGTACTATTTACAGTGAAGATGGAAATATGCTCAGCACTTCAGTGCCTGTATTTGATGTATATGTTGATTTTGCAGCACAGGGCCTGCGGGAAAAAGAAGGGAAACGTTTTAAAGATCATATCGACACTTTAAGCATGTGCCTTTCAAATCTCTTCAGTGATAAAACCCCCGAAGCATACCTGAAAGAAATGAAGCTGGCTTATAAGAATAAAGACAGGTACTACCCGCTTAAAAAGAAAATATCCTTTACACAATACCAGGAACTTAGAGAATTTCCGCTGGTGAACCAGGGAAAGAATAAAAGCGGCTTTATCATTACTTCAAAAGATAAGCGCATCAATCCCTATGTTTTGCTTGCCAATCGCACTATTGGCTTATCAAGAAATAATGCAAGTAATGTAGGACTGGAACAACGTTATGATAGTTTATTAAAAGGTAAAACAGGGCAGCAATTGGTAAGATATATGGCCGGTGCTTATATGCCCGTAGATGGTGCAGATGTAGACCCGGAGAATGGCAAAGACATTATATCCACACTGGATACATACATCCAGGATATCACTGAATCAGCTTTAATGCGGATGCTGGATAGCAATAACTCCATACATGGTACGGCCATTGTAATGGAAACAGCCACAGGCAAAATAAAAGCAATCGCCAACCTGGGCAAGCAACCCGATGGTTCTTATACCGAAGACCTGAACTATGGTATTGGTAAAGCCACAGAGCCTGGCTCTGTTTTTAAACTGGCAACCCTCATGAGTTTGCTGGAAGATAAATATGTTACTATCAATTCTATTATTGATTGCGAAGGAGGAAAGAAAAATTTTTATGGTTTAACAATCAGGGATTCTCATTTAGGTTATGGCCAGATAACGGTAAAGGATGCATTTGAAAGAAGCAGTAATGTGGCGTTTGCAAAATTGGCCGACCAGTATTATCACAGCCAGCCTTCAAAATTTACTGATCACCTGCATCGGTTCAGGCTGGATACACTTACCGGTGTGGATCTTACCGCATCTTCCGGTAAGCCCACTATTAAAAAACCTACCAACCGAAGCTGGGCTCATACAACTATCCCCTTCATGGCCCATGGCTATGAAGAACTGGTTACACCCTTGCATATGCTGATGCTTTATAACGCAGTTGCCAATAATGGAAAAATGATGAAGCCATACCTGGTGAGTTCCATAAGGCAATATGGTGTAGAAATAAGATCCATTAAACCGGTTGTACTGGTTGATAAGATATGCAGTAATGAAACACTTGCCCAGCTTAAAGAATGCCTGCTTGCTGTTGTGGAAGGTGAGCATGGAACCGCAAGAAAAATAAAGGACAGTGCCTACCGCATTGCGGGCAAAACCGGAACTGCGGTAACAGCTTTGGATAATAGAGGTTATAACAAAGGCAACAAAATTTACCAGGCCTCATTCATTGGGTATTTCCCAGCGGATCAGCCAAAATATACGATCGCTGTTGTTATTCAAAACAGCAGGGAATCAAAAAAGATCTATGGAGCAGATGTTTCGGGTACTGTTTTCAAAGAGATCAGCGACAGGATCTATGGTAGTTTTTTAAGCACAAAGGGTTTCACAGCAACAAATATTTCCGACAGTAACCAGTATAATTATTTTGGAATGAAAAGTGAATTAGGTTCCATTTTTACTTCAATCAACCTGCCTTATACAGATTCAGGCGCTGGAGGTTACTGGAGAAAATTACAAATGAAAAATAATTCAGGAGTTCTAAATACACCGCTTATTTCAACTCCTACATCCGGTTCTGTAACCCCTAACGTTGTCGGAATGGGTTTGAAAGATGCGGTGTATTTACTTGAAAATATGGGATTGAAAGTTACAGCAGCCGGCCGCGGCCGGGTAATGAACCAATCCCTGGCAGCAGGCACAACATTTAATAAGAACCAAAACATTGCTTTAATACTGAATTGATACTGCAGGATCTACTATATAAAGTTGCAATACGCTCTGTAAAAGGTGATACCCATACAGTAGTAAATGGCCTGTCTATAGATTCCCGGAATGTAAAAGCAGGTAATTGTTTTATTGCATTAAAAGGTTCAAAAACAGATGGGCAGGAATATATAGAGAGTGCAATTTCAAATGGTGCAACAGCTATCGTGTGTGAAGCGTTGCCGGATGTGATCAGTGATGGAATCACTTATGTACAAGTTGAGAATACGGCTGATGCTGCAGGATTCATGAGCCATAATTTTTATGGAGAGCCATCTTCACAATTAAAATTGGTAGGAGTTACCGGTACAAATGGTAAAACCACCATTGTTACACTGTTATGGAAACTATTTACTGCCCTTGGATATAAATGCGGGTTGATAAGCACCGTTCAAAATCAAATTGGAGATAAGATAATCGTTGCAACACATACCACACCTGATGCAGTTACTATCAATGCCTTACTTAAACATATGGTGGATGATGGTTGCGAATTTGTTTTTATGGAATGCAGCAGCCATGCTATTCACCAGTCAAGAATTACTGGTCTGCAATTCCAGGCCGCATTGTTCAGTAATATCACCCATGATCACCTGGACTACCATAAAACCTTTGATGAATACATCCGTGTAAAAAAATCATGGTTCGATAAGCTTTCGGCTTCTGCATTTGCATTGAGTAATGCAGATGACAAGCGTGGAGCGGTGATGCTGCAGAATACCAATGCCAAAAAATATTTCTATAGCCTTAAGACCATGGCTGATTTTAAGGGCAAGATTTTAGATAATAGCCTGGAAGGATTACACATGACTGTAAATGAAAAAGAAGTGTATTTCCGGCTTATTGGTGAATTTAATGCATACAACCTGCTGGCTGTTTATGGTGCAGCAATTTGTTTTGGGGAGGATAAAGATAAAGTGCTGCAGATTTTAAGCAGCCTGGATGGAGCCGAAGGAAGATTTGATTATACGGTTAGTAAGCATCAAAAGATAAAAGGAATTGTTGATTATGCCCATACGCCCGATGCTTTGCTGAATGTATTGGCTACGATAAAGAATTTAAGACAGGGTACAGCACAGATCATTACTGTTGTTGGTTGCGGGGGCGACAGGGATAAAACAAAACGGCCTATTATGGCTGAAGTAGCTTGTGAGTACAGCGATAAAGTCATTTTTACTTCTGATAATCCACGAAGTGAAGATCCTTTGGAGATTTTGAAAGATATGCAGGCAGGTGTTAACGCAGTAGCAAAAAAAAAAGTTATTTCTATTGCCGACAGGAAAGCAGCTATTAAAACAGCAGTAAGCCTGGCACGCAATGATGACATTGTATTGATAGCAGGTAAAGGACATGAGAAATACCAGGATATAAAAGGCGTGAAGTACGATTTTGATGATAAGAAGATATTGAATGAAATGTTTGAATTGTTGGGAAAGTGAGACAATGTGCTGATGTGCTAATTAGCTAATGTGCTAACTGAACCTATCAGCGGGATAGAAATAATAAATGATGTAATAATTAAATGAATTAGCACATCAGCTAATCAGCAAATTATCGAATTAATATGTTGTATCACATTTTTGATTGGCTTGACAATGAAGGGTTCCAGTTTCCTGGGATCAATCTTTTCCAGTTCATCACCTTCAGGGTGCTGCTTGCCATGATATTAAGCCTGGTGATCACCACAGTTTATGGGAAAAAATTAATTAAGTATTTACAGAAAAAGCAATTAGGAGAATCAGTAAGAGACCTTGGATTGGAAGGCCAGAACGAAAAAAAGGGAACCCCCACAATGGGCGGTATCATCATCTTGCTCGCTATTTTGATCCCTACCCTCTTATTGGCCAACCTGGATAAAGTGTACATACGCCTGATGTTATTGTGCACCGTATGGTTAGGCGCCATAGGTTTTATTGATGACTATTTAAAGATAAGGTCAAAAAGGATGGCCCAGGCAAAAGGCATTACGTATAAAAAAAGTGACAGCGATGGGCTGGCCGGAAGGTTTAAAATTTTTGGGCAGGTGATGTTAGGAATAATTGTTGGAGCTACTCTTTATTTTACACCAAGTGTGGTTGTAAAAAGAGAGATAGTAAAAACTGCTGACACGTCTTCACAAAGTCCTATAGATACAAATGCAAAATTTGATACGATCGTAATAGATGGACAGCCAAGAGTTTTCACAGATGCAAAATCAATGATAACAACCATTCCTTTTGTAAAAAATCATGAGTTTAATTATGCAAAGCTTTTACCAAAAAAATGGGAAGCTTATGCATACATATTGTATATCATCATTGTAATACTTATTGTAACTGCTGTAAGTAACGGCGCTAATATTACTGATGGCCTAGATGGGCTTGCCACAGGCGTAAGTGCCATCATCGGTATATGCCTGGGCATATTTGCCTATGTAAGCGGTAATATAAAATTTGCCGAGTACCTCAACATCATGTATATACCAAACCTGGGAGAACTGTCCATTTTTATTGCGGCATTTGTTGGGGCATGCATAGGATTTCTCTGGTATAATGCTTACCCCGCGCAGGTTTTCATGGGTGATACCGGTAGCCTGGCTTTGGGAGGTATTATTGCGGCACTGGCGATAATAGTACGCAAGGAACTGTTGATCCCAATCTTCTGTTTTGTATTCCTGGTAGAAAATTTAAGTGTGATGATACAGGTTGGATACTTTAAATATACCAAACGAAAGTATGGTGAAGGGCGGCGTGTCTTTTTAATGAGCCCGCTGCATCATCATTACCAGAAGCTTGGATATCATGAAAGTAAAATAGCGGTTCGTTTCTGGATCATAACAATATTGAGTGTGGTTTTGGCAATTGTAACGCTGAAACTTCGATAAAAAGTTTTGAAAAACCAAACTGGTATTTACACATGTTGATACTAAGTTTTTCAATGTAACCAATATCCTTTTAAAACCATAAAACCAGTCTAACTGAAAACCTAACCTGTTAAATTCTATGCTGTTGAAGAACCAATTTTTATGAGCACAGGAGTATTGAGTAATAATGAGACCTATTAAATTCTATGCTGTTGAAGAACCAATTTTTATGAGATCAGGTGTATTAAGTATTAATGAGACCTATTAAATTCTATGCTGTTGAAGAACCAATTTTTACGAGATCAGGTGTATTAAGTAATAATGAGACCTATTAAATTCTATGCTGTTGAAAAACCATTTTTACTTCCCGAAGAAGTTAAAAGCATTGTGAGCCAGGTGAAAGGAAAGTAAATGTTGAAATGCCCGCCAGGATGAACACTGTTCGGACTGGCATAATTACAAATGTTGATTAAAAAATAAATGCCCGGCCTCTCCCGATAATTATCGGGAGAACAAGGGTGAGGTAAAATGAAGAAAAGATTAGTCATACTGGGTGCAGGCGAAAGCGGGGTAGGCACAGCTTTGCTTGCTCAGCAAAAAGGGTATGATGTATTTGTAAGCGATGGCGGGCAAATTAAGGAGCATTACCGGATGGAATTACAAATGAATAAAATTGAGTTTGAGGAAAATCAGCACACACCTGATAAGATATTAAATGCGGATGAAGTGATGAAGAGCCCGGGTATCAGTGAAAAAAATGAAATGGTAAAACAAGTTAGAGCAAAGGGAATTGCAGTGATCAGTGAAATTGAATTTGCTTACCGCTATAAAGGCATCAGTAAGATAATTGCCATTACCGGCAGCAATGGCAAAACAACAACAACGGCTTTGACCTATCATTTATGTAAAACAGCTGGCGCTGATTGCGCTATGGTGGGTAATGTTGGTTTTTCTTTTGCAAAACAGGTTGCGCTGCAGCCTAAAGAACTGTACATAGCCGAAATAAGTTCTTTTCAACTTGACGATATTAAAACTTTCCGCCCCGATGTGGCCGTGCTGACCAATATTACCGAAGACCATTTGGACAGGTATGAATACAAATTTGAAAATTATATAAACAGTAAGTTCCGGATTGTGATGAATCAACAAAAAGAAGATGTTTTTATTTATAATCTCGACGATGCAATAACTGTGAAAAACCTAAACAATTATCCCATTAAATCAACACTAGCCCCCATTACCATGAGTAAACAACTGCCACAAGGAGCCTATTTGCAGAACGCCAAAATGCACCTAAAATGGAAAAGCGAAGAAATGCAGATGAGTATCGAAGATTTTGCCCTTAAGGGAAAACACAATCAATATAATAGTATGGCTGCAAGTTTGGCTGCAACAGCAGTAGACATCAGGAAGGAAAAAATTCGGGAGGCCTTGCAAACCTTTGAGAGTCTGGAACACAGGATGGAATCAGTGGCTGTTATCAGGAACGTTGAATTTATTAATGA
>JBKJMZ010000008.1:0-20175 GCA_046596255.1 Ferruginibacter sp. | reverse complement strand
CCAAACAGTTAGTGCCGAAACTTATGGAAATATTATTTTAAGCAGCAGTAGTGGTGCAGTAACTAAAACTATGCCTGGCACTGCTTTCACTATAGAGGGTAATCTTACAAGTACAATAGGAACGGGTACTTCGGTTTCATACACAGCTGCTTCAGCAATAACCATCAATGGCAGTATTAATATTGGTACCGGTACAACTTTTAATGCTTCATCTTTTACTCATAATATTGCAGGTAACTGGATAAATGACGGAACATTTACAGGTGCAACCAGTACAATAACTATGACTGGAGCCAGTAGTGCAATTAGTGGAACTGGCACACATAATTTTAATAACCTTACCATTACAGCTTCCGCAATTACTGCTGCTGCCACCAGTAACCTTACTATTGCCGGGAATCTGTTAACATCAGGACCAGGTCAGTTTACACATTTAGCAGGTGGTACCACAACTATGTCGGGTGCTGCAAAAACAATCAGTGGAACAGGTATTATATTATCGGACCTTGCTGTGAGTGGAACAATAACCACCACCACCTCTTTTACAGTATCAGGCAATCTCTCAGTAGCAGGTTCAATAACTTCCAGTGCCGGAATTGTAACTATGAGCGGCAGTTCTAAAACAATAACCGGTGCAGGCACCATTGGTTTTTATGCTTTAGCTGCCACTGGCACTTTATCTGCCACAGCCTCATTCGCCATTTCAAATTCATTAGATGTAAGCGGGAGTTTAACAGCAACTGCAGGAACAGCAACTTTTACAGGTTCTTCCAATTTAAATGGTACAGCCAATTTATATAATGTAACTATTAACGGAACAACGCTTAGCTTATCAACAAATGCTGTCTTAGGTATTGCCAACGTGTTTACTATAACAGCAGGTACATTAAATGTTACAGGCAATTCATCCAATACGGTAAACTTTAATGGTACGGGGGCTCAAACCATTAATGCTATTACTTATCATCATCTCATTTTATCAAATGGTAATATAAAAACTGCTGCCGGGGCAATAACTGCCAATGGAAACCTTACCATTAATACAAGCACTTCATTTGCCGCAGTTTCTTATATGCACCAGGTATATGGCGACTGGGTTAACAGCGGCACATTTACGCCAGGTACCAGCACCATTCAATTCAGGGGTGCATCAAATAATACCATTACCGGTGCCACTACTTTTAATATTTTAACGATAAATAAAACCGCATCAGTAAATACCATCACGCTAAATAATAATGTTTCAGTGCCTACATTAAATATGACATTGGGTACTTTACTAACTGGAGCAAATACCATTACCATAACCACAACAAGAACCGGAAACGGGATAATATTAGGAACGATAACCAGGACGCACAGTTTTGCTACTGCTACAAACTATGCATTTGAAGGACCGGATAATACCATTATTTTTTCTGCGGTATCTGCAGTTACCTCTGTTACGGTAAATGTAAGTATTGGATCAATCGGTGATTTCCCGAATGGCGCTTCAATCAACAGGGTATATGATATTACTATTCCGGCAGGAACCTATACAGCTACGTTAAGGCTTCATTATGAAGATGCAGAATTAAATGGGAATAACGAAACAACCATGCAATTGTGGAAATATAACGGAAGCAGTTGGGCAGCTTCGGGAAAAACAGGAAATAATACCACAACCAATTATGTTGAACAAACGGGGTTAACAAATATTACCAATCGCTGGACATGCTCTGATGATCCGGGTGTGGTTAGATGGAATGGTTCGGTAAGTACCGACTGGAACAATGCTTCAAACTGGACTTCAGTTTCGGGCTTGCCATCTTTGCCGCCGGGTGTTGTTGATGTGGTACAGATTGGAACGGCAGCTTTCACCAATCAACCAACAATTAGTACTGCTGTTACGGTTAAAAGTATTGTATTTGGAAGTGTGCAGGCTGCAACATTAACCATCGGTACGGGCGGCTCTTTAACAACAGCAGGAAATATCAATGGCAGTTGGACGGCAAATGCAGTTCATACGATTGATGCAGGTAATCAAAATTTAACTGTGAATGGTGATCTTACATTGAGTACTGGAATAGCCAGCCGTGCAATTAATTTATTAATAGGAACAGGTACAGTAACTGTAACAGGTTCGTTAACACAATCGGGTGGAGCCAATGTTAGTTTCAGTGCTGCAGGCACTTTAAATGTTAAAACAAATTATAGTTACAGTAGTGGCAGTTTTACAGCAGGCACCGGCACAGTACAATATACAGGAACAGGTTCGCAAGCAGTTGCAGCAGTGAGTTATAATAATCTTACGGTAAATAAAACAGCCGGCATTGCACAGTTAAATTCTGCTTCCACAATTGCAGGAAATCTTCTTGTATCCTCGGGAGCATTTAATGTAACAGCCGCTTTAACCATTACAGGAAATACAACCATCAGCAGTGGGGCAATACTTGATGGAAGTGGCGTTAACATAACTGAAGGAGCAAACTGGACAAACAATGGAACATTCAGCGCAGGAACTGGTACCGTTACTTTTAATGGAACCGGTACACAAACAATTTCAGCTACAACATTTAATAACCTAACCATAAATAAATCATCTGGTTCTGCTATACTAACCGATAATGTAATCATCAATGGAGATGTATCGGTGCTTGGCGGAATTTTTGATCTTTCTACTTTTACGGCAAACAGGTTTTCGGCTGGCGGTATTTTATCGCTTTCTAATAATACAGCTTTATACCTGGCAGGATCAACTAATTTTCCGGTAAATTTTTCAGCAAATAATTTAAATACAGGCAGTACTGTTTTATACAATGGAAGCGGCTTACAAAATGTTGCAGGAGTTAACTATGGTAATCTTTCGTTCAGCAACGGGGGCAGTAATGCAAAAACTTTACTGGCATCGGCTACTGTAAACGGAGATATTTCTATCAGCAGTGGTTCAACTTTTAATTCGGGTGGATTTACTATTACATTAAACGGAAACTGGAGCAACAGTGGAACGTTTACGCCAACTACAGGTACAGTTATTTTAAATGGAATATCTAAAACCATAACAGGTAATACCACTTTCAACAGGATTACTGTTTATGGCAGTTATACCGTTGCCAATAATGATATAGTTTATAATGGCCTGCTTAATGTAATCGCAGGCGGCAGTTTTGCAGCGGGCAGTGGGGTAGCTACAGTAAACGGCGATCTCATAAACAGTGGGATCTTAACCAGTACCGGTACAACAACCTTTACCGGAACTGTGGTACAAACCCTTCGGTTGATTAATGCAATAAGTTCAACATCATCTGGTATTATAAATTTTAACGGAAATGTTTCGCCGGTATTGAATTCTACCAGCTCTCCGCAATTTGCCACTTTAAATATTAATAATACTGCCGGCATTAATCCAAGTGTTGGATGGACCGTTTTTGTAGCCATGAATATAAATAGCGGTGGAATTTTTAATGGCGGAATTTTTACACACAATATTTATGGAAATTTTACGAATGCCGGTACAACTACAAGCACAGGCACTTGGAACTTTATACCAAGCACGGCAAAGACAATAAACTTTGGAAGCACCGGGTTTTCCAGTAGTGGAGCAACAGGAACAGTTGTTTTTGGTGGAGCCGGTTTAATAACACTGGCTGGAACCCCTGTCTCACTTAATAATGTAGTTATAGCAAATACAAATGCTTCAGGCATTACACCTGTCTCAGGTTGGAATATGACCGGTAAATTTTCCATAAACAATAATGCCATATTTAATGCGTCTTCGTATTCGTATATAATTGGTACCGATATTGAAAGTAATGGTACTTTAAATGGCGGTTCATCTACTTTTACCATGACCTCAACTGCAGGCCAGTTAACCGGAAGCCCCAATACAACCTTTAATCATTTTACAATTGGAACAGCAGCAATAATTACTGCCAGCTCTGACTTTAATGTTACCGGAGATTATACCAATAATGGTAGTTACGATGGTACACTGGGTAATTTAATTATGACGGGCAGTTCGGCTGCAACAATTGGAGGAACACCTGTCTCAACTTCATTGGCGCAACTTTTTATTGCAAAAACAGGTGGAGCAACGGTAACCATGGCCGTTAATATGACTGATGTATTGATTCTGTATATTCAAAGCGGAATTTTATTTACATCAACCTATGGAATTACACAGGATGCCACAGGAGGTTTCTTAATTATTGATAATGCTGCCACTTTAAAATTAGGTGGTACCAATTCGTTACCCGGCTTTAGTGGTTATAGCCTGGATGCAAACAGTAATGTGGAATATGCAGGTACAACTCAATCAATTGGCAATGCTGCTATTTATGGAAACCTGTGGATTACAGCAGCCGGTAATAAAAATGCCATTGTACCATTTAGTACACTTGGAAATTTTACTTTAACTGCCGGCACTTTTACATCTTCAATTACTGTTACACACAGCATTGGTGGTAATTGGCTAATGAGTGGAGGAACATTTACCAATACAAATATTACCATTCAGCTGGATGGTATCACTAACCAAAGTATCAGCAGCACCGGCGCTTTTAAAAACTTAATAATAAATAAGATATCGGGTTTAACAACGCTGGCTTCTGATATAACCGTAAATAATACACTTACATTAACAAGCGGAAAAATTTCCTTACTTGGTTTTAATTTAACTGTTCCAACAACGGGTACAATTACCGGTGCAACATCTTCAAAATATATAATTGCCGAAGCTGCAGGATATTTAATACAGCAGGTTACAGCAGGGGGTACAAAATTATTCCCCGTAGGTACTACTGCAAATTATGTTCCGGCAACTATTGATTTAACAGCCGGATCCACTACTGATAATTTTAGTGTAAGAGTTCAAGATTTTGTTTATAGCAAAGGAACTAATGGTTTTGTTATAACCAACTTTGCAGTAAATAATACCTGGTTTATTTTTGAAGAAACTGTTGGTGGTTCAAATGCAACAGTTAGTTTACAATGGCCTGCTTCGTTGGAACTTAGCGGATTCACCCGTTCTCAAAGCCGTGTAAGCCAATCCAGTGGTGCAAGTTGGGCATTTGGGCCAATTTCTGCTGCTACCGGATCTGATCCTTATACTTCCAATAAAACAGGTGTAACCGGATTTCATGCTTTTTCGGTTTTAAATGATATGCTAGTTTTAGCAGTATCCTGGTTAAATATTAGCGGCGAAAATAAAAATGGGGAAAATTATATTAACTGGAATGTTGCCAATGAACGTGCTAATAATAAATACGCCGTAGAATATTCTGTGAACGGAGTAAATTTTTCAGAGATAGGGATTGTTGCCGGAAAAGGAAGTTTTTCATCTGCCAATTCCTACCAGTTCATTCATCGTAATGTTATAAGTACTATAAGCTATTATCGTATAAAATCTATTGATGCAGATGGCAGCTACTCTTATTCTCCTATCCTAAAAATAAACAATGCAAATGCCGGGGCTGTCAATTATTTCAGTATAAGTCCTAACCCGGTCATCACCTATACAAACCTGAAAGTTCAATTGTCGGTTACCTCAAAAGTAAATTTGATAATTATTGATGCAGCAGGAAAAAAAATAAGTGAACAACAGATCAGTTTACGCAGCGGCATAAATTTAATTCCATTAAACTTTACAGGTTTAAACTCCGGTATTTATTATGTTGAATTGATTGCTGAAAATAATGCTAAGCAGGTTATTAAAGTTTTGAAGAAATAAGCGTTTAATTTTTTAAGAAGCCCTTCACTTTTAAACTATTAAAAGTGGAGGACTTTTATTTATGCATAAAGTTTATAGTTTCTCCAGATTTGCCCTGGTCTTTTCATGCTGTACATCCCCAGTATTTAAAGTAGATGCCGGTTCAAATAATAAGATGTGCACCTCTTCATCCGCAACAGGCCTGTGCTCTACTCCATGCGGTAGAATGATAAATTCTCCTTCATTAATTTCTATTGTTTTATCACGGTATTCCATTTTAAGTCTGCCTTTTATTACAAGAAAAAGTTCATCTTCCACATCGTGTTTGTGCCAGATAAATTCGCCTTTCAGTTTTACCAGCTTCACCTGCTGGCCATTAAGTTCACCAACGATCCGGGGATTGTAATGATCGTTGAAGAGAGAAAATTTTTCAGCAAGGTTTACTTTTTCCATGTTACCTCACCCCAACCTCCCGATAAAAATCGGGACAGGCTCTCTCCGAAGGAGAGGGAACCCGGAGTTGGGAGTTTTATTTTTTTAAATATTCTTTGTTCACAAAAAAACAGATTTTATCTCGAAAACAATAGCAATTTTTCATGAAGAGCAAGTACCTGTGGTAAAATCAATTCCTGTTCATCATTATTTATCACAAAATCGCAGAGCTTCATTTTGATTGTCTCGTCCAGTTGCTTATCCATCCTGGCAATAACTTCTTCCCTGGTAACCCCATCCCTATGCATAGTACGCAGAATACGCAATGGGGCAGGGGCGGTTACACCGATCACATGATCAAGATGCTGATGGGCACCACTTTCAAAGATCAGGGCTGCTTCTTTGATACAATAAGGAGTGGTTTGTCCCTGCATCCAGGTTTGGGCATCTTTTAAAATAGCGGGGTGAACAAGGCTGTTGAGGAATTGCAGTTTTGGGGGATCAGCAAATACAATATCTGCAAGCATTTTCCTGTTCAATGCTCCTCCCACATAAACTGCTTCACCAAAATGTTTTATGATCTGTTCTTTGAATTCACCATCATCCTTCATCAATTGCTTTGCCCTGTCATCAGCATAATACACGGGTATGCCCAGCACTTCAAATATTTGGGCTACGGTTGTTTTGCCGCTGCCGATGCCGCCCGTGAGACCGATCTTTAGCATGTGGTTATGAAATTTTAGATTTCAGATTGACGATTGTAGATTTTTTTAAACGTCAGGCTTTATAATTATTCTCAAACACACTCAATAAAAAATGCGATTTCAGGTTGTGGTTTTGAATCGTCTGAGCTTCCAACCGCACAACAAATCTAAAATCGCAAATCTAAAATCTACAATTATTTTTTCACTTCTGTAACCGGCTTATTGATATTTGCCGTCCATTCCATACTGATTGCGCTGCGCTCTATCTTGATATAGCTGCCGGGGCTGGTTTCCAACATCAGCGTAGCATCATCATTTACCTTGTTAACAGTACCATGAATACCGGCAATGGTTACAATCTTATCACCTTTCTGCAGGTTGTTAATGAACTCTTTCTGCTTTTTTGCCTTTTTTGCCTGGGGCCTGATCATGAATAACCAGAATACAAGGATCATTAATCCCATCATAATTAATGTGCTCGAACTTCCACCTTTTCCTTGTGGATCCATCATCAAAAAAATACTTAGTAATTGCATGTTGTTTATTTATTGGTTTAAAAAGTTAATGCTGTTCTTATTTTTTAGCTTCCACATCCCCGGTTAAAAGCAATGGCGGGAATTCCGGCTTTGCATTGGATACAACAGTAATTGATTTATGGGCATTGCCAACCCTGCCCTTACTGTCGAATGCCACTTTGATATAGCCTGTTTCTCCCGGCATGATCGGCTTCTCAGGCTTTTGAGGCACGGTACAACCACAACTTGCACTGGCATCTATAATGACCAGGGGTTTGGTGCCGGTATTTTTAAAGCGGTAACTATATTCCACTTGCTGCCCATCGGTAACCTTACCGAAATTATAAACCGAATCAATGATCTGCACGGTGGTGCTGTCGCTTAATGCCTGTGTTGTTTGCACCGCAACATCATCAACGATCTTATCTTTCCTGCGGTTATCACAGGAAATTAAAACAACGGCTATCGATACTGTCAAAAAATAATGCTTCACTATAAAAGTTTTTTGCAAAGTTATGCCGATTTTATTTTAAAATTATGCGAATGCTTTTAGATCGGCACCTGTCAAATGCTTTCGCACAAAAGCCATGCAAAATTTCATCCGCAGCACATTAACCTGATGTGAAATTTTGTTTGGCATAATTATAAGGTACTGTTTTTAAAAATCTTCTTATGTATTTTATTTTCGGCTGATAATTCCTTGTGTATATTATCCAGCAGCCCATTCACAAACTGGCCACTCTGCACCGTACTATACGCTTTTGCCAGGTCGATATATTCATTAATGGTAACCTTGGTAGGAATGGTCTCAAAAAATAAAAATTCACAAACACCCATTTGCAGGATAATTAGGTCAAGCGCTGCAATACGCTCGGCATCCCAGTTCTTGAGCTTGGGCTTAATCAATTCCATAAATATTTCTTTCTTCTCCAGTACAGTCTGCAAAAGGCTTTTAGCAAAATCCCATTTTTCTTTACTGAGTATTTCTGTAAAATTGATATGAGCAGGTTTGTGCAGGAAATTCAATACAAGCTGGTTCATCATTTCCGCATCATCATCCCAATGTATAAAATGCTCTTCCACATGATTGATAAAATTTTCATCCGGCAGCATCAGGTTGGTGAAAATGAATTCAAGCATTTCCTTTTCCGCTTTACTATTTCTGCTCTGCTCTTCAATATATTCCAGGTACTCCGGCGAGCTTACCAGTTGCAGGTAGATCTTTTTCAGTAATTCTGTATCAATAATATGTTGGGGCTTGATATCAGCCACCGCAGCTTTAAAATTGGCATCTTCCACGATCTTCCACAGCAATTCATTGCCTGCAATTTTGGTATTGATATTAAGGTCGGCTGTTGTAGGCAGGTGTTTGGAGGCTTTCCGGCGGGCATCGGTCTCAGCATACCGGGCCACTTCGGTTATAAAATAAACCAGGTAAGTAAATATCTGGCGACTCTGCTCAATTTTCTTGGTAAGGATATTAACTGCTTCTCCCGGTTTTGCGTCGCCATTCATGCTGTCGATGCTGTACAAGGTTTGCATCACTTTAACCCGGATATTTCTTCTACTGATCATGGTCTAAAGAACTCGTTTATTTGAATTTGCAAATTTAAGGGTTTATCACTTGTGACCCGTAGATTAAAAGCGGGTTACCCCAGTTTGTGAAAAATTGTCTGTTTTAATAACTTTATCCCTGCCAAGACCCGGCTTATACTGACATTAAGTGACAATTAGTTCAATTGGTACAAAAATGGCTGTACCTTTGCCACCCGTTAAAAACGGGACTCACTTTTCAAAAAATCAAAAAACTAATACAACTATGGCTAAAGCAACAAAGGCTTCCAAAAAATTAAGCATTACACCTTTGCACGACAGGGTTATTGTACAACCTGCTGCTGCTGAAGAAAAAACGGCCGGTGGTATCATCATACCGGATACTGCAAAAGAAAAACCCCAACGTGGTACTGTACTGGCTGCCGGCCCCGGCAAAAAAGACGAACCAGTGATGGTTAAAGCCGGTGACAACGTTTTATATGGCAAATACGCCGGAACGGAAATCTCCATTGAGGGTAAAGACTACCTGATCATGAGGGAGAGTGATATTTTGGCGATAGTTTAAATAGATACTAGATACTAGAAAGAGCCTAAAAATTTGAGTTGCTATTTAGTATCAAGAATCCAGGATCCAGCATCAAATTCAAATAACTTAAAAATCAAAAATTCTTTATTATGTCTAAAATGATATTCTTCGATATAGAAGCAAGAAACAAAATGAAAAAAGGCGTGGATACATTATCCGACGCTGTAAAAGTTACCCTTGGTCCAAAAGGCCGTAATGTGGTTATAGAGCGTAAGTTTGGCGCTCCAACTGTAACTAAAGATGGTGTTACCGTTGCCAAAGAAATTGAACTGGAAGACCCCATTGAGAATATGGGTGCACAAATGGTTAAGGAAGTAGCCTCTAAAACTGCAGATATTGCAGGTGACGGTACTACTACAGCAACCGTTCTTGCACAGGCTATCATCAGCGAAGGTTTAAAGAACGTTGCTGCAGGTGCAAATCCAATGGACCTTAAGCGTGGTATCGACAAAGCAGTTATTGCCATTGTTGAGAACCTGAAAAAACAATCTGAAAAAATAGGAAGCGATAGCAGGAAGATCGAGCAGGTAGCTTCTATCTCTGCTAATAATGATAAGGCGATCGGTGCTTTAATTGCACAGGCCATGGCCAAAGTTGGAAAAGAAGGTGTTATTACTGTTGAAGAAGCAAAAGGTACTGATACCACTGTGGATGTTGTAGAGGGTATGCAGTTTGATCGTGGTTATATCTCTCCATACTTTGTTACCAACAGCGAAAAGATGCAGGCTGAATTAAGCAACCCATACATCTTAATTTACGATAAGAAGATATCTACCATGAAAGATATCCTGCATATACTGGAGAAAGTTGCTCAAAGCGGCCGGCCTTTAGTGATCATTGCAGAAGACCTTGATGGAGAAGCACTGGCAACCCTGGTGGTAAATAAATTACGTGGTACCATTAAAGTCGCTGCTGTAAAAGCCCCGGGCTTTGGCGACAGGAGAAAAGAAATGTTGCAGGATATCGCAGTATTAACTTCAGGTATTGTTGTAAGCGAAGAGCAAGGTTACAAATTAGAGAATGCTGATCTTGAATATTTAGGAAGCGCTGAAAGCATTACCATTGATAAAGATAATACAACCATCGTTGGTGGTAAAGGTGCTAAGAAAGATATCCTTGCCAGGGTAAACCAGATCAAAGCACAGGTTGAATCTACAACCTCTGATTATGATAAAGAAAAATTACAGGAGCGTTTGGCTAAACTGGCCGGTGGAGTTGCAGTATTATATATTGGTGCTGCTACCGAAATTGAAATGAAAGAAAAGAAAGACCGTGTTGATGATGCATTACATGCAACAAGGGCTGCGGTTGAAGAAGGTATTGTACCGGGTGGTGGAGTTGCTTATGTACGTGCAAGCGATGTATTAGAGAAAATGAAAGGTAGCAATGAGGATGAAACAACCGGTATTGCCATCATTCGTCGTGCGGTTGAAGAGCCTTTACGTACAATTGTTGAGAACGCAGGCTTTGAAGGAAGCGTGGTTGTAAATAAAATTAAAGAAGGCAAAGGCGATTATGGTTTTAATGCACATACTGAAAAATATGAGAACCTTTTCAAGGCGGGTGTTATTGATCCAACTAAAGTTAGCCGTGTAGCATTGGAAAATGCAGCTTCTATTGCAGGTATGATGTTAACTACAGAGTGTGTGATAGCTGACAAGCCTAAGAAAGAAGAAGGACATAGCCATGGCGCACCTGATATGGGCGGAATGGGTGGATATTAATCAGCAATTGGCAATAGCCAATTTGCAAAAAATACACTCCCTCCTGCATGTTGCGGGAGGGATTTTTTTAAGGTTAAAAGATCACCAAGACTCAAAAAAATAAATATGGTTGCATTTAAAAACTGCTGAAAAAAAATAAATTTTAAAGCAGCATATTAACAGGAAAATCAAACCTGGGTAGAATATAAATCGTAACTTTTTTAAGTCAGTATTCAAAAACAATATATTGAAGAAATACCATGTTAATAATCATCTTGTTTTTTGTATCTCATTGGTACTTGTCTCTTTTTATGCAAACTTTTTTGCAGCACCGCTATGCCGCGCATGCCGCATTCAGTATGAATAAATTTTGGGAGCGCTTTTTTTATATTATCACTTATATAACCCAGGGTTCTTCCTATGTAAGCCCCAGGGCTTACGGTATCATGCACCGCATGCACCATGCTTATACCGACACGGATAAAGATCCGCATTCGCCAAAATTTGATGAAAGCATATTTAAAATGATGATGCGTACCCGGGATGTATCTTCCGGTATCTATACTAAAACATTCCCGGTAGAACAACGATTTTGTAAGAATGTTCCCGATTGGCCATTCCTGGATAAGATCGCAAACAGTTGGGCCTCCAGGCTTAGCTGGATGGCAGCATATGTACTATTTTATGTAAAATTTGCGCCTTCCGGCTGGTGGTTTATTTTACTTCCGGTACATTTTTTAATGGTGCCGCTTCATGGCTTGATCATCAATTGGTTTGCCCACAAATACGGTTCGGTCAATTTTAAGTTGAAAAACACTTCTACCAATTTATTTAAGGTGGATATTTTAATGATGGGAGAGGGCTACCATAACAATCATCACAAAAATCCTTCATCAACTAATTTTGGATTTAAGTGGTATGAACTTGATCCTGCGTATGCAATTATCCGTTTCCTGGCCTGGTGTAAGATCATCCGCATTAATAAACTGGAACCCATACCGCTGTCCTGATTGTTTTCGAAATTGCTACTGTTCAGCAAAATCAAGAGCATGCTGTATGCATTGTTAAATACTTGAAGCATTCATCTTGTTCCTTTAGGAACATTTTATAGGTAGAATAAGTAGAACAAAAGGATGTGCTTACGTTCCGTAGGAACGTTTTGTGCAAAACAAAGCCTTAATATGGCACAATGCGTTCCTACGGAACGCTACCATCCCCGAAATATTTTTTCTACCCTTAAATTGTTCCGCGGGAACAAAACAACATTATCCAGGTGATTGCTACTGTTCGGCAAAACAGGAGTGTTTTTATCTATTAACTGCTCAGCAAAATCAAGAGCCTTGTGTATGCATTGATAAATATTTGAAGTATTCATCTTGTTCCTTTAGGAACATTTTATAGGTAGAATAAGTAGAACAAAAAGAAATGCTTTCGTCCCGTAGGAACGTTTTGTGCTAATTAAATCCCTAAAATGGCGATCGCTGCTGCTTCCTCATTATTTTTTTACACCATGTTTGTTCGGTATGAACATAACAACATTTTTGTATATTTAATAATCTAATTCCGTTGCTATGGCTAACACATACACACAATTGCATATTCAATTTGTATTTGCAGTTAAATACCGGGCTGCATTAATTTCAAAAGCCTGGAAGAATGAGCTACACAAATACATTACCGGGATTTTTCAGCAAAATGGCCATAAAATGCTTCAGATAAATAGCATGCCCGATCATGTACATATATTAATAGGTTTGCGGCCAACACAATCCATATCATCTTTGGTGCAAAATGTAAAAACTGAAAGCAGCAAGTGGATAAAAGACCATGAGTTTTGTATTGCTCCATTTGCGTGGCAAGAGGGCTATGGGGCATTCTCTTATTCTAAAAGCCATGTACCTGATGTGATTCGTTACATTCAAAACCAGGAAGTTCATCATAAAAAACAAAATTTTTTGGATGAGTATAAACAATTTTTAAAAGCTTTTGAAATAGAATATGATGATGGATATATTTTTAAGGAGTTGGAGTAAAGTGAAAAATAATTTTAAAAAAAATAAATTTATAATGAAATTATCATGGTAGGCATCATCGTTCAGCTTATAATTTCCTGGATAATCATCTGGTTTTTTGAAAAAGGTAATTTAGGCGTATTAGGCTTCAATCCAAACCGCAAAAGATTACTGGGCTTTGCATTATTTTTTATAGTCACCGCATTATGTAGCTCTTCCGATTATTTTATGAGAATGCTTTTCGCAAAAGAGGAGTGGGAACTCAACCCAAAATTAGATGCCAGGCTTATTTTTATCGGCATTTGGTGGAATGTAAAATCGGTAATGTTTGAAGAATTGATCTTCAGGGGAGTGTTATTATATATCCTCATCAAAAAATTCGGGGCAACTAAAGCCATCATCATTTCAAGCATTGCATTTGGTATCTATCATTGGTATTCTCATGAAGTGATCGGGCTGCCGCTACAAATGCTCATTACTTTTTTAACAACAGGTTTAATGGGCCTTGTATATGCTTATGGTTATGCAAAAACATGCTCATTGTATATTCCTATTGCTATACACCTGGGATGGAACCTCGTTCGGAGTGTTGTTTTTTCGGAAACCGTTATAGGAGGGCAGTTGCTTGTGCAGGTAAAACCGGTGCCGGAAGTTACAGTAAGCTATTTTGTTTATTTCTGTATCGTATTCGTTCCCATGCTAAGTGCATTGCTGATCAATTTTTTTATGTTGAAGAAAATAAAGCAGGAACCTATGCTTCATCCACGATCTGCCCGTAATCAATAAAAAGTTCTTCGCCTTTTTTGATATCACGTATTGCTTCAAAGAATTCACCGTCATTGATGGAAATAAGATTAGGCTCATCAGCATGATTCAAAAAATTCACCAGGTCCAATTTCTTGAAACCATAATCGGGTACAAAATAATGCGCTTCATCATACAGGCAATAGTTCTCTATCAATGCCCTGCTATGTTCCGGCAACGCTGTTACTTCTATTTTGGAGACAGCTATCCATTGCTCATGCTTATTTGTTTTACTGAACATTTCCCTACAACCTTTGGGAATATCATGTAGCGCAAATACTCCAATACCTTCAATGGGTGAGGGCCTGATCATCACCCAGGTATTGCCCGCAAGTTCTGCTAATAGTGCTGCTTTGGTCATGGTTTGTCCTGTTGTATATACCCCCGGATGATCAGGAACTGTGCCGCACAATAAGTGAGCATGATCAGTATGCCGGCATAGGCAAAGGGCTGGTAAAATTTATTGATGGCCAGCAAAGAGTCAGATACCACAAATGCAGTAGCTCCCATCCAATAATACAGTGCGGCTTGTTTATTAAGTTTAAAAAAGATGTGAATACTGCAGAGCAACATGGTACAAATAACCGCGGCATAAATGATCACTGGTAATTTAAGTTCCCCCAGGTAAGAATAGAGTTGCCAAACCAGGCTCGTACCATATGCCAGTACTAATGCAAAGTAGACAGGTTTCTTTTTTAATAGTGAAGGTCCTGCAGAACTGATCTTCAAAAAATAAATGACATAAAAGATATGGGTGGTTAAAAAACTGGCCAACCCAAAAATGAAAAACAAGGGATGCATATTTTCCAGCATTAGCAGCACATCTCCCATCCAGGAAAAGAACAGCCCAATCAATAATAATTTTTTGTTAGGGACATTTGACCTGGAATAATATAACAACAGCATCAACGCCGGCATAAGCAGGGGCTTAGCTATAAAGTGCAGCATTTCTATACCGGCAGCTATGCCAATAATATCCAGTAAGGCCAATATCCAAAAAGCAATGCTGATCTTTTTTTGTACTGGCTGCATTTATTTGATTTGTATAAAAGCTTTGCCCAGATAATAAAAGCTGTTCAGGGAATCTTTTATCCGGGAAGTGTCAGTAAGCGGTAATGTGAATGGCTCAGCAAGCCTGTAATTAACAGAATCCTGTTTATACATGATCACTTTGTGGCCCCGGGTTATCCAGCTTTTCAGCTTTGAAGCGGCAGCAGCCGAATCGGCAGTGACCATGAACACTACTTTAAAAGTATATCCATCATCAGGAACAACAGGCAGAGGAACAACTGCAACAGTATCTTTTATTACAGTATCCGTTTGCATGGTATCTTCCGCTATGATCGGAGAGGGCGTGTTATTGTTTTTCTGCGTAAGAAAATACCAGGCTGTAACCGCTATTAACCCCAGCCCGATCACAAGCAATAAGATCAATAGGCCTTTTTTGTTTTTATTGTTAGGCCGGCTTTCCGATGCAAAGGATATTTCCGTCTCTGCTTTTTCTCTTAATGTAGACGGCAATGCATCCAGCTTTGCCCTAAAGGCGGTACCCTTACTGAATTCCAGTTCTCCCTGCTGGTTCTTTACAAGCATACCCATGCCTTCTATTTTAAAAGGCTTGCCTATATTTAAGAATTGTTTGCCAAGTACGAGGTATGAATCCAGGTCTGCATATGCCAGCGACTTCATTTTATGGCTTTGCTTAACGATAAAATCAACCAGGGCATCATCGGCTGTTGCTTTGGGGTTATATTCAAATAAAATCGCATTCTCAGGTATTTCTACCTCCTTGTCACTGTCTTTGGGCAATATAAAATCTGGGGACAATTTAAATGTGCCCATACCCTGTAAAGTGACTTCGCGTTTATTGTAAAAATGCTGAACCAGTATTTGTTCTATTTTCATGCAGCGTTATTATCGTAACAAACCTACAAGATATTCGCTACATAACAAAGGACAGTCATCTTTAGCGTTGCTTCAAATTAAAAAACTGTCAGGGTGAGCCTGCCTTGCTCCGCCGTAGCGGGTACGCAAAGGCGAGTCGAACCCGGTATATTCAATTAAACCCGCCTTCGATAACCCTTCGACAGGCTCAGGATTGACAGCTCACTAAATAAAGCAGAAATTCAAACTGAGACACTATTCCATTTTGCCTTAGTTTTGCATGATGCTTTCGGAAAAAGATAAACAGTTTATAATCTATTGGGAAAAGGAACGGGAAAAGCAAAACAGTGCAACCGTTAAATTGATCTCGGGTTTACCTATGGCCATCTTATTCTGTGTACCCATCTTATTATTCATCTCTGTTGTATATCTTTTTTTTCCGGAATGGTACACAAAGGTTTCAAATAATATGTCGGGTTCCATGGTGGCCATTGTTGCTGCCGTGATCCTCTGCATCATTTTTTTCTCCTATTTCCGCATGCACTATAAATGGGAAATGAATGAACAGCTTTACCAGGAACTGAAGCATAAACAAAAACGATCAGAAGGAATTACAGAACTTAAATAAAAATCAAACCTGACAATGAACAAAAAACACTTTTTTCTCCTGGCATTTACAGCCCTGTTTTCTATGATGAGCAGTTGCAGCAAAGATGATGGCACTGCAAACAATTGTGTTGAAAATAATACGGGTGTACCCACTGCTGCAGAGATCGCTTCTTTGCAATCTTACCTTAGTTCAAAATCCATTACCGCAACCCAGCATTCGGGTGGATTCTTTTACGTGATCAATGCACAGGGCACAGGGCCCACACCCATGTTAAGCTCTACCGTTACTGTAAAATACACAGGTAAGCTTACCAATGATGTGATCTTTGACCAGGATCTTACCGGCAATGCAAGGTTCTTATTATCTAACCTGATATTGGGCTGGCGCAGAGGATTGCCTTTGATTCAGAAAGGAGGTTCAATAACTTTATTCATCCCTCCATCATTGGGGTATGGATGTAACCCAACAGGATCAATCCCCCCCGGATCAAACCTGATATTTACCATTGAATTACTTGACGTACAATAAACAATTATTTTGAGCCACGAAGCCATTTCTGTTTTCGATATGTTCAAGATCGGTGTAGGGCCTTCAAGCAGCCATACACTGGGGCCCTGGCGTGCCGCTCAAAGGTTTACACGTTCGCTCGTTGAAAAAGACCTGCTTAACGAGGTTAAAGCCATACGCATTTTATTGTATGGCTCATTGGCTAAAACCGGGGTTGGACATGGAACTGATATTGCCGTACAGCTTGGACTTAGCGGCGATGACCCCGTAACCTTTGAAGTGAATCATATTGATGCCAAGATCGCCGACATCAGGCATATGAAAAAGATATTACTGGCGGGTAAACATGAAATTGATTTTGATCCTACCGAGGACATTGAATTCCTGATGAGTGAATCATTGCCCTTTCATCCCAATGCTTTGAGTTTTTTGGTTACGCTGAATAATGAGGCAAATTTTGCTGAGACCTTTTATTCTGTTGGTGGAGGATTTGTGAGTAAGGAAGGTGAGGCTGAAATGGGAACATCCAACGTGGTATTGCCTTTTCCTGTCAATACATCCAATGAGTTATTGCACTGGTGTATGAAGACCGGCTTGAACATAAGTGATGTAGTGCTGGAAAATGAAGGAGCCTGGCGGTCAGAAGCCGAGACCCGTGCCGGCATCTTAAATATCTGGCGGGTGATGAAAGAATGTATCTACCGCGGTAGTCATGCCGTAGGTATACTGCCTGGAGGACTACAGGTAAAACGCCGGGCAAATGGCCTGAATAAAAAATTAATTGCGGGCCGTTCCTATTCAGATTATGATAGCTGGCTCCAGCTTGTAAAAGATGGCGGCAATAATTTTACTTATATATTGGACTGGGTAAGCTGCTTCGCCCTGGCGGTGAATGAAGAGAATGCAAGTTTTGGAAGAGTAGTTACTGCACCAACCAATGGCGCTGCAGGAGTTATTCCCGCAGTCTTACAATATTATATTGCTTTTGCCGGGGGAAATACAGAAGATAAGATCATACATTTCTTACTTACAGCATCCGAAGTGGGTAGCATATTTAAAAAAGGCGCTACCATTTCTGCGGCAATGGGTGGCTGCCAGGCCGAGATAGGCGTTAGCAGTGCAATGGCGGCGGCAGCATTAACCGAATGCATGGGTGGTACTCAGCGCCAGGCCTTAATGGCTGCCGAAATAGCCATGGAGCATCACCTGGGCATGACCTGCGACCCCATCGGCGGACTTGTACAAATACCATGTATTGAAAGAAACACGATGGGAGCAATCAAAGCCATTACAGCAAGCCAGCTCGCAATGCAAAGCACACCCGATTATGCTAAGGTTAGCCTTGATGGTGTTATAAAAACCATGTGGGATACTGCTTTGGATATGAACAGCAAATACAAGGAAACTGCTGACGGGGGACTGGCGGTGAATGTGCCGCTCAGTTTATCAGAATGCTAAGATAATGTTTGATGTACAAAGTACGATGTACGCCTGCACTGAACTACTGCCGTACATCGTACCTCAAACATCGTACCTCAAACTTCGTACCTCAAACACCGTACTTCCTCTTAATATCCCTATCCGTCTCTCTCTCCTTTATCGAATCCCTTTTATCATAATTCTTCTTACCCTTGCCTACACCGATCTCCATTTTAAAATAGCCGGATTCTGCCAGGAACAACCTTAGGGGAATAATGGAGTAGCCTTTTTCTTTTATCTTGTTTTCCAGCTTGCGTAGTTCTCTTTTGTTGAGCAGCAGTTTTCTTTCCTGCATGGGCTCATGGTTGCTGTGGGTACCAAAGGCATATTCAGAAATGTGGAGGCTTTTTACAAACAGCTCACCCTGGTGAAACACACAGTAGCTATCATTAAAGCTGGCCTTACCTGCCCGCAATGATTTTATTTCCGTACCGCTGAGTACCATGCCTGCTATAAAAGTGGCTTCAAAAAAATATTCGTAATGTGCTTTTCGGTTCGTGAGTTCCAATGCTGGTGTTTTTTGCAAAGGTATCTGGTTGTAGCCGTTTGCAGAAGAAAAAATACGGGAGGAGCGTTTTGTATTGTCGCTATAAACCAGCCTGCCCTATATTTAAGATAATCACAAAGTATCTAATGGAATTATTAATTCGTTAAGCGGCATCCAAGATGATAGCAGATATTATCAAATATCAGTTCCGCTTCAACCTGGTAATAGTGGAGGTGCACTCTTTGACCTGAAAGGAAATGTGATAGGAATAACAACAGCGACACTCAATCCGCAAGCAGTTAACGCTAATGTTCAAAATGTGAACTATGCAATAAAAATTAATTTGTTACAGAATTTAATTTCACAATTATCAGATGAAGAACAAATAGAAATTGTAAATTCAGAAAGTAGCACTGAATTTCCGTTGTCGCTACTGAGTGACAGATATAAAATGTATATTTTTAAAATTAGCAGTTATAAATAATCATTGAATGCTCCTTCATATTTTTCGCCGTTGGTGTTCGTGCCGAGGGAAAGGCAGTGGTGGCAATCACCAACAACCAGCATACTGTCTGCAATTCAAGCCACAACTTCTACCTTATATATCTTGTTGCTAAATCTGTTTAAAACTCAATCAATTAGAAAAGTAAGCAGGTTTATAACCTGGTTTAACAACCTGCTATGTTGTTGGTGATTGCTCTGCCACAATTTGAATATCATTCCTCGTTTCTTTAATATCTTTGCGAAAAATTAGTTTCCAATGGATCAAGCCTCTAACGATTGGCCTATAACATCCAATAGATTTGTTGTTTTTTTAGACATAATGGGGTTTAAAGATTTTGTCGCAAGAAAGTCGCATGATGATGTATACGACATGATGCTTAGTCTTTTTGGAAGTAAATCCTATATAGCAGAAAGATTTAAAGGTAGTATCGAGCCAACCTTTATAGATAAAGAACTGTATACTGCAAGTTTTTCCGACTCAATAGTGTTATTTTAAAAAAGACGATAGCCCTGAGTCATTAGATATTATAGCTTCTTCCGCAGCATATATCATGAACGATGATACACCAACAATGGCAAAAAAGATTTAATTAGTTAGCCCTCAAAAAGTTTCAATTTCTTATTCCTATTGAGTTTATCCCCATTGGTGTACATTATTAATTGCAAGATATTTGAAAAATAGGCAAAAAGCTTGCAAATTTAAGTATG
>JBKJMZ010000191.1:0-45402 GCA_046596255.1 Ferruginibacter sp. | reverse complement strand
AATGCAAATACTGCCAGATTGTATGCCCAGCTTGGCTTAACACAATATGCTGCCATGGAGGCCTTTGTAAGGGGGGAATTTTAATATTAATAATCTAATCACTCAGGCAAACAGCGTTTGCGTGGTTTTAATTATCTTCATCTGCACAAAACCAAAACCAGCCAATTTTATTACAAATGCGAATAATTTTACTACTTAGCATAATCGGACTTGCTTTTTTTAATACAGCCGTCAAGGCACAGGCGTGTTTTAACGTTGCAGCAGGTAATGACACAACTATCTCCTGTTTGCAGAGTTGCCTTAATCTTAAGGCAAGGATACCAGATATTAAAACCACAGAAACCTACCAGGTTGCATCAATTCCATATACTCCGTATCCTTACACAAGCCCATTGGGTACCGAACTTACATTACTCTACCAGGATGATATATTTTCTGACAGCATCAACCTTCCATTTCCATTTTGTTTTTATGGCCAGGTCTATAACAAGATAAGTGTGGGATCCAATGGTGTATTTACTTTTGATGTTGCTACCAATGCAAACAAAGATGAATCTTACGTGATCAATTCAAGTAATAACCTTCCATACGCAGGTGGTATACCTGATGATATAGGTACATTTTATGCGCCAAGGGCCAGCATCTTCCTTGCTTATTATGATATGGATCCCCGGAGCAGTGAATCTCCGCCGGAGAGAAAAATTGAATACCGTGTGGAAGGAACTGCACCGTGCAGGAAACTGGTTATCTCTTATTATCATGTTGATTATTATAATGCTGGTGGCTGCCAGGGAATTGGATTACTGGCCACAATGCAGGCAGTATTATATGAGGGCAGCGGCCTTATAGATGTATTCTATGAGAGTAAGCCTGCCTGTTCAGGTTACCAGGGAGGCCTTTCTATTGCAGGTGTGCAAAACTGGGCACAGGATCAATCAGTTTCGCCACCAAATACAAACTGCACAGTTTGGACAGCTTATGATAAAGGTTTCAGGTATGTGCCCAGTGGTACTTCTTCTTTGCTTGATAGTGTATCCATTTTTAAGAATGGTGTATGGGTTGCAACAGGCACCACGGTTCCCATAGGCAATGGTGAACTGGAAGCAACCTTCTCAAATATATGCCAGTCTGAAGACAGCATGAGCTACGAGATAAGGGCTTTTTACCGCCAGTGTGATAATCCAGCAGTACAAACTGTGGGTTCCGATACCATGATCGTTTACAAAACACTAACCCCTATAACAGCCACTATTACTAATGCGCTTTGCAATGGCGCCAGCAACGGAACCATCACTATGACCGCTCCAACAGGACCAACCATTGAATATTCCATTGATGGAGGAACCACTTGGCAAACCTCGCCTGTATTTAATGTGCCGGCAGGAAGTTATACCGTTGAAGCAAGGGTAATAGGATCTTTTTGTGGCGGTTCAACCACGGCTTCAGTAACAGAGCCCCTTGTTCTATCAGCGTCCACCGCCGTTACAGATGCAACATGTGCCAACAATACCGGTTCAATTACCATTACCGCGACGGGGGGAACTCCTGCCTACGAATATTCAATTGATAACGGAGTCACTTACCAGCCATCTAATATCTTCCTCAATTTAGCAACAGGAAATTACAATAATATAAAAATAAGAGATGCCAATGGTTGTGTCACAAACCAGTCTGCAATAGTTGTGCTAACCGATACCATGCGGCTAGATCTGGGTGCCGACAGCACAATCTGTTTCGGAACAACCATTACTTTAATTCCGCAAACAAATGCACTTACTGATACATTCAGGTGGACTCCGCGTGCTACTTTAAATTTGGATACGGTAAGAACACCCATTGCATCACCAACAGATACCACCAAATATTACCTCACTGCTAAATGGGGTATTTGTACAAGAACAGATTCCATAACTGTAAATGTTTTACATAAGCCGGTTCCATATGCAGGAAAGGATACTACCATCTGTTATAAAACAAATGCCTTCTTAAATGGAAGTGCAAGCAATTTATCAGGCACAGTGAATTATGCATGGACACCGGCCGATTCATTGAATACACCTAATGCAGCAACTACCATCGCCAGGATCGATACAACAAGAACATTCTATTTGAGAGTTACAGATAATTACGGCTGTAATTTTTCTGTGGTGGATAGTATGACCGTATTCATGATGCCTCCATTGGTTGTATTTGCAGGCAACGATACCAATGCCATCATCAACAGGCCACACCAGTTGCTGGCAACCGGTGGTGTTAATTATGTATGGAGCCCTGCAGGTCCACTCAATAATCCATTTATTGCAAACCCGCTGGCCACATTATCGCACGATACCTATTTCACTGTGCGGGTTACTGATGCTATTGGTTGTACAGATGATGATGATGTTTTTATCAAAGTATATGAAGGCCCGATGTATTATTTACCTAATGCCTTCTCTCCCAATGGTGATGGATTGAATGATATTTTCATCCCCGTACCCGTTGGGATCAGGAGCACCGATTACTTCCGGGTATTTAACCGCTTTGGGCAAATTATGTTCCAAACCAAAGAATGGATGAAGGGCTGGGACGGTACCTTAAAAGGCAAACCTGCCGAAGCTGGTACTTATGTGTGGATGATAAAAGGTATTGATAAGAATGGCAGTGTAGTGGAAATGAAAGGAACGATTATACTCCTAAAATAATATTAAAAGCAAAACAAATCCAAAGTAAAAATTCAAAAGTCAAAAACTTATGTAAGGTTCCTTAGAAAAAGAAAAAAGCCTGCTTCTTCAGCCTTTTGAATTTTAACCTTTGACTTTTTTCATCCTTTAGTTTCCGCATCAAGTACCTCAATTGTTTTTGTATATAATGCATAAGCTTCTTCCCGTGAAGATCCAATACAAACAATACCCATTTTTCCAAACTGTGATAAGGCGCCTATCATGTGAAACATCACCCCTTTTTGTGCAGCACCATCAAAATGCAAACCATGAAACATGGCAATATCTATCAGGTCCTGCGGAGTAAGACCTTTGTATGCATTGCTCTGCACATTATCAGAAGCAAAATAATAAAGCTGTTGTTTATTGGGTGTTTCAAAAATGCCTGTAGCCTCATCATAAGTTCCATTGGTTAAATACTGCAGCATTAAAAAAGGATGTGTGGTACCTCCCTTCCGCAGGTTGATTTCAATAGCATAATGTTTCCAGAACCCGTTTTCTTTTACCGAAATAAAATCAATACTAAACCGCCCGATCACTCCTGAACTTTTCAACACTTCTGCAATAGTTTTTGCCAAGACTGCAATTTCTGTACGGTAATTTTCATCAGCAGGAAAATGTGCGCCAACAAAAACCTGCCCGTTCTCACCGCTTAAAACCTGGTCGTGTGTTGAAATAATATCTACCTCCCCCAGTGGATTTATCCGGCATTGCACCGATGGTGAAACTTTTTCTTCTCCATCAATAAAAGCCTCCACAATACCTTCCATCGCTACAAATTTTTCTAAAAAACGTTCTATACTTAAGTCCGGGGCAACGGGTTTTATTGAATGAAGCAGGTTGGTTTGTATCCAGTTAAACATTTGTTTTCCCAACAAATTATCGGGGTAATTTAAAACTGCATTTCCATCTCCCGAAAAACCATCATTTAATTTGATGACTGCTTTTTTAATATGCGGATGCATTTCTTTTAAGGCTGCAACCGCATGCACAATATCATCATAGCCTGCCAGGTTTTCTGAACCGGGCGGTATACATACACCTGCTTTCATAAAAACCCTGCGGCTTCCGCTTTTGGTACCCAGGTAAACCAGCGAAGGGTCGCATCCATATATGGGGATCTCGAGATTAACGGCCAATGTTCTTTCAAGGGCAGTGGTATTAAAGCAGGCAATATGGGCAACATTGCCTGGCGGAATTGCATGTTTAATTCTTTCCAGTAACCTGGGCCTTTCCAAAATTTTTGCAGTAAGTGGTATAGCCGAAGAATCGTAACAACTGATCATTGTCAATCTTTCCCTGGCATGATAACCGGTAATACCGGGCAGCAGGTGTAAATAATAATCGATGATCACCGGATCAATTGGCATACTGCTAACATAGACCACCCTGGATCTTGGCATACGAAGGAGCATAAGCAAACACAATAACCTTTCTTCATAATGTAAAGCGCCGCTTACTTTTGTCAGCACTTCCTGGTCAAGGGATAAACTTGGAATTACTACAATGGTCTTGCTTGCCAGGTTATCAGGAAAAAATAATTTAAACTGGTGACATAATTCAAGTTGTATTTTTTCAAATGCTTCCAATTCGGATACAGAACCCGGTTTGGGTTTGCAATCGGCACAATACTTAAAAAAGATCCGGTCAGGCTTTAAACCCGTATCAATACTTTGCATAAGCCATCATTTTACAAGTTACAAATTGGTAAAAAAAAAGGTTTTTACTTATGAGTTTTGTCATGCCGGCGAAAGCAATATATCAGTTTATTCATTTTTACGGGCTTTAATATCATTTCTTAATTCACAATACGTTAATAAATTGTAACGCTGGTGTTAAGCCCTGCTTTTAAAAACTGTTATCTTTGTATATGAACTGGACCGAAAAGAAATCCATCCGTATTGCAATTTTAGATATGTATGAGGGCTTTGCCAACCAGGGAATGCGTTGTATACGGGAGATCCTAAATCAGTTTGGCGAACGAAATCACCTTGATCTTAGTTGGGATGAATATGAAGTACGTTTGGAAAAACAGGTCCCGGATCTGAGTTACGACATTTATATCAGCAGTGGTGGCCCTGGCAGTCCTTTGGAAAGTAAAGGCAGCGATTGGGAAAAAGTATATTTTAACTGGCTGGATAAAATTGAACGCTGGAACAACAATCCTGCCCATGTTCAAAAAAAGCAGGTCTTCTTTATCTGTCATTCCTTCCAGCTAATATGCAGGCATTATAATGTTGCTAAAGTGAGCCGGCGAAAAAGTACTGCCTTCGGCATTTTTCCCACGCATTTATTATCCGAGGGTAAAGATGAGGTCGTATTCGAAGGCTTGAAAGATCCCTTCTATTCAGTTGACAGTCGTGATTACCAGGTAACAGAACCCAATCACAATAAACTGCACCGGATGGGGGCATCCATTTTAGCTATTGAAAAAGACCGCCCCCATGTGCCGCTCGAAAGAGCGGTGATGGCTATCAGGTTCAACGAATATATGATCGGCACACAATTCCATCCCGAAGCTGATGCCATTGGTATGAGTATGCATTTGCAAACTGATGAAAAGAAAAGAACTGTTATTGAAAATTATGGTATAGAAAAATGGCAATCCATGATCGACCATTTGAATGACCCCGAAAAGATCATGTGGACCTATTCTCATATCCTCCCCAATTTTTTACTGAATGCTGTAGATAGCTTACAGCCTGTTGAAGTCTGAAATACAGATTACACGAATTTTACGAATTACACGATTTTTTTGAACCAGCTAACTCCCTGAAGTAAGCTTTTACTCTTGCCCTGTCATGCTTGAGATACGACCTGTCTCGATATTTTCGGGAAGCATCTCTACTTTATTAGCTATGTCATGACGTGCAGGGATGCTTCGTGCCTCAGCATGACAGAAAAATCCGTGCAATTAGCAGCAATTCGTGTAATTTTAAACCAAAGCTTTATTCACATGATCATAGAGTTAAGGCAAAAATTTAATGCCAATTTTACAAAAGAAAAGTATGATGCCTACATGGCTCAGTTCGAAAAACTTCATCCGGGGGCACTTGATTTTAGGAATGCAGAAACGCCTGTTTTTATACCAAAAGATTTTACAGCAAAAATGCTTGGCGCCTGCGAAGATATCATTGATGTGATCGTTGACCCCAAATTCATTGAGCTTACGAACCGGGGTATACCAGCTAATGTAAAAGTGCCCAATGAAACCAGCCATACCGAAATGCTTGTGTTTGATTTTGGTATCTGTGAAAATGAAAAAGGAGAACTGGAACCGCAGCTTATAGAAATGCAGGGTTTCCCTACCCTGTATGCCTTCCAGGCATTTCATTCGGAGTTTACTGCAGCATATGCAGAGCTACCCGCTAATTTTTCATCCTACCTAAATGGTTATACAAAAGAAACTTACATACAGTTATTGAAAGAGATCATAGTTGGAGACCTTGACCCCAAAAATGTGATCCTGCTGGAGATATTCCCCGAGCAACAAAAAACAAGGATCGATTTTTATTGTACCGAACAACTGCTTGGTATTAAAACAGTTTGTTTAACGAAACTGATCGCCGAAGGAAATAAATTATTTTATGAAAATGCCGGTGAAAAGATCCAGGTAAAAAGAATTTACAACCGGCTTATTTTTGATGACCTTCAAAAACAAGAAGGACTGGAAAATATTGTGGATCTCACCATGGGCTATGATGTGGAATGGGTACCTCATCCAAACTGGTTCTACCGCATCAGCAAATTCACTTTGCCATTTATACATAACCCCTATGTGCCGCAAACTTATTTTTTAAATGAGCTGAAGCTAATGCCCGCCGACCTGGAAAATTATGTGCTTAAACCCCTGTTCTCTTTTGCAGGTATGGGCGTGGTTATTGATGTAACCACAGCAGATATTGAAGCGGTGAAGGATCCTGAGAACTGGATCTTACAAAAGAAGGTAAAATATGCAGATGTGATCAAAACCCCCGATGAGCCTGCAAAAGCAGAGATCAGGTTATTTTATTTCTGGAAGCAGGGATGGGAAAGGCCAAAAGCAGTACATAATTTGGCGAGGCTAAGCAAGGGTAAAATGATCGGCACACGTTATAATAAGAATAAGGAGTGGGTTGGAGGAAACGTAGCCTTTTTTGAAATGTAATGAATTTAACTTGAGCATTGAAAATTGAGTGTTGAATATTGAACATTCTTTTATAAATCCTCAATGATCAATTTTCAATGTTCAATCTTCAACTTTTTGGATACCACAAAATTAAAGACATGAAAAACGGCATTACACGATTTTATTTTTTCCTGGATCAATTACAGAACCTGCTTACAAAAGCATCCAAACAAAAAAATCCTGCGCTTTGGCTGTATAAACACAATGCCCGTACTCCCCTGTTTATGCTTGAGGGTTTAGCCAAACTGTATAGTAACATCCACAACAAAAAAAAGTTCCAGAAAATTAAAGAACAATTCAAATTATTGGAAGATGCCATTGGGCAAATTGATTATTATGATGCTTTGGCAAAAGAGTTTGTAAAGAACAAAAAGATACCGGCAACCCTAACCAAATACCTGCAGGCACAAAGCCGGGAAAAGATCCAAAGCCTGAACGAAATACTGGGGGAAAAGAAATGGCTGGTTAAAGACAATGGCCGCATTCAAAAAATAAAAAAGAAACTGGCAAAGGCCGACTGGCAAAATGCAAAGCATGAGATTGAAAGTATCCACGAACTTTATAAAACAACTATCAATAAAATACTTGAATTTTTAAACAGTAAGGATTTTCGGTTTGATGACGTGGAGAACGACCTGCATGAATCCAGGAGAATGCTGCGCTGGCTGAGCATATACCCGCAGGCATTGAGGGGCTGCATCCAGTTAAGTAAGGCCGCCGGTAAAATACCTGAACATCTTTTAAAATACCATACGGAAGCGATCACTACATCACCGTTTAATACATTACCCGATGCCGGCGACCTAAAGCATTTTTTACTTTTTGATCAGAGCCGTTTTCTTGCCCTCAGCTGGATGATAGCAGAGCTGGGTAACTTAAAGGACAGCGGCCTTAAGGTAGAAGCGTTGCTGGAAGCTTTATTGCAAACATCGGCAACCAGTGAAAAACAAGCTTTATCAAAAGCATACAAATTATCCGGAGCCAAACAAAAAAAACTTGAGCAGCTTTTAGCAGAAGCCGGCACCATATGCAAAATTTTTTGCAAAGAAAACAACCTGGAAGAATTGATCATTGGTACAGCAGTTGTTAAATAATTATTTGATAGCCCATCTTATTCCCAAAAATGCTTTAGCGCCCTGCACCGGTGCATAGTTGTACGAAGGGTCGAACACGTAACCATTTGGATTTGTATCCGGCCGGGCATTACCGTTATTATCAAAATATTTACCCCCCGGTTTATCAAAGGGATCATCAGGATGCAGCAAGGGATCTTTAGGCACAAAGTTGAAGATGTTCTTTACACCGCCATATATTTCTAGTCCGCAGGTGAAGGTTTTTGTAAGCTGCAAATTAATAATACTGTATAAAGGAGATTGTGCCGGCCTGTAGTCATTGGGTACAACAGGAAGGTGCATACGTCCGTTTACTTTACCGGTCAGGTCAACTGCAAGCCCAACTTTTGAAAATGGATAGCTGATTGCAAATGTTCCGGATATCCTGGGCGCAAATAACTGTGGTATCTTAGTTTTTACTCCACGTGCGTCTTTATCCATTTCAAATACATCCATAAAAGTAGCGCCTGCAATTAGTTTTAACCCGCTTACAAAACTCACATCCGTGTTGAGGGTAAATCCCCTGGAAACAGCATAGCCACGCAGGTTATCATAAATGATCTTTCCGGGGTCGGTTATAAAATCGGCAACTATCTTATTGGTGAAACGGGTATAAAAAAGACTGGCATCAAGGCCAATAACCGCTTTCTTTAAAATAACGAAGCCGGTATAATTCAGGTTTGTATTCCATGACTTTTCAGGCCTTAAAGCGGATGCTATCACAACTTCCCTTGCACCGGTTAGCGCTGCATGGTCTTCTGTAAAGAGATTCACCACCCGAAAACCGTTGCCGGCACTTAACCTGATCGTGTTGTTCTTGTCGGGCGAATATTTAAAACTTAGCCGGGGTGTAATAATATTGCCATGCTCATTGTTGTAATCATACCTGAGCCCGAGTAAGGCAGTAAGGCGTGAATTCACAGTGAACTGGTCCTGCACAAAAATGCCGGGTAAATAAGTATGGGCGGGTTTATTATCACCATTCAGCCCAGCAGTTGCAGGTGAATTGTCATCATAAAAAGTATACCTGAAAGGCATTCCCATCAATACATCGTGCTTGCCCCATGTCTTATTCCAGCGTAGCTGTGCAAATGCTACCTGTTGGCTTGCATAGTATTTAATAGTACCGTAATAACTATCCTGGAGGTGATAATTATAAGAGAGGTCTGCATTTACATTTTTAGATATGGCTATCGTGCTGATCACTTCAACGCGGTTGGTATTGATGCTTTCGCCGTAGATACTGTCAGAGCCGTTGAACTTCCTTGTCCACTGCTTTTCGCCGCCCCAGCGGTTCTCATTCACATACCTGAATGCAACAGAAGATTGCAGGTTATTTTTTTGCCTGATACCCCATTTATTAAAAACAGAGATCCGTTTTTGTAAAGTAACATCAGTAAAATTATCGTTATTGATATCTCTTAAATTCTGGTAAGAAAAATAATTAATGCCGAGTAAGGAAGTGATCTTATTATTGACCTTTACCCTTCCGGCAACATCAAGGTTGTATTCTCCAACACTGGTTGCAGAAACATCAAACCTCAATTTATCAGAACCCGCCGCATCTTTGGTAATGATGTTGATCAAACCACCAACCGCTTCACTACCATATAAAGTGGATGCCGGGCCTTTTACAATTTCAATACGCTTTACCATGCTGTTGGGTATACCGGCTAAACCATACACAGTGGATAGACTGCTTACAATGGGCATACCGTCGATAAGGATCATAGTATAAGGCCCTTCCATACCATTGATATGGATGTCTCCGGTATTGCACACATTACAGTTTAGCTGTGGCTGAACACCATTCACCATTTGCAGACTTTCAAAAATATTAGGTGTTGGATTCTTCTTAAAATAAGTGGGGGAATACACTTCAACCGGTATCGGTGAATCCATTTTACTGATCGCCTTCATGGTGCCCGATATCACCACTTCGCCAAGCATGGCATTATTCTCAGTTAAATATACCTGTACCCGCGCTAAAGCTGATTTTACAACAACCCTTGTTTTGTACGTAATATAATTAACAGCACTCACCGTGATATCGTAACTGCCAAATGGAATATTGGTAAAATGAAAATGCCCCGTTGAATCAGAGATCACTGCTGTTTTCAATGACTGGATAAATACGGTAGCCGCTATTATACTTTTGCCATTGCTGCTTACTGTACCGCTTATTTTCCCCGATTGGGCAAATACGCTGCAAGCCATGACCAGGCCCACGAAAATTAAAGAGAATTTTTTCATTTTTTATATGCACTAATAATAAGCGAAATTTTATTTGCTAGGCAAAAATATACAATTAGGCTCACCTAAAATAATATTTTCAATTATTTTCCTGAAATTTGTTCAAAATAATCATTATGACCTCATTAGCAGAAGAGAATTACCTGAAGACCATTTACAAGTTGCATGAAAAAAATAATGCCATGGTCACCACTTCTGCCCTGGCTGAAAGCCTGCAGATCAATGCTGCCTCGGTGACCGATTTCATAAAAAAAATGGCCGCCAAAAAGCTGATCACCTATCAAAAGTCAAAAGGGGTAAGCCTTACAGAGGCAGGCAGCCAGGTAGCTGTTAATATCATCCGTAAGCACCGCTTATGGGAAGTTTGGCTGGTAAACAACCTGGGATTTAAATGGGATGAGGTACATGAAATTGCCGAACAACTTGAGCATATTGTAAGTAATGAACTGATAGAGCACCTGGATGAACATTTAGGCTTCCCAAAAACCGATCCGCACGGAGACCTTATACCCGATGCGAAAGGCAGGTTTGCTAAGGTAAGCAGCAAACCATTATTAGATCATAAGGTGGGAGAAAATACCAAATTTGTTGGTGTTGCAGAACATTCCAACAGTTTCCTTCAATACCTTACCAAGAACAATATAAAGTTAGGGGATGAAATACTGGTTGAAGCCATCGAGGAATTTGATAACAGCTTCCAGGTAAAAATTAACAAAAAGGAACGCAAGCTCCTTAGCAAGGAAGTTGTAAAGAATTTATTTGTGATAGCAGTATAAAGATTATTGTACCAGTTTTTTTACAGCATTAAACATTTCTTTGCCTTCAATATTTATGGCAACGATCTTACCCGTCCTGTCTATTAAAAAATTAGTGGGCAACTGGTCTACAAAATACTGTTCTGCAACTTTTGAATTCCAGCCGGTATTATCAATAACCAAAGTATAAGTGATTTTATCTTTTTTTATGGCTTTTACCCATGCTTCTTTTTTAACATCCAGCGATACAGCGAATACTTCAAAACCACTTGCCCTGTACTTTTTATACAGTTTTTGGATATAAGGATTGGCAGCCCGGCATGGAGCACACCAGCTTGCCCAAAAATCTATCAATACCACTTTACCGGTAAAGGAAGATAGTTTAACTAAGCTATCGATTTTATTGGGTAATTCAATTTCAGCAACTGATTGCCCAATCCTTAGCTGTGCATTCACAGAAAAAGAAATGCATATAAGCCCAAGTAAAACGATCATATTTCTCATTTACAACAATTTTGTTTTTGAAATAAGGATGCTATCCATTTTAAGGTCTTCCACACTATCATTTTCAAAGTATTCATTTTTTTGAGAACACATTTAAAAAATTATATTCCACTCTTACTAAAAAAAAATATTCGCTATGCGTGTTGCATTCCCGCCAAGCTGCGTGCGGTCATCCATATTAAGCAGCGCATAAAAAAATATAAAACAGGTGCAGTAAAGTTCCTGCACCAGCTGGTCAATTAAATGGTTACATGAAATATCCGTTTGCCATGCTCAGCTCCTGTTTTATAACAGGCCATTTTGGTAAAGCCGCTGTTCTTTTTATATTCCTTTGCGGAAACAAATCCCTTATCCATGAAACGTATCTTCTTTTCCCCGGATAGAACAGCACTCTTTACATTCAAAAAATGAAAAGTACTGTTACCCACTTTAACATGCGCATCATTTGTAATGGCAAGCTCATTAAAATTATAATTAACGATAAAGCTGGCCACAAAAAAACCGGCGTCTTCCACTTTACCTTTCAGCTTATCAAAATCTATTATTGCACCGGGCTTTACAATCACCTCGAAAGATGATGTTTTGATATTGGCATCAACCTTATCAACAAAATCAACTGTTTTAAGCGCTTTAAAAATAGCATTGCTGCACATACTGCAGGTTAAGCCGCTGGCCTGAATGGTAACACCTTTTACCTGCGCCTGTGCCGAGGCTGCCAACGCAATAAAAATTATTATTATTGAGTTTTTCATTCTTTACGATTTTTTTTATTTAAGATTTACAGCATGCTTTATCCTTACAATCTTTCATTGCTTTACAGGCGGCTGCATCCTTACCACATTTTTCAGCAGAACAGCATTTCATAGCCATTTCATCTTTCTTGTTGCAGTAGCTTTTGTCTTTACAACACTCCATCCCTGCACAACAATCTGCTACTGTACCACATTTTTCAGCAGAACAGCATTTCATAGCTATTTCACCTTTCTTGTTGCAGCAGCTTTTGTCTTTACAACACTCCATGCCTGTACAACAATCTGCTACAGTACCACATTTTTCACTCCCGCAACATTTGGTTTTAGCTGCATCATCGCTTTTGCGGTCGTATTTGCAACAACCATGTAAATTATTATAAGCCGTTTGTATCGCTGTAAAGTCCTGTGTATCGTAACCTGATTTCGCAATTGCCTGTTGAATTTTTACAGAAGAAGTTTTATTTACAGCATAAGTCACCAGCAGTTCTTTGCTGTCCTCGTTCCAGTTTGCCGTTTTTGCACCCCCTTTTTTTGCTGCTTTTTCAATGGTTGTCTTGCACATGCCGCAATTGCCCCATACTTTAATGGTTTCTTTCTTTCCCGATTGTGCAGTTGCTGTATTTATGCTGAATATGCTGAACAATATTGCAGCAAATAATGATAATGTTTTCATCTTTTATAAATTTTAATGTTGAATAAATTAATTATGCATATAGCATAATGCACCGATAGAACCGGCTACCGATGTTAGATCCAATATCAATTCTATATTCTGAAAACGCAATTCATTATGCAGGCAGAAGGCCCTGTATCAGGTGGGGGTGAATGATTATTAACTGCCGTAGCAGCAGTATTATCCGGCATTTGCCAGTTGTAAACGTAAAAGTCATTAACTACAGCAATGGAGGATATTGCAAGGTCATTATCGTTGGAAACTGATTTATGCGAATCACTAATTTTATAGAACTTATACTCATCATGGCAGCAGCCAGTATCTTTCTCCGTCATGCCACATTTACCACAGGTATCGCTTGAAGAACCATACAGGTCTATCCCGGCCTTATCGCCCATGCAATAATGGAATTCCATGGCTATTCCTGAGGAAACAGCCATGTATAAAAAAGCCAATATGCCGATAGTTATCTTTTTCATCTGCATAGCAAATTTACAACAGAATAATCAATAGGCAATTGGCAATTGGCAATTGACAATAATTTTAACAACAGACAGTAAACCATATATGCAAAAAGCCAATATTTTCCCTTTGCTAGTTGCTCATTGCCTATTGCCTATTGCCCATTAGTTAACAAACCCCCATTGTATGCCAAACCTGAGCATAAATCCCTGCATGGGATAATGGGGTGCCGCAAAATTGTTATTGGTAAAACCAAAACCATTGGAAAAGCTAACGGCATTCAGGTTCTCGGCCCGTATGAATGCGGTGAATGATTTGATGCGGAAATGAAAGAAAGCCGCTATATCGGGTAAATTCTTAAGTTGAAAAGTATCCTGTAACGTAAACTGTCCCATTAAAGGAGAATAGTTATAGGCCTTAAAAGGTGTAAAGTAGCGCACTTCAATCCCTGTGCTTAAATTAAGGTTCTTATAAAAAGTACCTTCATAAGCCAGCCGGTTCCTTGTAAATACCAGCGGAACTTTAATAGGGGCGCTGCCATCCGTCTGCTGCACTGTGATATCGTTATACAGGTTCAATCTTTTGGTAATCTTTATTTTTTTTGAAGCATATAATTGTAAAAGGTTGATCACCTTACTGCTTTGTGACGTTTGATAATAACCGGTAAAATATGCCAGGTTGGTTATGATATGATTTTTAAAACCGAGGTTAATAAACTTACTGTTTGCATCTGCACCAAAGGATATGATATTCTCTTTTTTGGTGAGGCCCGGATTCTTAAAATTAAAACTGGATGCATTGTCATATATAAAAGAAGGAGTCCTGTTCACATTCTTAAAAAAGATCCGGATATCTCCAAACCTATCACTGATATGCCTGGCAATGGTTGCATAGATATGGTAATCACCGCTGTTCAGCCCATTTACATAAAACTCCCCTTTAGCCAGTACATCCCAAAGCTTATTCCTTGTTTTATTGCGGTATTCACCATGAACAATAAAGTTGTAAAAATGCCTGGTGCCGGTCTGCAGTTCTGCTTTTATATTCTCAAACTTTACACCTGCAGAAATGAATTGCCCCGAATTTTTTGTATCAGGGAATTGCAGCAGCGTGATATCATTACCCATCACCGACCATTGCTCTCTTACAAAAAAACGATCTACTCCTGTTTTAACGATCGTATCATACCAGTTTTTATAGATAGCCGAATCGGCCTGGTCATCCTTGTACATGTAATTGTAAGTACTGTATGTAAAACTATGCTGCACCCGCAGCTTTGGATAGAAAAGGTATTCGGTTGTTGAGTCATTTATAGCAATGGAATCTTTTTTGCCAATATCGTAGGTCTGGCGTACAAAAACAGTAAAGTCTTTATAAATATTTCCTGTTTTTACGCTTGACTGAAATGGATTGGGTTCATAATTGGCGGCGTTCCCTAAATTAACCGGCACCGCAAATCTTTTCTTATAATTGGGATCGCTCAATACCGAATCATCTCTGATGCCGCCATTCTCGGAATTTTTTAGGGTATTGCCCACCATGATAAAGAATGCTGCATATCTTTTTCTTTTACCCTGGTAATTTCCAAAGAGGCGATAGCTTTTATGGTTGGTATTCTGGGTAACATAAAAACCCGGTGCACTGATGAGCCGGTAATCAAATCCGAAACCAATATTGGGCCTTGGGTTTTGTGTATGAAAAGCTTTTATCATCTGCTCCTTACCCGAAGCAAGCTGGTAACCTAATTGGGTAAAAGGCCTGTTGGTTTTATAGAATTTTGATCCTTCCAGTGTGAACCTGTATATATCAAAAGCATGAAAACCTGCATCCCATCCCGGTTTGGCCAGCGGTTCATAAATTAAGGAATATGCTGCTGCACCATGATTGCCCAGGTACAGGTAGGAGGATGGAATTGAAAAGTACTTATCAAAATCGTTTATAGAAGAATCAAAAGGGATGTTACGGATAGAATCCAAATAACGGTATGTTATGGCAATGGAATCTTTCCTATCATCGCGGTGTTCAAAACCGATGGTATCTGTACGGCCTGAAGTACTGCCGCTGATATTCTTGATCCTGCCGCCAATTTGCTGGATCGGATCAGTTTGGGCATTGGAGAACTGAACACAAAGCATCGATAGTAGCAGGAAAATGATTTGCTTCATCTGTGTATACTTATAATTGGGCGATCAGTTCACAAAATAAAGCCTTAAAGTTGGGCTCTGCATCTTTTGCTGCCTGCAACACTTCTTCATGCGTAATAATATTCTCTTCTTCCCGGATACCTACATCAGTGATCACACTCATCGCAAATACGGGCAAACCCATATGTACCGCTGTTATAACTTCCTGCACCGTACTCATGCCTACCGCATCACCGCCTAAAGTAAGTATCATTTTGTATTCAGCACGGGTCTCAAATGTTGGGCCGGTAACTGCTACATACACGCCTTCTTTTACATTGATATTCTTTTGCGCTGCAATATCTTTCATCTTTTTAACCAGGTTTTTCTTATACGGCTCACTCATATCGGGGAATCTTGGCCCAAGCTCTTTATAATTTTTACCAATGAGGGGATTGGGAGCCAACTGGCTGATATGATCTGTAATGATCATCAGGTCGCCTACTTTGAATGATGGATTTACGCCACCGGCAGCATTGCTTAACAGCAAGGTTTCGATACCTAAAAATTTCAAAACCCTGATCGGGAAAACTATCTCCCCGGAGGTATAACCTTCATACAAATGAAAGCGGCCGGCCATGGCTACTATTTTTTTTCCACCAAGCTCACCAAAAATGAGTTTGCCGCTATGCCCTTCCACGGTACTTACCGGGAAATGAGGGATATCACCATATGGGATCTCTTTCTCTATTTTGATCTCATTTACAAAACTACCAAGCCCACTGCCCAATACAATGCCCACGGCTGGTTTCTGGTCGTAAATTTTTGTAATAAAGGCAACTGCTTCCTGGATCTTGAGCATCATAAAATGATCTGGTTTAGGCGGTAAAGGTAAGGAAAACGATTTTCAGTTTGTAGTTTGTAGTTTGTGGTTTGGAGTGAGGTTTGTGGTTTGTAGTTTGTGGTTGTTAATACGCTTAGATAAAGGGTGCCAAACGGTATGCGGTTGAAAGTAATGCGACGCAACGATGATGCCATGAAAAACAAATGCCCGTAACATCAAACCCTAAACCACAAACCATAAACAGTTTTTAATTATCTTCGCCCAAATTTTTCCATTATGAATCTTCATGAATACCAGGCTAAAGAATTATTGAAAAAATACAATGTACCCGTGCAGGAAGGAATACCCTGCAATACACCAGGCGAAGCAGAGCAGGCTTACAAGCAAATACATACCCAGTATGGCAGTAAGTTTGCCGTGGTAAAAGCACAAATACATGCAGGCGGCCGTGGTAAGGGAAAGATCAGGGGTTCAGAACAACGTGGTGTAGCTGTAGGTAAATCAGCAGAAGATGTATTACAGATAGCGCAGCATATTTTAGGTGGTACTTTAGTTACCATTCAAACCGGGGAAGCCGGTAAACTGGTGAGTAAGATCCTTGTGGCACAGGATGTATATTATGAAGGGCCTAATGAGGTAAAAGAATTCTACTTATCCATTTTACTTGACCGCAGCACAGGCCAAAATGTGATCATGTACAGTACCGAGGGCGGAATGAATATTGAAGATGTTGCACATGATACTCCTGAAAAAATATTTAAAGAATGGGTTTACCCCGGTGGTACCTTAGAAGCCTTCCAGGCAAGAAAGATCGCTTTTAATTTAGGACTTACCGGTGCAGCATTCAAAAATTGCGTAAAATTCGTAACCAATTTATATAAGGCGTACCTGGGTTCGGATTGTGGAATGCTTGAAATAAACCCATTATTTAAGACCAGTGACGAAAAGATAATTGCGGTTGACTGCAAGATGAATGTTGATGATAATGCATTGATGCGCCATCCCGATATTGCTGCTTTAAGAGATATCAGCGAAGAAGACCCAACAGAAGTAGAAGCCGGGCAGTTTAATCTGAACTTTGTAAAACTGGACGGTAATGTTGGCTGCATGGTAAACGGTGCGGGCCTGGCCATGGCCACTATGGACATGATCAAATTAAGTGGCGGCGAACCGGCAAACTTCCTCGACGTAGGGGGTACTGCAAATGCCCAAACAGTTGAAGCAGGATTCCGTATCATATTAAAAGACCCAAAAGTAAAAGCCATACTCATTAATATTTTTGGCGGTATTGTGCGCTGCGACAGGGTAGCCCAGGGTGTTATTGATGCTTACCAATCGATCGGTAATATCAATATCCCCATTATTGTAAGGCTTCAGGGTACCAATGCCGATGTTGCAAAAAAGCTAATTGACGAGAGTGGTCTTAAAGTACAAAGTGCGATCTTATTAAGTGAAGCTGCAGCATTGGTGAATAAAGCTGTGGCGTAGAGGACTTTATCCATTTTTACAATTTAGCTCCCGGGATCTTCTCAAGTTGAATATAAGATTAAGCAGCTTTGGCACGCTATTGGCTTTAAAGAGACATAACTATAAAACCTTCAAATTATGAAAGTGAAATTTTTGATTATTCTGGCATTATTGTTTGGCCTTACCGCTAATACATTTGCACAGAAAAAAAACTACAAATCTAAAAAGCATTATCGAAAAGGACCTAATCACAAAGTGTATAAACACCCACGCCCTGCAAATAGGGGAGCTGTGGTTGTTTTGCCAGGTGCACCCAGGCAACGCGCAGTTGTAACACTGCCGGCACCACCGAGGCCCAAATTACCACCAGCTCCACCAAGGCCACCAAAGCCGGGAGGCAGATAAAAACATTAAACAATAAAAAATAAAACGTGAGCTGAAACAGCTCACGTTTTATTTTTTATTTTTTTCTCAATACATTTATAGGTAAGAAAATCTTTGATCATGCTTGAATTAAACTTCCTTCCTTTTCCTGAACTAAGAACTGACAGGCTATTGCTTCGTAAAATGCGTAATGAAGATGCACCTGAATTATTATTTTTTCGCTCTGATGAAACAGTGATGCAATTCATTGGCAGGGAAAAAACAAAGTCGGTGGCAGAGGCTTTGGCTTTTATAGAAAAGATAAATGCATCTGTTGATGCACATGAAAGCATTATGTGGGCCATTACATTGCAGGAAGCACCGGAGATCATGATCGGCACTATCTGTTTCTGGAATGTACAGCAGGATCACCTTCGTGCAGAAATAGGCTATATGCTGCATCCCCAATACTGGAACAGGGGCTTAATGAAAGAAGCGTTGCTTGCTGTAATTGATTATGGTTTTGATCAAATAAAACTACATAGCATTGAAGGCCGTATCAACCCGGATAACACGGTATCCGGGTTCCTGCTGGAAAAGGCTGGTTTTACAAAAGAGGCTCATTTCAAAGAAGATTTTTACTTCAACGGCAAATTCAGCGACACCGCTGTATATTCCTTACTTCAAAAATAAATTCCCCCTGAATGGTATTGCATTTCATAGGCAAATGGATCTGTTTACAATAATAACAAGACGAGGATCGGCGGTTTTCCGGTTTATTAATTAAAACGCTATTAAAAAGCAAAGCCCCGGCGTAAAAACACCGGGACTTATTCTTAACCTTAAAACTATCTTTTACATTTTTGGGAGCAACACGTGATCGATCACATGTATCACACCATTGCTTTGGTTTACATCTTTGATAGTAACATAGGCAACACCACCGTTCTCATCTTTAATGGCAAGTTTCTTTCCTTTCCTCATCAGCCATAATTTACCACCTGCAACTGTTTTCACTTCTGCTTTACCTTTTCCGTCCTTTATCATTTTTGTGATGGCCGCTGCACTCAAGCGTCCTGCAACAACATGATATGTAAGTACACCAGTCAATGCTGATTTGCTCTCTGGTTTTAATAAGTTATCTACAGTGCCTGCAGGCAACATACCAAAAGCGCTGTTGGTTGGGGCAAAAACGGTGAACGGGCCTGCACTTTGTAAGGTCTCTACCAGTCCAGCTGCCTTAACTGCTGCAACCAGGGTTGTATGGTCTTTACTGTTAACTGCATTTTGTACAATGTTCTTTGAAGGATACATAGCGGCTCCGCCTACCATCACTGTTCTTTCTGACTGTGCAAAGGCAGCATTAACGAACATAACTGCAGCCGCAATAAAAAATAATCTTTTAACCTGTTTCATAAATAATGATTTTTATTTTTTTTGATAATTGATCTCAACATAATGTACGGCAGATGAAATTCGTTGGATTTATTTTATTGATTTTTTTATCGTTCAACTTGTGGAAAATAAAACCGGGCTGTTGTTCAACAGCCCGGAAAAAATATTGTAAAACGGAGAATTTAAATTTTACCCATCACCATCACTTTAGTAGGTGCGGGAGCTTCAGGTCCTGCATCTTCGAGTGATACAGCAAAAGCCTGGGCACTGCCAAAACTTTTCATTTTTTGTATCTGTATTGTTTTATTGCCTTTTGAAGTGTTGATCATACCTCCACTCACGGGTTTGCCATCAACAATTGCCCAAAATTGATATTGCTTACCCTTTGGAGCTTCTGGCAAATTAGAAGGGTCTATATAAACATCACCGGTATTCTTCATCCAGTAAATCCTGGCTTGTGCATCAGCCACATCCGGCATACCCGCTAATACAAAAGGCTTGGTATTTCTATCTTGGATCACATCCATATCACCCTCCATGGCAGCAGCAATATCTTTTTGTTGCTGTAATTCCGATTCGGTGGTTGCCAATTCCGCATTAGCAGATTGGTATTTATTATAAAAAGTATAATTTAAAATTAAACTACCGATCAATAAAATAATACTGGCTGCTGCCGCATACTTCCATACCGGCGAAATAGCATAAACATTGGCAAGTGGCTCATTATTCGTTCTCATATCAACAACCGGGCTCGCAGTATCTGTATTTGTGTTGAACGTAGCAAATATTTTTTCTTTTACAGCAGCACTAGGTTCAACAGCATGGGTTTGCGCATAGCTCTCCAGTCCCGATTGAATTGCTGCAATCTCGGCTGCAACTCCAGGATATTGTTTGGCCCACTGAGCCACTTCTGCAGTTTCAGTTGCTGAAGTAAGCCCCATACTATAGAGCTCCAAAATACCCGATGATATGATTTCCTGTGCGTTCAATTTAATTGTATTGTAACATTTTTCTTAATTCGATAATAGCTGTTCTCATTCTCGTCTTTACCGTACCCAATGGTATTCCCATTTCTTTCGATATCTCATCCTGGGTAAACCCGTTAAAATAAGCCAGGTCGATGATACTTCTCAGTTCCGGTTTCAAATTAATCAATTGCTTCCTTATACCCATCGCATCAAATCTTTCTGCCGACCTGTTATCAGTGGTGAGATTACTTACGGAATTTTCATCGCTTGAGATTTGTGACTGCTTTTTATACCCCTTACTTCTTAACGTATCTATTGTGAGATTCCGGGTAAGATTAAGCATCCAGGTAAACAATCGGCCCTTAGTTGTATCATAGCTTGAAAAATTATTCCAGATCTTAACAAAAGCTTCCTGCAAAATATCTTCGGCAAGTTCCCTGTTCTCCACCATACGGAAAATTATACCATTCAATGCCGCTGAATAATTATCGTATAAATAGGAGAATGCCTGCTGATCCCTGCTTTGCAACAGATCAACCAGTTGTTCTTCACTATATTTTAAGGTGTCAGACAATTGTTAGAGGTTAGAATATTATCGAAAATAATTGTTTTTTGTTAAACAACACACACTTATCCCTTAAGTAATTGCTTTTAACTATAACTGCCATAACAATACACAGTGGAAAGTTGTTCGCCTAATACAAATTTTCTTAGGTTTGGGCATGGAAAATCTTTCCCTAAGAACGATACAACCCGGGGATAATGCAGCATTGGCCAGGATCATCAGAACCACCCTGGCAGAATTTAAAGCCAATAAGCCGGAAACTGTGTACTTCGACGACAGGACAGATCACTTATTTGAAGCGTTTAAAACAGCCGGGAGTATTTATTATGTGGCAGCATACAATGGTGAAATAATGGGTGGTGGCGGGATCTATCCAACCGAGAATCTGCCTGATGGTACCTGCGAACTGGTAAAACTGTACCTGTCACCAAATGCAAGGGGAAAGGGAATTGGAAAACTGCTGTTGAAAAAATGCATTGCGGTTGCCAAAGAAATGGGCTATACCCGCATGTATCTTGAAACGATGCCCGAATTGAAAGTAGCGATACCGATGTATGAGCAATTTGGTTTTACTTATTTAACCGGGCCGCAGGGCAACAGCGGGCATACGGGGTGTGATGTGTGGATGATAAAAGATTTACAGGAATAATTTATGGAATTGATTTTTGGGTGTATCTAATTCAAAACGCCCACATGAAATTATTACTGGTACTTGTGCTGCTCAGCTCTTTTAATAACTGTACATCAAAAGAAAATAAAGGGACAATTGAAAAAGCTCACACGCAGCCACCGGCTATTACGGCCCTGGATTACGATTCCTGTAAAAGAGAAATTTTGCTGAAAAAAAGAATACAGAAACCAAAATGGGGTAATATCTCTAAAACTGAAAAAGAAAGAATTTTTACTACTGCTATTACAGAAACTATTATTCCTGCCTGGATAGGAACGGACTGGGATTTTAACGGGATAAGTGAAATACCACAACAGGGCAGCATAGCCTGTGGCTATTTTGTTACTACTATCCTGCGTGATGGCGGATTAAGCCTGGCCCGTATCAAACTGGCCCAATGCGCATCTGAGCAAATGATCACTTCGCTGGTTCAGTCAAAATATATTAATCGTTTCAGCAACGTATTGATGGAAGATTTTTTAAGATCGATTCAAAAACAAGGCTTTGGTTTGTACATTGTGGGGCTGGATAATCATACGGGCTTTATTTACAATGACGGGATAGATATTTATTTCATTCATTCCACTTTTGTAGGCACCAAAAATGTTCAAAAAGAAAAAGCTGTATCCAGTTCAATACTTATGCAAAGCAGGTATAAAGTATTGGGCAAGATCAGCGCAGATGATCATATTCTGCAGCGTTGGATAAATTAAGTTGGCACCAATTGTACCTCGTACACCCCACTGAACAAAAAATACTTTCCCGTTTTTACTTCCACGCATTTAAATCGCTTCCTGATTTTCTCACCCTTTTTAAAAATGCGGCCGCCTTTAATCGAAAATAAAGCTCCTTCCAACAATTGCTCAACCAGGTGAATACCGGTTTCTTTTTCATCATAATTATGCAGTACCCTCAGCAGCCTTTCATCGCCACAACTGCTGGCCGCTGGGTTTTTTAATGTATTCAGCAAGGCTTTTTCAATATCGGAAGGAAACACTTTCTGCAATAAGAACTTAGCCAATATCTTACCAAATTCATGCTTCCATTCTTTGCCGTGGGCCTGTACCCTATGGCCAAATTTTTCGTAGGTGAACAAATGGGCCAGCTCATGCAAAAGTGTAATTAAGAAAGCATATTTATTAAGATTGCCGTTCACACTGATGCGGTGGTTCTTATCGGAGTGTGCATGGCGGTAATCGCCTAATATACTTTGCCTTTTACGGCTGATGGTAAGATGTACTTTATGATGCTGGAGGTAAAAAAGAATGCCCTCAAAACTCCCGGGCGGCAAATAGGATTGTAACTGTAAAAACGGTGCTTCCTGTTTAGGCATTTTTTGTCATGTTCAACTTCATAATGGTCCTTACTTCCACCACCAGGTAAATGATGTAAATGATCATACCAATATACACGGCCGGTTTATTGAATGCAGTTCTGCTTAAAAAATAATACCCGATCACCGCAATCACACAGGCAAATACCTTTATGATCATTCCTCCCATTACACTTCGTATAAAAACATTGGGGTTACTGTTTTGCATAGCCATGAACTGCATCCTGAATACAAAAAGGCTCACCAGGAAGAAGAGACAGTTGCTGCCCATCACCACCAGGAAGTCTATTCTTTTATCAGCATACAAAAAGTAAGCTACAAAGATCAATACCGTTAAAAAAAGAAATACAATTATTAAAGGAAATACCCTTTTAAAACTAAGATTCATTAAGGGGGTTTTATTGATTTACTGCATTGGCTATGCCATTATTAAGTTCAACAATATTGGCACCCATATGGCAGTTACCGTTAAATATTGCAGTTGGTTCTATCTGTAATTTACCGGCATAAAGATCACCCTGTACTTCTGTATTACCATGCAGGTATAAAAGTTCCTGAACTTTAATAGCACCGGTAACATGTCCCATAATGTCGGCCTGCAGCCCTTCTATATTGCCTACAACTACACCCTCCGTGCCAATAATGATCTTGGCCTTGCCTTTTAGATTGCCTTTTAAAGTACCGTCAATGCGGATATCCCCATTGCTTTCCAAATCGCCGGTAATGGTAGTGCCTGCTCCTATCATGGTGCTGCCGCCCGCCGGGTTTGAATCTTGAGATGACCTGGATTTTGAATTAAACATAAAATTAGTTTTAGGTTAAAAAATTACTCTACAATGTTTTCGACTTTGGGCAACTGTAGCTTATTCGTATCAGGTAACGGCAAATCCCCCTTTAATATTTTGTGCAGGTCGTCGTAATATTTTTGCTTGTACTGCAAAGCCTGCTCCATCGAATCTGTTCTCATTTTAAGTACATTGTACTCTCTTCTTTGTTTGGCATTTCCATAACCGGTGCCGGGTAAGTAATATTTTAAAGGTGTAAATACCAGTAAAGCAATGATCAAACCCAATAAAACAACAAATACGGTACTTAAAAAGATATATACACTTGTACGGCTCAGTTTAAACTTTACCACTTCTTCATAGGTATCTTCATTCATAACCACCAGCCTGTACCGGTTTCTCAACCGTTTTAAAGTACTGTTGGCATCCAGTTTTGCCATATTATTTTTTGTTGAGCCTTAAAAATAAGAAATGCAGCCGAAAAAAAGGTTATAACATCCCGGTTATTTACAAACCTATTACTCTTTAAATTCACATGTATTTCTTAAAAAATCATTAAACTAAATTAAATGGCTTGAGGTAACAACAATATTTACTAAAAATAACCGATATTTAGCCCTCTTATACAACCTTTTGATTCATGCTGAAGAGAACTATAAACCCTTTCATTATTTTTTTGATCCTTTCCGGGTTTTCTATGCCGGTAATAGCACAGCCAACCTGGACACTGGACCCGTTTGGAAAGGAAAAAAAACCGGAAAAATTTGAGAACAGAAAACTGGGATCAGAAAAAACTGCCGATAAGAAATTTACTGTACCCCGTAATTTTTACCAGAACACCGTAACACATTATAACTATTACTTTAATGCCAATAACAGGGTGAACACTGTTATTGACCGGGCCAAATTTTCGCAAAAGGATGATTATGCAACATTGCTTGCTTTTTATCCCTATACCTTAGAAAGCACTGCTTCGCAGAAAATAGAGCTTGACTCTGTTATATACACTTCAACAGCAGGCATATTGTTACATGACCTGCGTAACGACTGGATAGATAATATGTACATGCTTATTGGCAAGGCGTATTACTACCGTAGGGATTTTGACTCTGCTTTAATGACCTTCCAGTTTATTAACTACAACCTGTTTCCGCGTAAAAGAAAAAATGATGATGATGACAGGATAGTTGGATCGAATACAACCTCCATTGCTAATAAGGAAAAAAGGAATGTTTTACAAAAGTTTACTGCTATTCCGCCAAGCCGCAATGATGCTATTCTGTGGCTTGCCCGCACTTTAATTGAGCAGAATGAATTTGCAGAATCGGGTGGCTTATTGAATACTTTACAGTTAGACCCCAACCTGCCTAAAAGATTACGCAATGACCTGGAAGAAGTAACCGCTTACTGGTTCTTTAGGCAAGGCAATTACGACAGTACCGCAGTTCATCTTGAAAAAGCATTGAGCATAGCAGATAATAAACAGGACCAGTCGAGATGGGAATTCTTACTTGCCCAACTCTATGAAATGAATGGCAATACTGATAAAGCTTCGGTTTACTATACAAAGGCATCCAAACATACGGTTGATCCTTTAATGGACATACATGCCCGGCTTAATGAGGCTAAGATGCTGAGAAATTCCAGTAATCCAAAAGAGCTGGATAAAGCAATCAGCAACCTGGCCAAAATGGGCAGGCGTGATAAGTTTGAAGCCTACCGCGATATTGTTTATTATGCAGCAGGTGAACTTTCTCTGCAAAAACCCGATACCAATGCCGCCATTGCTTTTTTTAGCAAGAGCCTGAAGTATAACGAGGGTAATATCAATTATAAGAACCGTACTTATCTTGAGCTTGGCGATATTGCCTACAGCCGTAAACAATACAGGCTTGCAGCCGCCATGTATGATAGTTTACAAACCGGCAATGATTCTGCATTAGATAAACGCATTGCCCTTATACAGGAAAGAAAAGATGCATTGATAAGAATTGCAACAGCAATAACAGCGATAGAAAGAGAAGACAGTTTACAACGTATTGCTTTAATGCCCGCAGGCGAAAGAGACGATTTTGTAAAAAAGACAGTGAGGAAAATAAGGCGTGAACAGGGTTTTAAAGATGATGGCAATGCTGGTAATTTCAATATCCCCACTTTTGGCAACAACACTCCTCAGCAGATAGACCTTTTTGCGTCAAATAATACAAAGGGTGATTGGTATTTTAATAACAGCTCAATTAAATCAAGAGGCTTCAGCGAATTTAAAAGCAGGTGGGGTGTTCGTAACAACCTGGATAACTGGCGCCGTAAAGCAGCAGCCGAAATGGCGGGTAATACACAACCATTACCCGGCGATCCTAAAAATCCTGCCGGCGGTAATAATAGCAATGCAAAAAATCCAGCCGCTGGTGGAGATATCAGTTACGAGGTTTTGATGCAGGACCTGCCGATGACAGAAGAAAAAATGAACAACAGCAACGAGGCGATCGCTACCAATATGATCGGGCTTGCACAGGCATATCAAAATGATCTTGAGGAATACCAGTTGGCAGCAGATACCTACGAAGCTTACCTGAAGCGCTTTCCTAATCGCTTGCTTGATGGCGAAGTTTACCTTAACCTATACTTCTGTTATACCAAACTGGGTAATAAAAACCTTGCCGATTATTATAAGGGCCTGTTGAACAGTAAATATGCCAGCAGTATTTCTGCACAAAAGCTAAATAATCCTTCTGCGTTAAATCCGAAGGCAAAAAACCCCGAAGCCACCAAACTTTACGAAGACATTTACAACCTTTTCATAGAAGGTGATTTTGAAAAAGCAATGGCGGAGAAGAAGAAGGCCGACAGCTTATATGGTGTAAACTACTGGACTCCCCAGTTACTGTACATCGAAGCGCTACATCATGTGAGGAACAGGAACGACAGCGTGGCTATTGCAGGTTTGCAAACCATTATTAACACAAACCCAACTTCTCCATTGAGGGAAAAAGCGGAGACCATGATTACTGTATTAAAAAGAAGGGGGGAGATCGAGAAATACCTTACCAGCCTGGAAGTGACGAGGGCGGAAGAGAACCAGTTGAAAGCACCGGAAACACCTAAGCCCGTTAATAAGCCCGCAGCACCTCCTGTTGTGCCAAAAGATACAGTGGCTAAAGTTGCTGCACCATTAACCAGCGGTCCTTTTGTGATGGCTCCTAATTCTCCCCATCATGTATTAATGATACTTGATAAAGTTGACCAGGTATATGTAACTGAAGCAAGAAATGCATTCAATAGGTATAACCGCGAAAATTATTATGGTCAAACTATTAACATCAATAAAGAAACTTTGGATACCGAACGCAGTATGCTGGTGATAACTTCATTTGCAGATGCTGCTACGGCCATGCTTTATTATGATAAAATAAAAAGAAATGCGGCTGCCGAGATTTCCTGGTTACCTGCAAATAAATATTCATTCCTGATCATTACTGAGGAAAACTTACAGTTACTGAAAACAAATAAAAATTTAACGGGGTATAAAAGCCTGTTAAACCAACAGTACCCAAACAGGTTTTAACAACAGTTGATGCAACTAAATTTATTCTTTCTGTAGTTTTATAGATGATCTGATTTGCACCTGGAAAACTACTTTCAAAATTCAATACATGAAACGTTCAGTTAAGATCTTATGGCGTGTTTTTATATGGGGCTTTGGCCTCATCCTGTTTATGTTCATACTTGCCAATTTTGGCGTGTTTGGTAAAATGCCTTCCGTGGAGCAACTTCAAAATCCTGAAGCGGACCTGGCCAGTGAGATTTATTCCAGCGACGGCGTGTTGATGGGAAAATATTATTCTGAGAACCGGAGTGAAGTAAAATATAATGAGATCTCTCCCAATGTTGTAAATGCATTGCTGGCTACCGAAGATGAGCGTTTCTATGATCACTCGGGTATTGATGCCAAAGCATTTTTAAGGGCTGTTGTTACGCTTGGCAGGGATGGCGGTGGCAGTACCATTACCCAACAGGTAGCCAAGATGATGCTTGGCCAGGGAAGGGGCAATATCATCAAGCGTGGTTTTGAGAAAATGAAAGAATGGATAGTGGCTGTAAAACTGGAACGCAATTTTACAAAGGAAGAAATCATAACACTTTATTTAAACAGGGCTCCGTGGGGCAATATATATGGCATACGCAATGCCGCCCGTACCTATTTTCAAAAAGAACCCAAAGACTTAAAAGTTGAAGAAGCGGCTGTACTGATAGGAATGTTAAAGGGCTATCGTTATTATAATCCTATTGATTATCCAAAATCATCTATCGACAGAAGGAATACAGTTATTAACCAAATGGTGGTTTGCCAGCAGCATTTTTTAACGGAAGCTGAAGCCGCAAAATTTAAAGCAAAACCTTTAATAACGAATTACAAGAAAATTGATGAGAATGTGGGTATTGCTCCGTATTTCAGAACAGTACTGGCAGATAAACTAAAAGCATGGTGCAAGGCACATCAAAATCCTAAAACGGGCGAGCCCTATAATCTTTACCGCGATGGATTAAAGATCTATACAACCATTGATTCCAGGATGCAGCAATATGCCGAAGAGGCTGTAGTGCAGCATATGCCGGTGATCCAGAAGAAGTTAGACTGGATCATGAAAAATAATGGTACCCGGATGTGGAAGGGAAATGAGCAGATTGTACTGGATGCATTTAAATATACGGACAGGTGGAAAAGTATGAAGGAAGATGATATTCCCGAAGAAGACATCAAGAAAACATTTTACGTTCCGGTTAAAATGAAAGTATTTGCCTGGAATGCAAAGCGGGTGAAAGATACTGTAATGACCCCTTTTGATTCCATCAAGTACCATAAGCAGATATTGCAAACTAATTTTGCTGCCATGGATCCACGCACCGGGGAAGTTAAATGTTGGGTAGGCGGAATAGATTTTAAGTGGTTTAAGTTTGACCACGTGACCCAGTTAAGGCAGGTTGGATCAACCTTTAAACCCTTTATATACACCCTTGCAATTGATGAAGCTGGTTATACACCTGAAACTGCGATACCCGGTGGCTCGCTTACCTTAGGTGGCAAAACCATTTCCGGAAAAGGCGGCACCATGGCCAACTGCCTGGCCTGGTCAAAAAATATAGCAGCCTGGCGGCTGATCGGGCAGGTTGGTGTAAAAAGAACAATCGAATTTGTAGAGAATTGCGGTATCAAAACCAAGATACCACCGTATTATTCAATTGCACTGGGCGCTGCAGAGATCCCTTTACTGGAAATGATGCAGGGCTTTACTATTTTCCCTAATAAAGGCCTCACCACCGAGCCCATATTGATGAACAGGATAGAAGATAAAAGTGGCAACCTGCTGGAAGAATTTAATTCAACATCAAAGCAGGTAATTTCAGAAACAGATGCTTATACTATGGCAAAAATGATGGAGGGTGTAATAAGTTCAGGTACTGCCCGTACACTCACCCGTTTCAATATCCCGGTTGAGAAAGCCGGAAAGACCGGAACTACTAACAACAATGCCGATGGCTGGTTTATTGGATATACACCTGAATTACTGGCTGGTACATGGGTTGGTTGCGATGATCCTTTTATCAGGATCTATGCAGGTACGGCCGGTGGTGCTGAAATGTCGGCACCGGGCTGGGGTATTTTTATGAGTAAGGTATATGCTGATAAAAAATTAAATTATGGCCAGATAAAAATATTTGAAAAGCCACTGGAGTTACTAAACAACCCCATTTTTGCTGAACCAAATATGGACAGGTATATTATAGATGGGGACAGTACCAACTTTGATGAAGGCAATGGGGATGCCGATGATTTTTTCAAAAACACTGCCCCACCCGATAACAGCCCGATGGAGAAAATAGAAATTGAAAGTGAGATACCTAAAACAAAACCCGACACAGGCAGGTCAAAAAACACAGACCCAAAAAAAATTGAAGATAAAAAAGCGATAATGCCTGCTCCCAAACCTCAGGATAAGAACAAGAAGCCGGCCAAGCCAAATGAATATTGAGGTTTACCGTGATCAGCTAAGGGTTATCATTATTCAATGATCTTTTCAATATGGATCATTTTACCATTTTCATTCATGCCTTCTAAAACGATGCGGATCTTTTTTGTAAGATCATTGTTGTAAAAAGTTACCGGTACTTTACGGTTGTTTTTATCTGTCAGGATATAAGGCCTCCACAATAAAGTTATCCTTGCATCTATACCGGCAATTGTGTTACTTTGAGCATAATCAGGCGAATAGAATTCTTTCAAAGGAGAATAGCCAGCCACTTTTACCATATTGATATCTGTTTCCTTCGGAGTTCTGTCGATCAGGTCATCTCCCTTTCTTGTATATACTGATAATGCCGGGTTCATGGACCTACCCCCTGGATCAGCGCCCCTGCCCATAAAATTGGGAATGAATTTTATATAAGCTATCTGGGTCAAACTTAAATTTTCAAGGTCGCTGGTTGCCATTTCATGTTCATCGATATAAACCAGTACAGGGTTCCCTCCATACGTTAATGCCCTTCCGGTTACTAAATTAAAATTTCCGATCATTAACCCTGGGATAGTATTGCGGATATAAGCATACATATCAAGTTTTGTCCAGGCCCTTTCATCATGCAGCACATCAAATGAATAACCCAATGCTCCTCCGGAGAACATACCGGAAACATAGCGTTCTTCTAACTTTAACAGGGGATCGTTTTTCCAGTTACGCCTTTTACTGGAACTCAGGATAACACCCTGCATTGTTTTTTCTGCATGCTGGTTTTTACCACCTTCATTGTCCTTATGATATTGGAATAACGGGTTAGTCCCGGTAGTAACAATAGAACTTGTGCCGGTAGTATCCTGAATTAAATGATCTTTAAACTTTGCAAGATATGCTGGCTGAGCTAATGTAAAGTTTGAATTGCTGAATGACATTTGTGTGTTAAACAACTTTGATTTGTTGAATGTATAATACAGTCGTGCCGTATCATAAAACACCAACCCACGTTGCCTGATATACCCAGCCCTATCGGGCATCACGGTATAAAAATGATTTATACTGTCTTTTGTTTTTAAGATCAGATTTACCATTTCATTTTTTACCAGCTTGGGTAAAGCTTCAGGTCCTACCTGGCCATACACCTGCAGGTATTCATCAGGAGCAATGGTTATTAAAGGCATTTTTTTTATCTTCATATCCGACCAGTTATATCTGCGCCAGCCATGTGTAAGCATTACAAGGTCAAGTTTTGTTTTTAATGCTCCATCAGTTCTATTTGAAAAATAATAGGTGGGATCATGGATATATCCTTTAATATCCCCTTTCAATAAAAGATCACTTTCAATATCATTCGTAACCGCATCAGTGTTCATATCAGCATCTGAAATACTTAGCGACATGTTAGTTGCAATACTATCGGCCACAAATATCTCAATTATATTTTTACCCCTTTTTTCCGTGCTCATTTCTTTTACACTTATTGATACGGGAATAGTAAAATTATTATTGTTGATGAAAGCCACCCGTTCTGCAACAGGTTGCCAGTTGGCATCAAAAACCGTTAACTGCATAGTTCCACTTGGAAGTGCGCTCACCGGAACTACTCCTGTAAAAGGTTCTGTTGCCGAAACTTTTACACCCGTTTTATAAAAAACCCTTTGATACATGTACATTAGTACATGCAATGAATCATTACCTGTTTTATTTACCAGGTTATAATACAATTTATCTTTTTGCACAGTTAGCTTTAAAGAAACGCCCGCGGTCTTTGCTACAGGCAGGAAGGTTTGCTGCATTGTACCTTTATTGTCAACCCATTCTGCATAATATTTATCTCCAGGCTGAAAATCCAGGTCAAACCTGCCCATACCATTATGTATCACAGTTAAGGGTAGCATTACCTCTCCTGTACCCTGTTTCTTTATTACTCCGTTAACAAAAAAAGGCAGGCCATTATCGTAATTGGCTTTAAAAGCAATGGTGTTTACTGCTCCTTCAATAATATTTCCGCCCTCCGGAAAAAAATGCAGGCTTGCAGCATGTGCGTCAACCTGGGCGTTTTTATTACTGATTATCCTGATCGACTTTGTATATAGGAAAGCTGTATCAAAATTCAACATCCAGCCGGTATAGGCCCTGCATAAAAGCTGTGTCGATTTCAGATTTTCGGGAATGGTAAAATGTCCATCGCTGGTACCATTGAATATCGGGCTTACCTGTTGCTGTACCAACTTACCCTGCTCGTCATAAAGCGCTGCATAAAAATTAGTGCTTCGGCCGGTTGGCAGGTTTTCTTCCAACAGGTAAGCTTTAAACCAAACGGTTTCGCCGGGCATATATGCTGTCCTGTCAAAGTGTATATGGATCTTTTCCTGCGGAAAGTCGGTGCCAAACCGGTCAATGCTTTGCTCAATTGTTTGGGCTGAAAGTCCGGCAGCAAAAAATAATTGGAGCAACAAACAGCCTGGAATGATCTTTATAATATTGTACACAGGGTTCTGCTTTTAGTAGGTTAAACAAGATTATGGGATTAAGATACATTTAATAAGCTGTAAAAAAAAGCCCCGGGTGATAATCCCGGGGCTTTTATAAAGGGTTGAACATTTATTAATAATTCCTTAATGCCATCTCCACTCTCCTGTTCTTGGCACGGCCTGAAGCTGTTTTGTTGTCGGCAACCGGTTTTGTTTCTCCATATCCTGCTGAAGATAAACGGCCTTCATCAATACCCTTGCTTACAAAATAGGCTTTAACTGAAGCAGCTCTTTGTTCGGATAATGTTTGGTTATAATCATCTTTACCAACTTCGTCTGTATGGCCATCGATCTGAACTTTGTAAGTAGAATTATCGTTTAGGATCTTAACTACATCATTCAATTTAGGGAATGATTTAGCTAACAATTTTGAGCTACCTGTTACAAAGAATATATTCTGTGCAGCAGTGTTAACTTTTTTAATGATCTCTTCGCTAATAACAGGGCATCCAAAATTAGAAGCCGGCCCTTTCTCATTGATACATTTATCCTCTTCATCATTTACACCATCGCCATCAGTATCAGGAATCGGGCAACCCTGGTAGCGGGCAATACCTGCAACAGTTGGACATTTGTCCAGCTCATCATTAATGCCATCACCATCTGTATCAGGGATTGGGCAACCCTGGTAGCGGGCTAAACCTGCAACATCAGGACATTTATCTTCGGCATCAGTGATACCATCACCATCCCTGTCCGGGCAACCTTCCAAAGAAGCAAGCCCTGCAACATCGGGACATTTATCCAGGGAATCCAACACACCATCACCATCCCTGTCTTTGGGAGGCTCAACTACTGGTATTGGAACATCAACCGGTGCCGGCTCAGCTTTTTTAATAGGGAACACAACACCTAAACTATGATAAAAGTGATAAGATGCATTTTCGGTAACAGGGACCCTGTACTGTGAATTCAACATTAAAAATACGTCATCAACGATCTTCACCTGGACACCAATACCAAACGGTATAAAGGCAGCATAATAGCCCCTGTATTTTGAAGCACCCACACCCGCGGTAATAAATGGATTAACAATGTAATTGTCTGATAATAATTTCAGGTTAACAGTAGCAGCAGCCTCTAATAACAAACTTGGGTCAAATCTTGGCGACTTATTGGTAATGGGATAGTCTACAAAAGAGCCTGATAATATTCCTGCAAAGTCCAGATTATTATTTAATCCCTGCATATAGCTAATTCCTATACCAGCGGTCATGTTATTCGTTTTATGCCATTGTTTTGATCGAATAACGTTTGCCAAGCCTGCAGTACGTAATGCCTGGGCTGTTTTAAAGTCATTCAAAAAAAAGTGAATGCCTAATGAGGGCCTTTTTTTAAATTCACCTTGTGCAAAAGATGAAAAAACCAGTCCTAAGCCTATAGATACTAATAAGATTTTCTTCATAAGTGTTATTTTTCTATATCGCAACAAAAATAGTCGCTTAGTTCCATATCATAAAATATTTTACCAACATAATTCCAACCGTTTAAATACATGTATCTACCTGAATTTGAGCAGTAGAAATTATTTTGGGATTCGTTTTTTATCTACTACCTCAATTTTTACCCTGGTTACTCCCCGGGAAACATAACCAAGCTTCTGAGCTGCAGTTTTTGAAAGATCAACAATGCGTTTCATCCGGGGGTGTATGCGGTCATTTATTTTTACGATCACCCACTTGTCATTTTTCAGATTGGTAACCTTTACCCAGGTTCCCAATGGCAAAACATTACAGGCACAGGTCATTTTTTTCTGATCGAAGATCTCACCATTGGCAGTTTGCCGGCCATTGAACTTATTGGCATAATAACTGCCTAATCCATAAAATACCCGGATAGTTTTTTTTGATTTTGCTTTAGTAATAGTGGTACGGTCTTGTGCATAAGAATTTGCCGTATGCATTAAAAGCATGATGCTGCTAGCTAAATAAAAAAGAAATCTTATGTTGTAGTATTTCATAAAATGCTGTAGCTGAACATACTTAAAGATAGTATAATTTACCAGTTTCCCTTTTTTCACCTTTTCGCAAAATATTTATCTATCAACAACCTGTCTTCGCCATATATGTCTTCATGAAATTTAATGATCCCATTCTTTCCTTCGCAGGAAAAATAACGGATATATAATGGGATCTGGTTTTGTACGTTCACCTGGTGACGTTCTTTTTTAACGATCCAGGTTTTGATGGAATCGGCCGTATATCTCAGGGAATCTTTTCTTTTACTTAACAGGCTATCATTGCCTGCAATATAATAAGCCAGCTTTTCCCAATCCTGAACCCGCACACAACCGTGGCTCAATGCACGCGAAGCATTTTTAAAAAGATAACGTTGGTTAGTGTCGTGCAGGTAAACATCATAGGGATTATTGAAATTGAATTTAATAACGCCCAGGGAATTATTATCACCGCTGCCCTGCATAACCTTATAAGGAATGCCTTTCGTATACTTACTCCAGTTGATGGTATTGGCATCTACTTCCTCTCCTTTATAAGTGAACAGCTTTAACCCGATGCGGGAAAGATAATTGGGGTTGTTCTTTAATTTGGGTAAGTATTGCTTTACAATTATGCTGTTGGGCACCGTCCATGTGGGATAGGTTATCATGTTTGATATTTTGGAAGTAAGCAGCGGTGTCCGGGTCTCCGGTTTTCCGCATATCACTTTCGATTCAAACAGCACAGTATCTTTATTTACCATCCACAAATAATAGCCCGGCAGGTTTACCCAGATATATTTTTCGGGCATTTTTTCCGGCAGGTGCTTATACCTGTCGAGGTTAATGGCAATGCGTTTAAAATTCTCAACGTCATTATTATTTAAAGCATTGATCAACTGCCTCCCGTATTTACCATCAGCCTTAAGCCCTTTTTTAAGCTGGTAATTTTTTATTGCGCCTGATAAGGTTGCCGAATCAAGCAGGTTTTCATGGTTCTCAATTAAGTTGCTTTCTGACAACCTTTTTTGCAGCAGCTTAATGAAATTAAGAGAGTCAGCCGTAATTCCTCTTTTAAAGGGATATTTAACAGGAGTATATGCTGTTCTGTCCATACTGTCTACAAAAGCACTTATTCCCTTCTTTAATTCCCAATATTGCGTATGTTTAGGCTGTAGTGCATTCATTAAACCGGCAAGGTCTTTTTTCTCCAATAAAGTATTGAGTGTGGCGATAAAGAATTTCTCTACCAATATGGAATCTTTATTCAGTGATAAACTATCTGCCTGCAATCTTCCCTGCTTAAGGTCTTTAATAATATGCATAAAAGCATCTGTCAGCAAGAGGTCTGCCTTTGTCCACAAAATTGCATTCATACGTGTGGCAGAATCAGCTTCTAATGTATCCCTGATCTTTTTTAAATGTTGATAGTGGTAATCATTGGGAAACAGTCCTTCATCTTCTGCGCCAGCAATAAAGTAAAAAAGGGAATCTGCCATCGGCAGCCATTTTGTGGTATTGCTCCAGGTGGCCTTATGGTCAATACGACTGTAAAATTCGTTGACTATTGGATGCAGCCCGAGACGCAGGCTGCTGTCTATTTTGCCAGAATTATCGGATGCATATGCTAATACAGCCTGGATATCTTCTGCAACCCGTTCATTCATTTCTCTTGGATCTGTAATAATATCCGCTTCTTTTATTTTATCCTTCGCTTTACAGGATAAAATAAACATCAATAAAAAACAGATAGCAAATTGACTGTATGAAGTTTTATAAATTTGCATGCGCCGGGTTAAATATTTGTACCTTAATAATATTTTTTCACAGGAATGAAATGAAGATCATACACTAAACAAGATAATACTTCATTTTTGAATTAAGTGTGCTTTTTACGGTTTGATATGGCACAACGCCCGTATTTAACGGCCCAAAAACAATAAATAATATGCTAAAAGAAACTTTATCTGAACTTTTTGAAAGAGACCTTCAAAAATTAAGAACAGAGATCAATTTGTATAAAGATGAAGCCAACCTGTGGATCATTAAAGAAAAGATAAGCAACAGTGCCGGAAATCTATGCCTACATCTGCTGGGTAACCTGAATCATTTTATTGGCGAGACCCTGGGTAATTCGGGATATGTAAGACATAGGGATGATGAATTTAGCCTGAGGCATATTTCCCGGCAGGATCTAATAACTAACATTGATAATTGCATCCTTGTGCTGAACAATACATTTTCCAAATTAGCTGAAGAAGATATGTTAAAGGATTTCCCTTTAGAAAAACACGGGGCCATTGTAAGCAATACAAATATGCTGCTGCATTTACTCGGGCATTTAAATTATCATTTAGGGCAGATCAATTATCACAGGCGCTTGCTTGACTAAGCAATGATACGGGGGATCTTTTGTTCCATGCACATCATGTCTGCAATTACCAGGGCTGTTACAGCTTCCAGAATTACCGGCACACGCAGGGCAATGCAAAGATCATGTCGGCCTTTTACAGAAAATACCTCCACTTTATTGGTTTCTACATTTAATGTTTGCTGTTCAATCGGCGTAGAAGATGTTGGTTTTATAGCGATGCGAAAAACAAGTTCATTCCCATTTGTGATACCGCCCACTATACCGCCAGCATGATTAGTAAATGTTTTCCCGGTTTTGTCTTCTATGGCATCGTTGTGCCCGCTTCCGAACATTTTCGCAGCAGCAAAACCAGTCCCGAATTCTATACCTCTTACTGCAGGGATAGCAAATACCGCATGACTAATTAATGATTCAGCCGAATTAAAGAATGGCTCTCCCAATCCAACAGGCAATCCGGTTACTTTACATTCAACGATTCCACCGATGCTATCTTTTGCATCAATCGCTTTTTGTAAACCTTTTTCGGGATTAGCCTCTCCGCCTATTTCCAGTATTGATGCATTGATATCAATACCTGCCAGTAATTTTTTGGCAATCACACCCGCAGCAACCAGGCAAACGGTAAGCCTCCCGCTGAAATGCCCGCTGCCACGGTAATCTTCATGACCTCCAAATTTTTTGGATGCTACAAAATCCGCATGACCCGGCCTTGGCACAGCCCGCTGTTTTTCATAATCGGCACTTCGGGTATTATTGTTATCAAATAAAATGGTAATGGGTGCCCCTGTTGTTTTGCCATTGAATACTCCTGTCTTTATTTGTGGGATATCATCTTCTTTGCGGGGTGTGGTACCCTTTGCACCGGGCTTTCTTCTTTCAATATCATTTGTGAAATCACCCACAGCTAATGATAAACCTGCCGGACAACCATCTATAGTTAACCCAACACACTCACCATGTGATTCTCCAAAAATATGTATCCTGAATATGCGGCCGAATGAATTCAATTTAATTGGTTAATGGGTTAATTGGTTAATTGGTTAATTCGTAAGGAGCGTAAGCTGGTGAAAGTCTCCCAATTAAGAATTAACTATTAACGTTTGCTAAAGATACGTTAGCACGAAGCAATTTCAAATCTTCATAAAAATTAGGGTAAGATTTATTGACTGCTTCTGCATTTTCTATGATCGTTTTGCCATCGGCCTTAAAAGCGGCAACTGTACAAGCCATGGCTATGCGGTGATCATGATGTGAATGAACCCTTGCAGCTTTTACCCCTGCTCCTCCCGTTATCATCATCAGGTCATCCTGCAGTTTTATTTCCACTCCCATTTTACCAAACTCTTGCTGTAGGGTAAGCGCCCGGTTACTTTCTTTATGTGCTAATCGGCTTACTCCTTCAATAACCGTTGTGCCTTTACAATAGGCCGCAAGTGCAACAAGGGGTGGAAAAAGATCGGGGCAATGGGTAGCATTAAAATGAAAAGCTTTGCCCCCAGCCCCTAAAGGGGTGTTGATCGATATTTTTTTTTCTTCGATAGAAATATTTACGCCACTCGCCATCAATGCCTGTAAGATGGCTTTATCTGCCTGGGCAGAGAATGTATCCAATCCTTTAACAGTTATCCCTCCTGCAATTGCCCCGGCAACCAGTAAAAATGCTGCACCACTCCAGTCAGCTTCTACGGTATAAGTGCGTGAGCGTGGTTCATTGGTTTGTGGCTTGATAATGAATTTTTCATACTGCTGATTTTCTACCTCATATCCAAAATGCTTCATCATTTGCAGCGTGAGGTCAATATATGGTTTACTTTTTAAATTTTCAACCCTAATACTAACAGGTTTTGTTGCAGCTTTTGCAAATGCCATTAACAGGCCTGTTAAAAATTGAGAACTTAATGAACCATCAATGCTGATATCTTCAGGCACCAACGGGCCCTTTATTTTTACCGGTAAGTATCCATTGTTGGATTTAACGGAAACGGCAACCCGGGGAAACACTTCATCAAAGAAATGCATAGGTCGGGATAACAAACTTCCGCTGCCGGTGATGGTTATTGTATTGCCTGATAAAGCAGCAATCGGTGCAAACATGCGGATAGAAAGGCCGCTTTCGCCACAGTCAACAACCACCCTGCCCCCCAAGGACGGATCTTGGGAACTTTTAATTATTAAACTTCCATCTTCGTTATGCATGACCTCTGCCCCAAGCGTTTTTATTATTGCCAATGCTGCCCTATCATCATTACTTTTGCCCGGATTGATCAGCAATGTCTCCCCTTCAACCAGCAAAGCAAGCGCACAGGCTCTTTGCATACTGCTCTTAGATGCAGGTGCAACAATGGTTCCGGCAATAACAGAGGGCTCAATGGTTACGGTCACTATACTATTTCTTTAAAATGTTTTTGGAGCAGTTCCAGGCTGATGAATTTTATTTCCGCTTCACCGATATCCTTTAAGAGAATGAAATGAATCCCTTCATCCTTTCTTTTTTTATCCATTTTTAAAATTTCAAAAACTTTTTCATGATCTGTTTCAATATCCACCGGAAGATGATACTGGTTAAGCAGTTTTACAATTTTAGCAGCATCGGCAAAATGAAGGCCATTTAATTTTTCTGATAAATTACAGGCAGCAACCATTCCTATGCTTACTGCATGTCCATGAGGGATTGAATGCAGGTTCTCAATAGCATGGCCAATGGTATGTCCAAAATTCAATAGCTTCCTTTCCCCTGTTTCATATTCATCATTGGTTACAACGCCGGTCTTGATCTCCACATTCCTTTCAATAAGGTCTGCAACCAAAGTTTTATCAACCTGGTAATCGTGCAAAGAATATTTTTCCAATACAGAAAACAACAATTTGTCTTTTATGCAGGCATGTTTGATGATCTCGGCAAAGCCATTCACCCATTCTTTAACAGGAAGCGTTTGTAAAAAACTATAATCGTAAAAAATAAATTCGGGCTGAAGAATTGTACCCACCATATTTTTATAAACACCAACATCAATACCGTTCTTGCCGCCAATTGCAGCATCTACCATCGCCAGCACTGAAGTAGGCACAAGTCCGAATTTGATCCCCCTCATATACACTGCTGCCACGTATCCTGTAATATCTGTAACAACCCCACCCCCCACGCCAACTAAAAAACTACTTTTTTGGGCCCCCAGTTTTATTAACTCATTGATGATATGATCAACTGTTGCCTGGGTTTTAAATGCCTCGCCTGGTCTGATCTTTATAACAGGATACGCAGACAGCTTCTGGTGGTGATGTTGATATACATTTTCATCGGTAATGATGATAGCGGCATCGCCGGCGCATGCTGCTATGCCAGCAAAATCAGCATCAAAATAACAGGTTACTGTTCTTTGAGAAAATTTATATTCCGCTTTATGCATAGCAATTTATTTCAGGTTACGGTATCAGGAGTTCATCACTTTATTCTGGTGATGTATACTTTCCAGGTGTACAGCATCAAAATACTTGGTTATAAACTCTTTGGTAAGGCCCAGTGAATCTCCTTTTTTAAAAGCCCGCTCTAAAATATCATTCCAGCGGTTGGTTTGTAAAATAGTGATGTTATTATTCTTCTTGTACTCCCCAATTTTATCAGATAATTTCATTCTTTGGCCCAGCAGGGTTAGCAATTCATCATCTACCTGGTTTATCTGCTCCCGCAACGTTGTTAATGCCGTAATGAATTCCTGTTCTGTGGTACTTTCATGCCGCCAAACGAGGTTATTCAACAATTCCAGTAACCTTTCGGGAGTTACCTGTTGTTTCGCATCGCTCCAGGCATTATCCGGGTCAATATGGCTTTCGAGCATGAGGCCGTCAAAATCAAGATCAATACTTTTTTGTGCTACTGACTGTAATAAAGCCCTGTTACCACAAATATGCGATGGGTCGCAGATGAGTGGAAGTCCGGGATAGCGTCGTTTCATTTCAATGGGCAGGTGCCACATAGGTGCATTCCTGAATTCGGTATTGCCATAAGATGAAAAACCGCGGTGGATCATACCAACCTGTTTAAGTCCAACCTTCTGCATGCGTTCAATACCACCGCTCCATAATTCCAGGTCGGGGTTAATTGGATTTTTAATGAGCACAGGAATGTCAACGCCCCTCAATGCATCTGCAACTTCCTGTACACTAAATGGGTTCACGGTAGTTCTTGCGCCTATCCATAGCATATCCACTTCAAACTGCAATGCCTCCTCCACGTGTTTGGCTGTTGCAACTTCAACGGTTGTTGGAATGCCGGTAATTTTTTTTGCCTGCAATAACCAGGGTAAGGCGATAATGCCATTCCCTTCAAACATACCTGGCTTGGTACGGGGTTTCCATATTCCCGCACGCAAAACATCCACCATGCCCGTTTTTGCAAGGCGTGTCGCTGTTTCAAGCATCTGTTCTTCTGTTTCGGCACTACATGGCCCGCTTATAAGAAGTGGCCGTTTGTTCCATTTTTCCTGCATGATCTCTTTCATTGATCGTAATTGTGGTTCCATTGCAAATTTAATTTTATGTAAGCAGCATTAATAATATTATTTCGCATGGTCAGACCATGTCTCAAAACTCATTTCAAATTTTTTCTCGCCTTTGCCATGTGTGCCAGCTTCTACCCATCCCTGCATGCGGTAAAATTTTTCGGCCCTGCTCACCGGATCTGTACCCAACCAGATCTTTTCCGTTGTTTGTGTAAAATACCAGTCCATCATGATCCGGTGTAATTGTTTGCCGATCCCTTTCGCTTCCTGATCAGGATGCACAAAAAGTGCCCATACATTCTTATCTACCAGGTCAACAATGGCGAACCCTGCAATTTCTCTATCAATATCACAAACCCAGCCTCTACCCCTGTTCGTTATATAATCTTCCACGTCCTTATCAGGTACCAATGCCGGATCTGATAAGCAATTTTCTTTAACCGCATTTCTCACAAATTGTATTTGGTGTATATCCTGTAAAGTTGCTTCTCTAAAAATCATTACAAAAAGTTTTGAAGTCTTACAATGTCTCCGCCACACGGCGGAGGATTAGGGGGCCTATTTTAAAATACGTTTTATCTTATTCGCATTTTCAATTAGCTCCTGTAAATAAGAAAAGTTTTCCTTTTCTAAACAACTTTTTATTTTTTTCAATTGTGTAATATGTTCATTTAAAACATCCAGCACATTTTCTTTGTTCTGCATAAAGATGGGTACCCACATCGCCGGATTACTTTTAGCTAATCGTACGGTACTTTCAAAACCACCACTGGCAAGCTCAAAAATAGTATCTTCTTCTTTTTCCTTTTCCAGTACGGTCAATGATAAAGCATAAGAGGCGATATGCGATATATGGCTTACATAGGCGGCATGCATATCATGCACCTGGGCTTCCATATACACCAGTTGCATTCCTATTTTTGCATACAGGGTTTCTACAAGCTGAATGGCATCCTGATCTGATCTATCTTTTTCGCAGATCACCGCTACCCTTCCCTTAAATGCATCTTTCACAACAGATTCCGGCCCGTCTTTTTCAGTACCCCACATTGGGTGCGTTGCCACAAACCTTCCACGCTTACCGGAGCCGGCTACCGAATTACAAATGATGGCCTTGGTAGACCCCACATCCATTAATACCTGTTTATCCAGACCAGCCAAAATATCGGGCAATAATTTTAAGGTAGCATCCACAGGTATGGCAATGATCACCAGTTCACTTTGCCTTACCGCGTCGGGTAAGCACATGGTTTCATCTATCCAGCCCAACTGAAGGGCGGTTGCGATATGTAGCACATTATTATCTACCCCAATAATGGTTTGGGCAAAGCCTGTTTCCCTAAGGCGATTTGCCATGGAGCATCCTATAAGGCCCGTTCCAATAATTGTTACTGTCATAATAAATTAAAAACCCCCGGTTTTACCGGGGGTTCATTTTATGTTAATCTGTTTTTTAGATATGCTGTTAACAAAAATATACCGGCCGGCTATTGGTATAGCTATAATAATAATGCCATGTATTTTTATTGTTCTTGTTCATTTCATTACAAAAATAGGGAACTGCACTGAATATACCATGGATGTATTTCAAATAATGGCTCCCAAGGTTGTGGTCGGTGGGGACACCGACCACGGCGGACTGCCCTGGCTGGTGTCCCCACCAGCCAGATACAATTTCAAATGCACACGGTACCATAAAAAAATACCCCCCTTACAAGTAAGAGGGGCACTTCGATTGTTCGTCTAAAGAAATTCTTTAGTTACTTCAATTACTTCTTGATAGTATCAGTAGTAACTGTAGTTTTAACAGTGCTGTCAGTGATAACAACAGCTGTATCTGCCGATACAGGAGTTACTACAGTTGTAGTGTCGCTGGTTGTTGTTTCGTCAACTTTTTTGCCGCCATCGTTACATGCTGCAAAAGTTACAGAAACGATCGCTAAAGCTAAGATTACTTTTTTCATTTTGTGTTTTGTTTAATTTTTTAAAATTATAATTTGATATTTATACCCGAAATGACAAAAGGTAACCCAAGTTTTTTAAAAAGTTTATTTTAGCGTTTACATTGGGTTACTATTCATATTTAATCGTATTAACAATAAGTAAGTGAGCAATTTTGAGCAGGAAAGGCAACTGTTGGACGGTATAGCTTTAAACGACAGGGCTGTTATTGAGGGCATTTATAGAGATAATTACCCTATGATCCAGTCGTTTATACTAAATAACAACGGGAACAGTGAAGAAGCGAGGGATATTTTCCAGGAGGCGATGATCGTGATCTATGAAAAAGCTATTTCCGGCAATTTTGAGCTGAATTGCCTGTTGAAAACTTATTTATACTCAGTTTGCAGAAGGCTCTGGCTTAAGAGATTGCAACAATTACAGCGCTACTGGAGTCTTATTGAAAATATTGACGAAACTGTGGTAGTTGATGAGGATCTGGAGCTACATGAAAAACACAATACTGATTTCATTCTTATGGAAAATGCCATGAGTAAAATTGGGGAGCCCTGCAAAAGTTTGTTAGACGCATATTATATACAGAAAAAGAATATGCAGGAAATAGCGTCGGATTTTGGATATACCAATGCTGATAATGCCAAGACACAGAAGTACAAGTGCCTGGTAAGATTGAAAAAGCTGTTTTTTGCACAATATAAAAACGGGAATTAAAATGGATGAAATTTTACTGATAGAAACTGTTGAGCGATACCTGAAAGGCGAGATGTCGGCCAAGGAAAAAGGATTCTTTGAGGAGATCCGTAAAAACAACCCGTCGGTAGACCAGCTGGTGGTTGAGCATACTTTTTTATTGAATGAACTGGATAAGCAGGCAAATATAAAGGCATACAAACATTCTTTATACGAGGTTGAGAATAAGCTGGCCGAAGAAGGTATCATCAGCAAGAAACAATTAACGGGTAGGGCAAAGGTTGTATTCCTGTGGAAAAGATACAAGCGTAGTATTGCTGTAGCAGCTTCTATTGCGGGTATAGTATCAATAGTTACAACAGGCTTAATAAGCACCTACAACAATAAAGTAGAGAAGAGTGATATTACTGATCTGATGGCCGAGATCAAAACCACAAAAAAAGAGGTTGCCAAGATCAAAAACGATATTAAAGCCAATCCCGGCATTCAGAAAAACCCCAGCCCCGATTACAGGGCAACCGGTTTTTTAATTGATGGCAAAGGTTACATTGTTACCAATGCCCACGTGGTAAACCGCCTTAAGACCATTTATGTTGAAAATAACAAAGGTCAATCCTTTACTGCACAGGCGATTTATACAGATAATAATACCGACCTGGCTATTTTAAAGATCAATGATACAGCTTATAAAACCATTTATAACCTGCCCTACTCTATCAATAAAACAAATTCAAACCTGGGCGAACAGATCTTCACGTTGGGCTATCCCCGTAATGAAATTGTGTATGGCGAGGGTTATGTAAGTGCCAAATCAGGTGATGAAGGAGATTCTACCGCATATCAGGTTTCTGTATCGGTTAACCCCGGTAATAGCGGCGGGCCGGTTTTAAATAAACTTGGCCAGGTCATTGGTATCATTACATCAAAGAATACTACTGCAGATGCTGTTGTGTTTGCAGCCAAATCAAAAAATATTTTTACGCTTATTGAGGCGCTTAAAAAGACCGGCGACACTGCAACAATTAAATTACCAACTAATACAGGATTAAAAGGACTTACCCGGGAGCAACAGGTAGAAAAAATGGAAGACTTTGTATTTATGGTTCTAGGAAACTAATCAGGTTAAAAAAATGATATAAAAATGTTCCGCTTAATGGCGGGACATTTTTATATTAATTATTTCCAGAGTGATGGTGGATAAACTTCATCAGCAACGAGTTTATCAACACTGGCTTTTACCACTGGTGCATCTTCCTTGTAAGTAACCCCAAACCACTGCGATGAAGTTGGGATCACCCGGATATGCCCGCCCTGGCTATCAATAAAATCTTCTGCAATGATGGGTATAAAGAATTCTGCTTTGATATTATGGCTGTTCTCCTGCACAAATTGAACAAACAGTTTCCGCGTGTGCTCAAACATGGCTGGATGAAAGCACCAGAAATTCATAGATACACTTGAACCCGATGGTACAGTATGTTTACCTTCCTCATCTTCATAAA
>JBKJMZ010000047.1:0-14018 GCA_046596255.1 Ferruginibacter sp. | reverse complement strand
TTTATTCAGAAGAGGCAAAGACCTCCCCGACCCTAATAACCCCGGCCAGAGCTACAATGATAATCGCTATAGAAAATGGCGGTATGAAAACTATAATTTAACGATAGGGATTAGTTATCCTTTCTAAGAAAGTTAATTCGTGTGCCAATTGGGGATCAAACAGTACTGTATATTGCCTTGCCATTCTTATAAATTTAAAAGATCCTATTCCCCCTTTAGGGGGTAAAATTTAAAGCTGGTTCGAATTTAAAAGCTCAGGGGGTTCTGCATCTTCCAATTTAAACTCACCGATACGTGTGCGGCATAAGCTGCTGAGGTAAGCACCACAGCCCAAAGCAGCACCATAATCATTGGCAAGACTCCTGATATAAGTGCCTGTTGAACAGATAACTTTAAAATATACAATGGGTAATTCAATCATGGTTATTTCGAAGGATCTGATGTTGATGCTTCTTGCCTTTAGTTCTACTTCCTCTCCTCTTCTTGCCAACACATATAAAGCAACCCCATCTTTTTTTATAGCAGAGAATATGGGTGGCAATTGCTGGATATCTCCAATAAAAAATTTTGTGGCTTCATGTAACATTTCAGTTGTTACAAAAGATATATCCTTTTGCTGTCCGGGTTCACTTTCCAGATCGTAGGTAGGTGTAACCGCTCCAAGTGTAATGCTGCCGGTATATTCCTTTTCCTGAGCCATAAATTCATTTATCTTTTTGGTGAACTTGCCGGTGCATACGATCAATAATCCTGTTGCCAGGGGATCAAGCGTACCGGCGTGACCTATCTTTTTTATCTGGATAAGGCTACGCAGTTTGCGCACCACATCAAAGGATGTCCAGTGAAGTGGTTTGTTTATTAATATTACTTTTCCATCAGCATAAGGTTGTTGTATAGCAGTATCTATTGGAATTCTTTCGGTACGTTCTTTTTTTACCGGTTCCTCTCCAGCTTCGATCAGTTTGTTCGTATACCGCTCTCTATAAGTTGTTTTACGTGCCAATACGTGTCTTTAATTTTTGCAAACCTAAATGATAAATCGTGTAACGCAAGGCGGAATTTATACCTTGTTTCGAAATAAAAAAATTTTGTATATTTTTGTGAGCCAGCACACAAAGCGAACATACTGCATCCGAAACAACAATAAACTATAATTCCACTCATGAAATTCATCCTTATAGTAAGCACAGCATTCTTCTTCTGTACAATACAGGCACAAAAACCCAGACATTTAGAAAAAATTTTAATTGGCTATAGCTTTTCGCCCGATTATAGTTTTCGATCTCTTAAAAACAATGATGGTAGTTCATCCAGTGACCTTGTAATAAAAAACAGAAACGATATGGAGATGGTAAAATTTGGCTATACAACAGGCATTAATCTTTGTTTTAATTTTTCCCAGCTAATAGGATTGGAAACCGGAATTCAATTTTCGAATAAAGGTTATAAGACTAAAAAAATGGATTTAATTTACTTCCCGCCAAATCCGGCTTTACCCTCAAAAGTAAAGTTTACATATGCATATCAATATATTGGATTTCCTTTAAGGGTAAAATTTTCAATGGGCAAAAGCAAAATACGCTTTCTAACAAGTATAGGTTTGATGACAAATTTTTTATTAAATGTTAAGCAGACTGCGAATTATGAATATAATAATGGCAGCACAGAAAAAAAGACACAATCATCAACATCCGGATTTAATAAAATTGATATCTCTCCTATGATGAGTATTGGCATTGATTATAAATTAAATAATAAAATACACCTAATTGCCGAGCCCACATTTAGGTATGGCATAATAAAAATAAAAGATGCGCCTGTTGCAGAAAGATTATGGAATGCCGGATTAAATTTTAGTTGCTATTATGTATTTAAATAACACAGTTTCTCAGGAGAGACTTTGCGCAGGATCTGTGTGTAAGCCGCAGGACCGCCGCCATCCAAAAACGTAACATTATTTATCACTTCTCACCATAGAACGGCGCGTCCTGCCAGCTATCGTACAAAAGCCATTGCAGACACTCGCCTTAAAACCAAGTATCTGTTTTAAATCCCGCTTTTTGAATTTCATGCCGATACTTCGAAAAGCTCAGTAGACATGAATTCAAAAAGCTGTCAGTCTGAGCTTGTCGAAGACGGGAATAAAATAATCAAAAGGATTCTATATCGCCTGCCTTGCCTTCAACTCCAAATATTTATTTACAGCATTGATAGCCCCCCGCCTCGTTCGTGTTTTCACGAAACAAAATTAAAAATGGTTCGTGAGATAAGAACCATGGCTTTGGCAATAATTTTTAAAGCTTTTACACGGTAAGCCACCCTCTTGGGGTGACTCACCGAAAACTATATCGCCTGCCTCGCCTTTAACTCCAAATATTTATTCACAGCATTGATGGTCAGTTTTTCCGGCGGCGTAAGTATGGAAAGGATACCATGCTTCTTTAATTCTTTAACGATAAGCCTTTTTTCAAACTCAAATTTTTCTGCAATGGTCTTGATATACACTTCATCGAGGTTTCGGGCATCGAGGTATGAAAGCTTATGCAGCTCGGTGTTCTCAAAGAATACCACCATCAGTAAATGATACTTCGCAATTGAGCGTAAATAATTCAACTGGCGGTTGAGGCCGGATAAGGATTCAAAATTGGTGTACAGCACGATCAGGCTACGGTGCTTGATGCGGCTACGGATCTGCATGTACAACATTTCAAAATCACTTTCTAAAAAAGTAGTCTCCTGGTTGTATAAAAGCTGCAGGATATGTTCCCGCTGTATCGGCTTGCGGTCGGCAGCCAGCAACGAACCCATTTTATTGGCAAAGGTCATCAATCCTACCCTGTCTTGTTTTTGTAAACATACATTGGCCAGTACCAAGGTACTGTTGATAGCATAGTCAAGGAGTGTAAGTCCGCCAAAAGGCATTTTCATTAAGCGGCCTTTATCGATAATGCAATATACCTGCTGCGATCTTTCATCCGTATAATTGTTCGTCATCAGCGCCCCTTTCCTGGCCGTAGCCTTCCAGTTTACACTGCGCATGTCATCACCCCGTACATATTCCTTGATCTGCTCAAATTCCATGCTGTGGCCGATCTTGCGCATGCGTTTATTGCCCTGTTCGGTTTGTATAGTGGTCTGCGACAGCAATTCATATTTACGCATCTGCAGGTAAGAAGGATAAACAGCAATGGTCTCTGCTGCATCAATATCATGTCGACGCTTTAATAAACCAAGCATCGAGCTCACATAAATAATGATAGGGCCAAAATGATATTCACCACGGGTAACCGGGCGGAGTTTGTAGGAAATATATTTAATCTCTGTAGCATTAAACCGGTTGTTGAGCTGCCAGTTCCTTTTCTGGAACTGCACAGGCAACTCATCAATGATCTCCATATCTACTTTGAAGCCCATATTGTTCTTTACCTGCAGCTCTACTTTGTTCTCATCGCCATTGCTGAAGCGGTCGGCTGTTAGCCTTTTGGCAGCTGGTGGCCTGCTGCTGAGGAAAAGAAAAATATAATCTGTAATGATGAGTACAATAAAAATAAAGAACAGGATCTTAATAAAGGGATAAATCTCTGGCATAAAAAACGAAGCGATGAAGAGCACAATAGTGATACCGGCTGCCAGGTAAAACCTGCTGCTAAGGTATAAAGCGCCTATATATTTTTTACTACTACTCATATAAGTCCCGCTTCGGGTTATTATGGCCTACCTGGGTACTTCAATGATCTTTAAAATTGATTCTATCAGGTCATCGGCAGTAATGCCCTCCATTTCTTTTTCCGGTGTTAAGATAATGCGGTGCCTCAATACATGTGGCGCCATTTCAATAATGTCTTCCGGTGTAACAAAATCTCTTCCCTTAATGGCTGCATTTGCTTTAGCAGAGCGAAGAATTGCCAATGATGCCCTGGGTGATGCGCCAAGGTACAAGGCAGGATTGTTACGGGTCTCATTCACTATCCTGGCAATAAACTCAACCAGCTTGGGTTCAATGATGATGGATTGAACCAGGCTGCGGAAATGTTGTATATCTTTCGGCGACAATACTTTTTTCACTGTTGACAACATCTCGTTTTGGGTTTTGCCCTGCTGATTGTTTAAGATGCTGATCTCTTCATTCAGGGTTGGATAATTAACTTCTATCTTAAAAAGAAAACGATCTAATTGTGCTTCAGGCAGGCGGTAAGTACCTTCCTGCTCAATGGGGTTTTGTGTAGCGAGCACCAGGAACGGGAATCGCATCTCATGCGTGGTACCATCTATAGTAACCTGCCGCTCTTCCATCACTTCAAACAAGGCTGCCTGTGTTTTTGCCGGCGCTCTGTTGATCTCATCGATCAAAACAATATTGCTGAAGATGGGGCCGGCCTTGAATTTAAATTCCCCTTCACGTGGATTGAATACAGAAGTTCCGGTAACATCACTAGGCATAAGGTCGGGTGTAAACTGCAGTCGGGAGAAATCCACATCAATGATCCTGGCCAGGAGTTTGGCCGTTAATGTTTTTGCAACACCGGGAACACCTTCAATCAAAATATGACCATCACACAAAAGGCCGATCAGTAAAAGATCCACCATTTTATATTGCCCGATTATAACCTGCGATATCTCGTGCCGGATATCATATACAGACCTGTTCAATCCTCCAAGGTCAATGCGTTGCTGAAATAGATTTTCTTCCATCAGTTTTTTGTTTTGCCCCAAATTTCCCAGTTGGCAGAGCTTTACACTCCATTGGTTTGGGTAGTTTTTATTTAATTTTTATTCCCTTTGTTTTTATAGAATTGTTGTATCTGTTCATGTAAAGAAAGCAACTGGTAATCATTTACCACTGTGCTGGTTTGTGTGGCTGCAATGGTACGGTACAGGGTCTCTACTTTTTCTTTTTCAACACCGCTTTTACGGCTCAACACGATGATGAACTCGTTGTTGACCTGGTTAGTGTTTAAAAAATAAGTATTGCGAATGTACTCATTAAAATAAGTAACCATCTTGTCGGCAATATTTTTATTGTCTTTTTTCTGCAGGTAAAGCCGCCCGATCGTTTCTGTAAAAGTTACTGTGGTGTTCTCATTAGGTTTAAGCTCTTCTACAATGCGTTGCCTGCGCTTGCCGGCAAACAGCACATACAGCAATAATAAAATAATCGTCAGCCATAATGCAAATGCCAGGGGCGGGTGTTTCATGATCTCGCTGAAGCTGGAGAAATCCTTATCGGCTTTTTTACGGCGCTGCTTGTAATAATGATCATCCCAGTAAACATGCTGGGGTTCGGATGGGGTAAAGGCCACTGCGTGCTTAAAGTAATTGTAATTATTTTTGGTAAGCAAGAAATAATTACTGAAGGTCCGGGGCTCGCAATGCAGGAACAATTTTCCTTTACCATAAAAATGAACGATGAAGTTGGGCTTGTTACCCGGATTATAACCCAGCACACGGGTATTGCTTGTATCAAACTTCGAAAAATAATTTTCAAATGGATAATAATAGAAATCAAATTTATTGTTTGACTGTACCGTGGTCACACTGGTATTATCCATGTAGTCTATTACTTTCTGTAATGCAGGGTTACTGTACACCTGTTTGGAATTGATCTTATCAAGCAGCATTTTATCAATGAGGCCTGCAGCAATAAAAAGGCTGTTGCCTGCTTCAACAAACTCCATCATGGCATCCACTTCTTCCTCACTTACAAATAACTGAGGTGCGATACAAACGTACAAAGACCCGGTATCGCTGATGTTTAGCCATGTTTTGGTAAAGGATTGTTTTTTATCAGTGATGGAATTGGTAGTGTACATTGCTTCCAACTGGCGGTAAGCGATATTGCCGCCAAAAGGCTTTGTATCGGCCTTTGAATAGGTCTCGGTTAATTTAGGAATCTTTCTGCCCTTACTGCTGCTATCACCCAAACAACCCGCAAGTACAACTGCCAGGCAAAGTGCAAAAAGATATGTGAGCTTATGCTTCAATAAACTGTTTATAATTTTTGATTTAATGCTGTAAATCCGGATTCTATCTTCCCGTAGGTCTCTTTATCAATATTGAACTCGCCATACCATACATATTCATAGTTCAACGTAAGCGCTGCAAATGCCTGCTGGTGATCGCGGTTCCTGATCTCATTCACGTATTGGTAATTGGTCTTATCAGGTGCAAGCTCCACTAAACTTTTATCCGCAAGTGTATGTAAAGTGCGTAAATACTGATATCGCACAGCCTGCCTGTAATTACCATGCTGCAGGGCAGTTTTGATCAACGCATCAAGATCAGTTTCTTTGGTTATTTCGGGTTCTATAACTTCATCCTGTTCTTTTATTACAGCTTTTGAGTTTCGTTTGAATACGCCCTCTGCAAGAAAAAGCCGGTAAATGATGAAGAATACAAAAAGGATGGCTAATATGGAAAGCAAGCCGGTTATAAATCCTGATCCCAAAAAATCATTTAAAACACCCCTTGAGCGTGGTGGTTCTTTAACCTCATCTTTTTCTTTCTTCTTATTTTTAAGCAGGCTGTCTAAATATTTTACATAAGCATACTCCTTTAAGTTTTTCCATTGTTTTACAGAATCATAAGGAAGCTGCAGACTGTTAGGGTATAATATGGTATCAGGCTTTTCGGCATAGTTAGATTGGATTAGTTCATCTGATACTTCAATGTCTTCAACGGGTGCAGTTAACGCTTTCTCATTTTGCAGCAGGGTGCTATCCTCGTACACAAATTTTTCCTGTGCGCTGGCAGCAGAAAAAATGGAGAACAGCAAAACCGATATGTAAATAATTTTACGCATTGTCTTCTTTCAGCCGGTTGATGATACCATCGGGCTGTATGTAATAACCTTTATTGTGTAAACGGATAGGGAGGATAATAAAATACCAGATTATAAATGCCAGTGAAACAGATAAGATAGCAACACTTGCCCAAACCGGCAAGCCTGTATTGTTGGCCTTATCATAGGTCTGGCTCATGAGGTGGGTTACATAGCTTTCAAAGAATGCTGCCACAATAAATACCGGTACCAGGCTTATTAAAACTTTGGCCGCATCTTTTGCACCTCTTTTAAAGGATACCATGCGGGAGTAAGTACCGGGAAACAAAATGCCGCTTGCCAGTATCAGTCCTGCAGTGGCCGCAATTACAATGGCCCATATTTCCAGGGTGCCATGTATCCATATCACCAATATTGATTTAATACCCAATCCTTTTGCAAAGAACATATACTGGAATGTGCCCAACATCAACCCATTGCCCCACATGATCATTATGGTTAAAATTCCCAGCGTAAAACCGCCCACAAATGCTTTGAATGCTACGCTGATATTATTGAAAGCTATCCTTACAAACATGGAAAAAGGATTACCATCTTTATAAACACCAAATGGATCTCCCTTGTCAATATTCTCTTCTGTCATGTCTACATAGCCATCTCCCAAAACACCACGAACAAAGTCTGGATTTTGTATGGATGAAAAAACACCGATGCCAACAAACAACACAAACAGGATAGTGGTAAATAAAAATATGCGGTGGTATCTTTTAAAAAGCAGGGGCAGCTCAAATTTCCAAAACTGGAATATGCGGCTATATTTTTCTTTTTTATTCTTATAAATGCTTTGATAAATGCCGGCTGCAATGCCATTTACCCAGCGGGTAACTTTACTTCTGGGATAGAAGGTTTTGGCATAGCTCAGGTCATCGATCAGGCCAATAAAGCGTTCAGCGGTTTCATCGGGATTGTCGGTAGGTGATTGCTGGTATTTATTCCACTTATCAGCATTCTTTTTAATAAACATCGCTTCCCTCATTCCAAAAAATTACAGGTTTAGAATTAAGCCTGTAAATTCATGCTTTTTTGATTAATAAAAAAATTCATGTTTCGGGTTAATTCATGGTCAATGTTCCTGACTTTCATTTTGAACCACATAGGCAGATAGGTAGATAGGTATGCACATAGTTGTTCTATATTTCTTTCTATTGTGTCCTATGTTCTATGTGGTTCAAATCTTAATAAATAAGAATTATCCAGGTTTGATACTGCTGTTATATCATTTTTGTATTTTGCATTCATGGGCATCATACAAATTGGTACTGCTTTTAATATTGACCTGGAGTTTGAGATCGCGGAATTTCATAAGCGCCTCCTGGCATATATTATCGATTTTGGTATCCTCTTGATCTATCTCTATAGTATGAAGTTTATGCTGTATGATGAGTTTTTGCTGGACTTTGGGGCAAATGCCGGACTGGATATCCTGATCATATCATTGCCCATGCTAATGTATTCTTTGCTTACAGAACTCTGGCTGAACGGGCAAACAATAGGTAAAAAAATGCTTTTCATCAGGGTCATCAGCCTGGAAGGTGGTGAGCCAACTTTTGGACAATACCTGCTGCGCTGGATAACCAAATTCTTTGAATGGCCTTTCTTGTTTGGTTATATTGCTTTTTCCAATGAGAATGTACTAGCCTATAGTTTTATAACCGGCATTTGTGGTATTGCAGTAATCATTATCATTTCGGTATCCAATAAGAACCAGCGCCTGGGCGATATGATCGCAGGTACGGTGGTAGTGAACACGAAGTCGGCTTTAACTGTTGCCGATACTGTTTTTATGGAGATCAATAAAACAGATTACAAAGTAATGTTCCCCGAAGTGATGCGGCTCAGCGACAGGGATATAAACACCATTAAAGGCGTGTTGACCCAGGCCAGCAAAAGAAACAATTACGAGATGTGTAACCGGGTTGCGATGAAGATCAAAGAGGTATTGCATATAAATTCTGATATGCATGTAGACCAGTTCCTGGAGAAGCTGCTGGAAGATTATAATTACCTGGCCACAAAGGAATGATTTTTGCCCAAAATATAAAAGCGTGCTTTCAAAATAGAAAGCCCACTTTTTTAATGAAATAAATTAATAATTACTGCTGCGCAGTGCTTCCATGAACAAAGCACCGAAGAAGATAAAATAGAAGATTATGATCAATACCACGATGCCTCCTAAAATAACCCCGATGATAGAACATGTTCTGCCGGCATTTAATGTGCTGTAACTGGAAGCGGAATATAATTCAGGCGTAGCCTGGTATAATTTACGATCCTTATTGGCAAGCACCAATCCGATGATGCCGCATATAACACCAATTATGCCGTAACATAATGCGCCTACAATTGAAATAATACCCAGAACCAATGCCGCAGTTGCATTTGGCAGGTTGGCCGGTTGGTTACCTGAATTCAGGTAGTTTTGTTGATCACTCATAGCTTTAGGTTTGTTATTGGTAAATTTTATCTGAACTCATCCATATGTGAAATGGCAAATGCAAAAACAGCAATATAAATAATGATGCCTATTACCTGTAACACAAGGCCGATGATGGCGCAGACACGTCCTGCTTTAATATTGTTGTAAGATGCGGCTGAATACTGTTCGGGGTTAGCCCGGTAAAGTGCAAGGTCTTTGTTAGAAATAACAAGCGCAATAATGCCGCAGATAAAACAAACTACAATGGATAAGATACCGAGTACAAGTGTGGCGGTTGCATTGGGGAGGGGCATTGCATTATTATTGCCCATGTTCAGATAGTCTCTGTTTGGTTCAGTCATTTTATACAGTTTTGGTAATTAATCTGTAAATATAACTTACCAGAATTATTCCTGCACAAAAAAGATATCCATATTTTAATAGCAAAGCACCCCTGCTGAACCTGGCTATTAGCTGAACGCCCAAAAAAGCAAGTAGCAAAAGAATGGGTATAAGGGCGGGGTACAATAAAAAACTGGCGGTTAGCTCTCCTTTTATCAATAGAATAAAACTGCGCTGTATGCCGCAGCCTGGGCAATCAATATGCGTTATGGCTTTGAACATGCAGGGCAGTTGATGAGTTTCAAGCCAGGCAGTTATATTTAAAAATACATATAGCATGCAAAAGTCCTGTTTTGAGTTTTGAGTTTTTAGTTTTGGTTATGGGCTATAATTGTAACCCTAATTCCAAATTCCTAATTCCCAATTCAAATTCCTTAATAAGCCCTCGCAAACAATACCCTTTGTACACTTGGGTTACCCGTAAGTATGCATTTCCCATCTTCTTTTGCATTATTCATCGGTATGCATCGTATCGTGGCCTTGGTCTTTTCTTTTATCTGATCTTCGGTAGCCGAAGTGCCATCCCAATGTGCTGAAATGAACCCGCCCTTGTCATCCAGTATCTTCACAAAATCGTCCCAGGAATCGGCATTGGTAATATTCTCCGTTCTAAATGCAAGTGCTTTATTGTACATGTTCTGCTGAATTTCATTCAGCAATTGGACAATATTACCTGCAAGCCCATCCATTGGCATACTGTTCTTTTCTTTGGTATCCCGGCGGGCAACTTCTACCACCTGGTTTTCCATATCACGAAGTCCCATCGCAATTCTCACAGGCACACCCTGTAATTCATATTGTGCAAATTTCCAGCCCGGACGGCTGTGATCATTGTTATCATACTTCACCCTTATACCCAATGCTTTTAGTGATGCAATTATTTCATTGACCTTTGCATCAATTGGCGGTTTGCTTTCTTCCCCTTTATAAATAGGTACGATCACCACCTGGAAGGGTGCTATCTTTGGAGGCAGTATCAATCCCTGGTCATCGCTATGTGCCATGATCAATGCACCGATCAATCTTGTTGACACGCCCCAGGACGTGGCCCAAACATATTCCTTTTTATTTTCTTTGGTCAAGAATTGTACATCAAATGCTTTTGCAAAATTTTGTCCCAGGAAATGCGACGTACCTGCCTGCAATGCTTTGCCATCCTGCATCAAAGCTTCAATACAATAGGTATCTACAGCACCGGCAAATCTTTCACTTTCGGTTTTAACCCCTTTAATAACCGGTACGGCCATAAAAGTTTCTACAAATTCAGCATATACATCCAGCATGCGTTCTGTTTCTTCGATCGCTTCTTCTTTGGTTGCATGTGCAGTATGACCTTCCTGCCACAAAAATTCTGCAGTGCGTAAGAATAAACGGGTACGCATTTCCCAGCGCACAACATTTGCCCATTGGTTTATCAATAAAGGAAGATCCCGGTATGATTGTATCCAGTCCCTATAAGTACTCCAGATAATAGTTTCGGAAGTAGGGCGAATGATCAGTTCTTCTTCCAGTTTTGCATCGGGATCAACAACAATGCCTTTACCATCCGGATCATTCATTAACCTGTAATGTGTAACCACTGCACATTCCTTGGCAAAGCCTTCTACGTGTGCTGCTTCTTTGCTTAAAAAACTTTTGGGTATGAGCAAGGGGAAGTATGCATTTACATGTCCCGTTTCTTTAAACATTTTATCTAGCTGGTCACGCATGTTTTCCCATAAGGCAAAGCCATAAGGTTTAATTACCATACAGCCCTTTACCGCCGAATGATCTGCCAATCCGCCTTTTACTACCAGCTCGTTGTACCATTTAGAATAATCTTCTGCTCTTGATGTTAGTTCTTTGCTCATTTATTAATTTATTTTTTTTGTCCCAAACTTTTTATTCTTTATTCAACTTTAGTGGCACAGTTTACCCTGAGGAAAGAAGGGCACTCTTGTACGGTATAGCTATAATCAGCTTTGCTTCTCCCGGCAGATTGCTTCAGTTGTCCCTCCTCACAAAGACGGGAAACTACGGCAGTTAGTTTTTTATTCAACTTTTATTTTAGCGAATCTCATTACCGCTGTCCGCCCGAAGGTGAACTCTAACCAAAAAACACAAACTATAAACCTTTTTAGCACTGTTTTAACAACGAACGTTTTAACTTTAATGTCTGTTGAGAGATTCGGTGCAGATTTTAGTTCTACAAAACCTGCACAAAAGTAATAACTTCAATTTTAAATGCTTTAAACTAATCACCATGCGATCAAAACTTTTACTTATAACCTTATCTGTTGCTGCTTTCAGCAGTTGCAGCACAGCTTACAAATCAGGGCAAACACCTGATGATGTATATTATTCGCCTGTCCGCGTGCAGAAAGAGGATAATTATAAAGAAGAAAAAAGAGAGCAGGCAAGAAACTCCAATGCCGTGGATTATGAAATTTCCATGGGCATACGTGACAGGCGCTGGAGGGATTTCCGCGAAGATTATGAATACCAAAACAGCCCATACAAATTCACCGTATGCAATTGCATGAATAGCAGTTATTATTACAATCCGTATTATTATCCCTGGGCAATTTATACTACTTATGCAGCGCCTGTAAATACAACGCCCCGCATGGTAAACCTCAATACCTATAAAGGCTATAATGCAAGGGTAGCATCCGGTAAAACCAGCGGAACCGTAACCTGGACAAACCCTGTACAATATAATAACAGTAACCGCAACAGCTCTCCGTCTGAAGGAAGAAGGGTGATACTACCATCAAGTACTACAGAATCCTCCTCAAATAATTCACGGACTTATTCGCCATCATCCAACAACAGCAGTAACAACAGCAGCGGAAGTTCTTCATCAGGCAGCAGCAGTTCAGGATCGGTGAGCAGGCCGGGAAGAGGTGGATAAGGAAGACCGGCCCCCTCCTACCCTCCCCCCGGAGGGGGAGGAACACGCGAAGATCGACTCAAGCAGTCAGAAAAGTATTTGTACAATAAAAAATATTGAATGAAAAAATATTTACTTCTTTTCTTTTTATTTATTTCCACCATCATTTACGCACAGGTTCCTGAAGATGCGATACGCTATTCATTTTACCCACAAAGTGGTACAGCACGTAATATGGCCATCGGTGGTGTAATGGGTTCGCTTGGTGGCGACATTAATGCAACTTTTGTAAACCCTGCCGGGCTTGGCTTTTATAAAACCAATGAATTTGTGATCACTCCCCTGTTCCTGTTAAATAACAACCAGGCAAAATTCAGGGATACCGATACAAAAAATAAAAGAAACAGCATTGGTTTTGGTACAACGGGCTGGGTTTTAGGATTTGCTGATCGCAATGATACAAGGAACAGCAGTGCTGTAAGTATTGCCATAACACAAACCGCCAATTTTAATAACGAAGTACGGTATAAAGGATTGAATAATTACAGTTCCTTCAGCGAACAGTTTGCAGAAGCGTTTGCAAAAAGTGGATTAACCATCGATCAGGCTTTAAACTCCAGTTCCTTAGCTTACACAACAGCACCCGCATTATATACTTACCTGATTGATACGGTAACCATCAATGGGGTTGTTCAGGTAAAGGGTGCTCCTGAATATATACTCGATGCAGGACAGGCTTTGCAACAGGAGATGATCAAGAAAACAAAAGGCGCCATTTCTGAACTGGCTGTTGGTTTCGCACATAACAGCAAAGACAAATGGTTCATTGGTGCTAGCATTGGAATTCCCCTGGTGAATTATGAAAGCAATACTTATTTTAAGGAATCAGATACCTCATCCAATACTTCAAACTATTTTAAACAGTTTGAGTACACCGATAATTTTACAACAAAAGGAACAGGCTTCAATGCAAAAATTGGTATTATTTACCGGCCGCAAGATTATATCCGCATCGGGCTTGCCATCCACACTCCCACCTGGATGTTTTTAAAAGATACGAGAACTGTAACGTTAACAACAGCGCTTGAAAACCCGGTAAACAATTATAATGTAAGCTCTCTAACCTTTACAAACAATGAACCCGGCCAGGCAAAGTATATACAGAGCACACCCTTTAAAGCAATGATCAGTGCATCTTATGTTTTTAGGGAGATCGTTGATGTAAAAAAACAAAAAGGTTTTATAAGTGCCGATATTGAATATGTGCATCACAAAGGCAGCCGCTTCAGCAGCGATAATGAAACAGTGACCGATGAAGAAAAAACCTATTACAAAGCTTTGAACAATGTGGTAAAAGCAGATTACAAAGGCAATTTTAATTTTCGTGTGGGTGGAGAGCTAAAGTTCAATATCATTATGGCCAGACTGGGATTTGCTTATTATGGCAACCCTTATAAAGATGCCGCATACAAGGCCAACCGCATGTTACT
>JBKJMZ010000010.1:0-18711 GCA_046596255.1 Ferruginibacter sp. | reverse complement strand
GCGGAACAAGCGATACCTTAAATTTTTCAGCATCTATTTCCACTGCTTCATTAACCAAGGGATTTCATTTTTTAGGAGTAAGGGTAAAGCATAATGACGGCACCTGGGGTTTGTTTGAAAAAAGAGGACTTTATATTTCCACTACAACCGGCGATGCAGCCAATATTGTTTCGGCCGAATATTTTTTTGATACCGACCCGGGTGTGGGCAATGCAACAGCCACATCAGTTGGTACCAGTGGGGCTGTTGTAAATTTTACTGCCAGTATTCCAACCTCTTTATCGTCTGGGTTTCATTTTCTATCAATCAGAACAAAAGATGCAAATGGTATGTGGGGCTTATTTGAAAAAAGGGGATTTTATATTTCCACCAATACAAGTAATACCGCGAATATTGTTGCGGCCGAATATTTTTTTGATACTGATCCCGGTATGGGAAATGCAACTGCCACATCAGTTGGTACCAACGGGGCTGTTGTAAATTTTACTGCAAGCATTCCAACTTCTTTATCACCTGGTTTTCATTTTTTATCAATCAGAACAAAAGATGCAAATGGTATTTGGGGTTTATTTGAAAAAAAGGGATTCTATGTTTCTTCCTCAGCGGTTAATGCCCCAATTATTGTAGCTGCAGAATATTTTATTGATAGCGATCCGGGGTTTGGAAATGGAATACCCATTACAGTACCGGTGCCCGGGGATACCATAAGACAAACTTTCTCGCCGCCTGTGGCAGCACTGCCACTGGGCAACTATACCCTTGTCATTCGTTATAAAGATGCAGGCGGAGTATGGAGTCAGCAGGAAGGGCGGTCTTTTACTGTTTGTTCTATTTATGGCCCCTTATCACAAATGACCTACCAGGTAGAAGGTAATAAAGTATTTTTTACAAATAATTCTTTAAATGCCGATACACTCACCTGGAAGTTTGGCGACAATACCCTTGATACTGTTATTAATCCGGTGAAGACATATGCCACAGCCGGTGTTAAAAATGTACAATTAATTACTGGCAACATTTGTGGCTTAGATACATTAACAGTGCCTATAGAAATAAGAGGGTTGCAACGTGTAAACCCCAACCGGGCGGGCAATGCCGGCATAAGCACCCTGATGTTTGAAGGTTTTGGTTTTACAGGTGCTACAAATGTTAAGCTGATGCTTGGCGCACAGGTAATTAATCCCGTTGCAAAGTTTCTTATAAACAACAATCGCATTCGTGCCAATTTTAATCTTACTGGTCTTGCACCCGGCACATACAGGGCTATAGCTACATTAGGCAGTGCCTTTGATACGTTGAATAATGCAGTTGTAATTGAAAATAATATACCTGCAGATATAACCCTTGCTATGCCAACGGGCAGGCGGTTGGTGAGGCCGAATCGTATTGGTTTTGGTGCTACCATTTCTAATAACGGCAGTCATGATGCAGTGATGGTGCCTTTTGTAGCAGCGGCAAATGTTCTTCCCGGTGTGGCAACTGCAAATTTAAATCTCTTTTCAAATACCTTTATGGTTTCTCTGCCAACGGAAGGAGTTTTTCAACACACATTTCAATACCTTAGTAATAATGCTGTACCTGCTGAAGTAATGCAGTTCAATATGCTTGATTCGGCACGCAAAAGACATCTTGTGGCCTATTACAAAGTACGGATACCAGGGCATTCTTCGGTGAGAGAAAACTTAAAGAACTCAAATCCAGCCAGCCCCTTATATGCTTTTCAGTCGGGGGCAATGGTAATGCAACAGCTATTGGACTCTTATGCCTTGCAGGATACCATTCACTCAGATTATAAACCTTGCTATAGTTCTTTTTTAAAGCATGAAGTAGAAAAACAATTGAATATTACAGTAAATGAAGCAATCTGGAATACCTGTTTTACTGCTGCATTTGATACGTTGATGAGAACACTTGCCCGTATTTCACAAAACCCGTTATTAGAAAATTACGGAGTGCCAATGCAGGCAGGGTTCTCTGCATTGCTGGCAAAAATGGCAGACTGCCCCGGTAGCGGTGTTCCTTCTAATTTGGGCGGCATACCATTTAAACGAATCATACAAGGCGTAGTAAATAACTGGATCTATCTTGAAGATATTGATTCATTGGATAATGATTGCATTGATACTTCCATACAGGTACTGCAGGGAAGAATGGCTAACAATTTTACCCGGAATATTAACGGGACTGCCGGTAGAATTGCCGCAGGGAATTGTGCCGACTGCCCTGGAGCACAGATATTTCCGGAAATGTGTGATATGTGTTTACCTTTTTTGCAGGCAGGAAAAATTGGAGCAAAATTAAAAGTAAATGGGAGGGCTTGGGGAAGCAATTCTGCTATAGCAGGTTGCCAGGAATGGTGTGAATCAAATTCAGTAGATCCTAATGCTAAGTATGGCCCAGGAAACAATGCCGACAGAAAGTATATCAATCATAGAGATGATATCGCTTATACCATCACCTTTGAAAATATTGCAACAGCAACGGCACCAGCTGCTTTTGTAGAAGTAAGAGATACGATTGACAAAACTGTATATGATATTAATACTTTACAGTTGGGTCAATTTTCATGGGGCGATAGTGTGATAACGGCAGAGCCTCACGAAAAAAATGTTTCTTATCTCAAAGATATTCGCCCCATTCATCCAAATTATTTGCGTATTGATGCAGTTACAGATACAGCATCGGGAATTGTTAGGTGGCGGTTCTGGACAGTTGATACAGTTACTCTTCAATTAACAAGCAGTCCTACGGAAGGTTTTTTGCCTCCCAATGTTGATGGTTTTAGTGGCGCAGGATATGTTACATATACTATTGCGCCTAAATCAACAGTTACCAATGGCACTATTTTAATAAATAAAGCCACTATTGTATTTGATGAAAATGCACCTATCATCACCAATGAATGGGAACACAGAATAGATACATTGAAACCTTCCAGTGCTGTAAACAGTTTGCCACCAATAACCAATACCATAAATTTCAATGTTTCGTGGAGTGGAACCGATGCACATGCAGGAATTGACCTGTACAGCATTTATGTTTCTATTAATGACAGCGCATACAAAGTATGGAAATCATTGACCACTCTTACCTCCGATACTTATACAGGGGTGTTTGGTAAAACATATAAATTTATAAGCGTTGCATTGGATAAAGCCGGCAATTTTGAAGACCCGCCATTGGATGCATTGAATAATCCCGATGCGATTACTATGGTACAGATAGCTCTGCCGCTGGACCTGTTGAGTTTTACTGCAAGGAAAACTATGGATGCAAAGAAAGTTGATCTGGCCTGGGAAACGACCAATGAAGTGAATGTGTCTCATTTCGAATTGCAACGTAGTGCTAATGGATCAGGTTTTACAACCATTGGAAGGGTGCAGGCAAGAAACAGCATCAATGGTGGTTTTTACAATTGGATTGATAATACACCTTTGCCAAAGATTAATTACTACAGGCTAAGAATAGTTGATATAGACAACTCTTATAAATTTAGTCTTGTTCGGGTAATCAAAATGGAAAGCCACGACGATATACTTGTTTTCCCTACAGTTACCAGTAACCTCGTGTTTGTTCAGTCGGGTAATGTAATAACAGCAGAACTTATTTCTGCAACAGGAAGCAAATTGCAAACCAAACAAATTAGCGGAAATGGTTCTTTCAATCTTTCGGAATTGCCAAAAGGAATGTATGTGATCCGGGTGAAGCAGGGGAATAAATCTTTTAAAATTCTAAAGCAATAACAACTGATTTTTATTACGGGCAAAAATTTATTGCACATTGTATTGATGATGCTAAAAGAAATCTACTAAAAAAATAATTTATTGATCTTTTTAAAATAATAGTGTCCTAAACGTTTTTTTTAGACTATTAATTTTACTGTGTTGTAAGTTATTTTTTTAGTGTTTTTAAAAAAGACCCCTTGCAAGATTAATTGTGGGTCGTCTATATGCTCCCACTGGCGCAAGTATTCCCTTACCAAATGTTTAAATTAAAAACGTAAAGATTACGGGATCACTTGATGCCTTTCAGCTCTACCGGTTTGTAACCGGATTTTAAACCCACTGGCTCCTCTCGTCCTCGTCTCTCACAAGCCTGCCATGCATAAGTATTCGCCCGATTCTTAAAAAAAATTACATTTACAACACGGGGCTGTTATTTTACTACTGCTGCATCATTTCGGTTTGCAGCACATAGTGGCGAAACGTGGCTATTTCATTAAACCAAAGTTGAGGGTTCTAATCCCTCCCCCGTAATTTTTTTAGATAAAGAGGTGGCATCTTTTTAAAAGTTGCCACCTCTAATCTAAACCCTAAACTCCAAAAAAAGCCCCAATAAAAAAATGCAGTTTTTGGCGCAGGTGTTCCCATCCCAAATGTTTAAATTAAAAACGAAATGTTTACGGGATCACTTGATGCCTTTCAGTTCTACCGGTTTGTAACCGGATTTTAAAGCAAAATGATGAATTGTATTATCGATACATTAAAAAAACATTGAAAATCAATAATTTACATCCCTATCACCTAAAGAAATAAAATTTGGCGGTCGAGAAATTGACCGTGTCGGTACAGAAATGCTCCGTGTCAGCACGGAAATCGATTTTGTCGGCACGGAAATGACTTTTGACAGTTCAGAAATTGACTTTGTCGGCGAAGAAATGACCGGTGCATTTTCGGAAATCGATCCCTCATTTTCGGAAAAAGACATTGCAGCTTTGGAAATTGACATTTTAATTTTGGAAATTACTTTTGCCCCCATTTCTTTAAGTTTTGTTAAGAAAGTTAACCGCTTTATTCATAAATCATTTTTACTTTTTTTTGCACTTTTCATGTATTACGTTTAATCTCTCTATTGGAGTCTCTATTTTTTAATCATTAAACGTACAATCATGAACGCAAAACAAGAGGCAAAGCTCAACATGTTTCGGGCTACTCAAAAACACTGCAACGATAACCCAACTATCGTTGCCACCGTTCCCGCTTTCACAACAACACTTACCGCCTTCAATTCAAAAGTAAGTGCAATCATCCCAACAGCGCAGCAGGAAGATCTGGTAACAAAAGGTATCACGGTAGATAAAACTAGAAGCAAAGAAAACGCTTTGCCAGTTAGCTGCCGATGTTGCCGCACCAATCTTCGCTTTCGCATCTGCAGGCGCAAATAACACGTTAAAGCAGGAGGTAAATTTTTCTTTTGCAGACTTATTAAAAACAAAAAACGACATGCTTCCACCACGCTGTCAAAACATTAAGGATGCAGGCGCAGCAAATTTAGCAGCCCTTGCATCTTATGGATTAACGGCTGCAAGTTTAACCGCTTTGCAAACAACAATTGACGGCTACCAGGTAAAAGTTCCTACGCCCCGTAATTCAGCAGCACAAAAAAAGACGATACGGGAAAATTTAAAGAAGTTAATAGCTGAAGCTGGCACAGTTTTAAAAGAGCAGATGGACAAAACAGTTGTTGGTTTCAAAGCAGCCCATCCCGATTTTGTATCAACCTACAAAGCAAACAGGGTAATTATTGATCCCGGACAATCTACAACAACGCTGAAAGGAGTAATATTAAATTCAATGGACAAATCACCTGTGGACGGTGCTACAATCTTTGTTATTGAAACTGGAAACAAAAAATCAAGCAACGAAAAAGGCAGTTACGAAATAAAACCAATATCTGCCGGCATTTATACAATCAGCATATCAGCACCAAAGTATAAGGACAAAACAGAAAAAGAAGTAACAGTAAAGCAAGGACAAAACACCACCCTGGATTTTGTTCTTGACCCTGCATAAACATTAGCCGCGGCTATTGCAAGCACTTCGGCCTGCAACTTCTGCAGAAGGCAGACCTGCTTATCATCCTAAAGATCTATTAAAGCTTTTTGTATATGGTTATCTGAACTCCATCAGGTCGTCAAGAACCCTGGAAAAAGAATGTCACCGCAACATCGAGCTCATGTGGCTGATGAAACTACTGGCACCAGACCATAACGCCATCAGCAACTTTCACCGCGACAATGAAAAAGCCATACGCCAGGTATTCCGCTATAACGTGTCGGTTGTAAAACAGTTTAATTTAATCACGATAAACTCATTGCAGGCTACAGTACAAAACTAAGAGCCAAAAACAGCAAGAAAAATAATTTTAATGAAGGTAAAATTGAACAGCTCCTGGTTTACATTGAAAACAAACTCAATGAATATAACAAAGCCATGGTAACAGCCGAAGAACAAAATAAAAAAATAATAAGTGCCGAAATTGAAAAACAAAACAATCGAAAAGATTTTTATAACCACCTTACAGATCAACTACATGAAAACGGTGACACACAAATATCTACCAGCGACCCCGACAGCCGACAGATGATTACCAGAAACAACATTACCGAAGTAGCCTACAATGTGCAAACCGTGATGGATGCCAAACACTGCCTGCCCATTGATTACAAAGTAACCAACGAAAACGACAGCAAAGCCATGGGAGCCATGCTGCGCCGCACAAAAACCATTTTACAACACAACAACTTTACCGCTCTTTACGATAAGGGATACCACACCGGAAGCGAAATTAAAAAAGCTGTTGAAATGGGGATTGATATTATGGTGGCCATACCCGGTGTAGCTGCCTTTGCGCCTGATGATAACTATAACTTTGATAAATTTATTTACAACGAAAAAAACGATACCTACACTTGCCCCCAACAACAAACTTTAATTACCAATGGCAACTGGTATCAAAAAAGCAAACAACGATATATCTACTTTGTAAAGCATTATAAAACCAATGCCTGCAAGGGCTGCCCCGCACTGGCCCTTTGCACTAAAAATAAAAAAAGAATACAAAGGGCCAGCGCAGATGTGGGATTAATGTTTACCGCCTACAACCTGCGCAGGTTAATCAACATCATTGATAAAAACCTGTTCAAAAAGTTCCTGCGGGAGCTTTGGCTTGTATTTTTTACCAAAACAAGCTTTTTAAAAGCAATAAAACACTTTGTTTTTTAAAACATTGTATAGCCTCTTTTGTAAGGCAGCTTAAAATCAAAGCCTGGGCCTTTAAATTTTAGGTATATTTAAAGTATAAACAGAGTTGTTATACAAACTGACGTTGTAAGCCAGCAGCTAATCGTACGAACAAAATATATACAATGAACGCATAACAAACAATAAACAAAACAAACAATATGAACAATGCAAACAATTCTTCAACAGTATTTGTAGCAGGTGCTACAGGATTTTTAGGCGGTGAAATTTGCCGGCTGTTAGTGGGAAAAAATAAAAAAGTAAAAGGTTTGGTACGTGCCACATCAGATGCAAATAAAGTAGCTCAGTTAAAAGCATCAGGTGTTGAAACAATTGAAGGAGATTTAAAAGATAAGGTTTCATTGGAAAATGCATTACATGGTGTTTCAGCAATCGTTTCAACCGTTTCTTCAACTTTATCAAGACAGGAAGGCGATTCCATTCAAACAGTAGATGATGAAGGACAAATTAACCTGATTGATGCTGCTGTAAAAGCAGGCGTAAAGCAATTTATATATATTTCATTTTGTGAATTGGGCGAATCCCCTCTGCAAACTGCTAAACGAAAAGTAGAAAAATATCTCGCAGAAAGCGGTTTGAGTTATACCATTTTACAACCCACCTATTTTATGGAAGTATGGCTAAGCCCTGCATTGGGCTTCGATTATCCCAATGCCAAAGCTACCATTTATGGAGAAGGGAATAACAAGATCTCGTGGATAGCAATAAAAGACTTAGCGTCATTTGCTGTAGCCGCATTAGATAATCCTGCTGCTGCAAATAAAATTATTGAACTGGGCGGACCAGAGGCGCTAAGTCAGCTTGAAGCAGTGAATATTTTTGAGACAGTCAAAGGAACAAAGTTTGTACTTCAGTTTGTGCCAAAGGAAGCAATAGAAGCACAAAGAGACGCAGCGCAGGATCCTCTGAGTGAATCTTTTGCCACGTTAATGTTAGGATTAGTAAACGGAAGTGAAATTGATATGAAAAACACCCTTACTGATTTTCCAATTCAACTGACTTCTGTGATTGATTATGCAAAAGCTGAGTGAAGAACTTTTATTTGATCGGCATAGACTAAAACATAAGACTATGCAGGTAACATTGGGTTGGGGCTGGACTGGACTAGCACCAAATTCCCCAAATTTCGCAAATGCCCCCTGATGTCGGTAAAATTAACTGTGCTTTACGGGGCAAAATTCAAGCTGATAAAATTTTGTTCGATGCAAAATAAAATTTAAATCAACACTAGCTATGAACACAAGCGTTATTATAAATTAACATGAAATTTTACCTCTATACAACCTTCATTTCTTTCTTATTGGTGGCATGTCAGCAAGCCAAAAAGAATACTGAATTACCAAATGCCTTCTTTATAAACTCTACTTTTGAAATCGAAGGGCTGAAGAAAGAACCGTTTGACCTTTTTTTAAAGGAAGTTGATGAAGGAAAATACGGGAATGTTGATAGAATTTTTCTTGTTAAAAACGGAAAGCTTATCCTGGACACTCTATTTAGAAATGACTATAAAAAGATTAGTAAAGGTAAAAGTAGCCCAATAGGATGTGGCTATAATACTTGCCAAGACTCAACTGTTTTTGGTGAGTTTAATTACTATCATCCATTTTGGCACCCATATTATAAAGATAGAGAAATTCATACTCTTCAATCTATAACTAAGTCAATCAGTTCTCTACTAATAGGCATTGCTATCGACCAGGGTAAAATACCTTCTACAGAAGTTAAAATATTAAATTATCTAACTGATTTTGACCTATCGAAGGTGGAAGATCCTTTGTATGAAGCTAATCTTGAACATTTGTTAAAAATGAAACTGGGAATGGAGTGGCATGAAATAGGCACACCAGATACAGACCCTGGTAACACTACTTTTATGCTGGAAAAGAGCGATAACTGGATTCAATACACACTTAACCAGCCAATGGATACATTCCCTGACACGAAATGGATTTACAACAGTGGTGGTAGTCAATTAATGTCTGTAATAATTAAAAAGACGACTGGCCTACATCTTGACGAGTATGCCGAAAAATATTTGTTTGAACCATTAGGGATTAAAAATTATCATTGGAAAATATCGCCCACGGGGTTTCCCGATGCACTAGGAGGTTTATATTTAGAGGCAGAGGATTTAGCAAAAATTGGATTGCTTGTACTAAATAAAGGTAACTGGGAAGGCAATCAAATTATCTCAACTCAGTGGATCGAGAAAAGTACAAGTAGGCTTTCAGATACTACGCAAGTTTTGGACTTTGGATATGGGTTTCAGTGGTGGAGGCCAGACAAAAATGGCACTAAAGTAATCGCTGGTTTTGGTCACGGAGGACAAGCACTAATAATAATTCCTGAGTTCGATTTAGTAGCAGTTACATTATGCTGGAATGTCTTTGATGAAGAAGTTGATGATATTAGAATATCAATTATACCAGCCCTAATAGCTGCTAACAAGAGTAATGCTGATAACAAATGATATAATTCATGCCTCTACTAACAATTAAAGGACATTCTGTACATTATTGTATTCATAATTTCAATATATTTTATGATAAGGGACTCTAAAAAACAAACAGTGTAAAAAAATTCAGTTCAACTAAAACATCATGGAAAGCATAATCAAATCTATTAATTCACTGGATGGAAATTACATTATCATTTTTTTAATCGCCTTATTCTACAGCTTTGAGTTTCTACTTGGCACTCCTTTCAAATTTGATAAACGTATAAATCACTTTTTTAACAATTTTGTTTTCATGCTTGCTTTCTACCTGGCCAACCTGGCATTTGCAGTAGTTCAAGTGAGCCTCATTAATTGGTCGGCCATTCATCAGTTCGGTCTTTTTCATTGGATTGATGTACCCTTGTGGTTGAAGGTCATTTTGGGTGTGATGTGCCTGGACTTTACGTCGTATTGGTTCCATCGCATGGCACATACTTCGCCACTTCTTTGGAGGCTCCATCGTGTTCATCACAGTGACACCACAATGGATACATCAACATTTTTCCGAGGGCATCCGTTTGAAGTTTTGGTATTTGGCACTTCAAGTATTGTAGCATGTATTATTTTCGGTATTGAACTGCAGATCTTAGGTGTCTATTTCATAATCCAGTTGCCTTTCCTGGTAGCACAACATGCCAACATTCAATTACCTGATTGGACGGATAAAGTTTTTGGAAAAGTGTTTATCACACCAAACATCCATAAGGTGCATCACGACCAAAAACAGTATTACACAGATTCAAATTTTGCAGACATTTTTGTTTTTTGGGACAAATTATTCGGAACCTATAAATACATATCAGTTAAATCACTCCAGTACGGATTAAAAGAGTTTGACGCCAATAAAAAACAAACATTTTGGTATCTGATGATAAGTCCATTTATGAAAATTGACCGTAATATTGATGACAAGCCAATCCTAACCCCTGACAAAACACTTAAAAATAAAAGCTAAGAGCGTTGTGAAAAAAATTCAATTCTTACTAATGGTTATGCTTGTATTAGGAATCTATTCTTATGGGCAAAACAAGACCAACAACCACAAGCCAAATAGTAATCAAGTAAAACCAAAAGGGTTAGTTGGAACCTGGAGACTTATTGAATATAAAGATCTTAATACTTTAACTGGTAAATGGACTTACCCTTATGGCAAAAATCCAAGTGGCTATTTTACCTATACCTCGACCAACATTGTCAATTTGAATATATCAGCTGACAATCCATTAAAACTTACAGAGGACTCCGCAAAAACATTTCCTATAAGTTATTATAATTTTATAAAGAATTATTCATTTGGATATTTTGGTATATATTCAATCAACTGGGAAAAATCTATTGTAACTCACCATGTGAAAGGAGGCTCGGTAATTTGGTATACTGATACCGACCAACCCCGACCCTTCATTATAAAAGGCGACACTTTAATTATTGGCGACATTAAAAAAAAGCAGAGAGTATTGGTAAGAGCAGATTGAAGTTTGTACTGCCACGCCTACAAACATAGGATTCGGTTTGCTTCTGGCAGACGAATAAATCCTCATCTTTACGCCTGCATGCCGGTAGGCAGGTTCCCTATCAGCAGGAGTCCGGGCCCGACGTTTATTCTTCAGCTTCTTTTGTTAACTTCAGTTTTTCAATTGGGCAGCGGTTCCGCGTTGGACATTACAATATCCCAACACAGCAGCAAGCCCCTAACGTTAGCGGTAAGAAACAACAAACCAATGGAAACAATGGCCATCATTGTTTAACAAACACTCCACACAAGGTTACAAAAAATAACAAATTATGAGTTCAATACGACAAATTGCGGAAGATTTTTCAAATGGCCGGTTTGAATCTACTTATGGCCACCTTTCAGAAAATGTTGAATGGCATATTTTCGGTGAAAGGTCATTAATAGGTAAAAGCCTGGTAATTGAAAATTGTGAGCAGACCGCTACATATTTCAAATCTGTTGTTACAGACTTTAAAATTTACAATATCATTGAGGAGCCAAATAGAATAGCAATAAACGGTAAAGCAGCATTTTTTCGGGATGGAAGATCCATAGCAATCGTGAATGCCTGCGATGTATATGAATTTGACAACTCAGGTCAGCTTTTGAGAATTTGCTCATATTGCATCCCTGAAAAACTTCCTATCTGAGCATATACAATGAACCGCCGGTTTTCATTTGATACCCATTTTTTTCCTATACCCTACAGATAACCATCAAATCAGCTAGTTTCTATATTGATTACAAAAATTTAGGCCCTGAAAAATTTATTTGATAAAAACTGCTACTCAGAAATTACACAGCGCATGAATGCATTAACCCCCAACAGCGAAAGGCAGTGGGGAAAAATGGATGTATCGCAAATGCTGGCACATTGCAAAGTTGCATTCGGCGTGCCGCTTAGCGAAAAGAAAATGCCACGGAGTTTTTTAGGATTATTGGTTGGCTGGATGATCAAGCATAAGCTGCACAATGATGAGCCCTGGAAAAGGAGTCTGCCCACTGCTCCCAGCTTTATTATTAAAGACCAGCGGGACTTTCAAAAGGAGAAAATAGAACTTACCGGCTTAATCGAACGCTTTTATAATGGCGGCCCTGAAAATGCAGGTCGCTTTCCGCATCCCATGTTTGGTTCATTCACCAAAGAGCAATGGGGCAAGGCTATGTACAAACACCTGGATCATCACCTGAAACAGTTTGGGGTTTAGGTGTCAGGCCGCTACAAATACCCTGAAAAATAAAAAGATAGCTGAGTAATAAAATGTTCTGGAAGTTTAAAATCTGGCTTAGCAGCCAGACACCTACACCTTCATCAGCCTGTTGGCAGCTTCTTCCAATGTGCTTTCTTTTTTAGAAAAGCAGAAGCGAAGCACTTTATTATCTTCGCCATCCTTATAAAAAGCCGAAGTGGGAATGGTGGCCACACCATATTCTTTGGTAAGCCTTATGGCAAAATCTTTTTCATTTTCATCAGTAATATCTCTGTAACTGTATAGTTGAAAATAGCTTCCGTAAGATGGAAGGGGTTTAAACCTTGTTTGTTCCATCAGGCTTTTTAAATGATCTCTTTTTTGCTGCAGGAAAGAACCAAGCAGCAAATAGTTTTCTTCCTGCTTTAAAAATTCTGACAGCGCAACCTGCATTGGACTGTTGCAGGTAAAGCAATTGAACTGGTGCACTTTCCTGAATTCCTGCATCAGCGCAGGGGGTGCTACACAATATCCAAGCTTCCAGCCTGTACAATGATAAACCTTACCGAAAGAAAAGCAAACAAAACTTCTTTCGTAAAGATCAGGATAGCGCAACATGCTTTCATGCTTCTTATCATCAAATATCAAATGTTCATACACTTCATCACTCAATATAAATATACCTGTGCCTTTTACGATGTTTTGCAATTGTATGATATCGTCAGCACATAACACAGCCCCCGTTGGATTGTGTGGCGTATTGAGCATGATGAGTTTTGTACGGCTGGTTATCTTTTGTTTTACCAGCTCCCAGTCAATCTTATAATCAGGGTAAACCAATGGAATTAAAACAGGTACCCCGCCATTAATTTCAATATTGGGAATATAGCTGTCGTAAGCCGGTTCAAAAACGATCACTTCATCCCCGGGTTGTAGTATTGTAGTGAGCGCTGTGTAAATGGCATACGTACCACCGGGTGTAATAGTGATCTCTGTTTCGCCGTTTATTCCTGCCTGTCCGGTAGGCGGGTTTGTTGAATACAGGCCTTCTATTTTCCGGGCAAGCTGCTCCCGTAAAGCGGGCAGGCCGTTCATGTGTACGTATTGATTATGCCCGCTGTTCATAGCCTTATTTACCAGCGCAACCAATTCTTCACTCATAATATAATCAGGGAAACCCTGGCCCAGGTTAATGGCTTTGTGCTCATTGGCAAGCACACTCATTACGGTGAAAATAGTTGTGCCTACATGGGGAAGTTTACTTTGTATGGTTGGTATCAAAAAAAATAAGTTTTAAGAAAAGACTGTCAGGGTGAGCTTGTCGAACCAGGTTTTGATTGAATGAACTGACATTTCCGTTTAATAAATTGACGTTTTTATACTCTGCTTTCTCTGCTTGCCCCGATTATTTCGGAGAGCTTGTCGAAGGCGGGTTATTATTGCACCGGGTTCGACAGGCTCACCCTGACATTCCTTAAAATAGCAGGACTATTATTGTTTACAGATATTTATCGCCTTTGTTCCTTTTTATTTCTGCAACATATTCTTTTATCTCCTGCTCCTTATCTTTTTTGCAGATAAGTAAAACATCTTTGGTATCTACCACCACAAAATCATCCAGGCCCTGTAATAAAACCAACTTTTTATTATCTGCATGCACTACGTTATTTGTGGCATCAATCACCATAACATGATTGCCCGCCACTGCATTGCCTAGATAATCCTTTTCAACATTCTCATAAATACTGTTCCAGGTACCCAGGTCGCTCCAGCCAAATGAAGAGGGAATGATGTATACATTATCAGCCTTTTCCATTACACCGTAATCAATGGAAATGTTTACGCATTGCGGGTAAACGCGTTCTATGGCTTTCTTTTCCTGCTTACTGTTAAATTGAGACTTTTCTGCTTCAAACACTTCAGCCATTTCAGGCAGGTGTTTTTCAAAAGCCTTGATTATATTTTTTACCTGCCACACAAAAATGCCGGCATTCCATAAAAAATCACCGCTGGTTATAAATGTTTTTGCAAGTTGTATGTCGGGCTTTTCCGTAAAGGTCTTTACTTTATATACATTGTCGCTAACGGCATGTTGTTCATACTGTATATAACCATAGCCCGTGTTTGGATGGGTGGGTTTGATGCCCAGCGTAACCAACCCTTTGATATGTGCCGTAAAATGGAGGGCATCCTTACATACTTTTTCAAAAGCATCCTCATCGCTGATGATATGATCGGCAGGAGCGCAGATTAAATTAGCATTTATATTTAACTGCTGAAGCTTGTAGGAAATATAAGCTATGCAGGGTGCTGTGCTTTTCCTCGAAGGCTCGCAAAGAATATTCTCTACAGGCAGTTCGGGTATTTGTTTAGCAACAATATCCTTATACTGTTCAAATGTAATGATGTAAATATTTTCTACCGGTATAAATTTGGCGAACCTGTCGTAGGTGGCCTGGATAAGTGTACGACCGGTATTTAATATATCAATGAATTGCTTGGGGAAATCAGTACGGCTGATAGGCCAAAACCTGCTTCCAATTCCCCCGGCCATTATAGCTACGTAATTATTCTTGCTCATGTTGATTAAATGATTCCCTCTTTTACCAGGTCGTGTAAGTGAATGATACCAGCATATTTACCTTCTTCCTCTACTATTAACTGGCTTATATTATTAAGCCGCATTTCCTCCAGCGCAATTACCGCCAAAACATCCGCTGCGATCATTTTGGGATCACTGCTCATAATATCTTTTGCCTGAAGCTTTTCAAAGTTTGCTGTTCTTTCAAGCATCCTACGCAGGTCTCCATCAGTAATTATGCCTAAAACCTTTTCGCTATCATCAACCACAACAGCAGCACCCAGTCTTTTTTGTGTCATCTCCACGATCACTTCTTTAATGGTTGCTGTTGGCAGAACCCTGGGCTTTGCATTTTGTGCAGCCATCTCAGCCACTTTTAAATACAGCTTTTTACCCAACGTGCCGCCAGGGTGATATTTTGCAAAATCGTTAGTATTGAATTCTTTCAGTTCCATCAGGCAAACGGCCAGGGCATCGCCCATTACCATTTGTGCAGTTGTGCTGCTGGTGGGAGCAAGGTTAATGGGACAGGCTTCCTGATCAACTGTGGTATTTAAAACAATATCGCTGTTCAGTGCCAGGAAAGATTGGATATTGCCAACCATGCCTATCAATATATTTCCAAAACTTTTAACTAAGGGTGCCAGTACTTTTATTTCGGGGCTGTTGCCGCTTTTGCTGATCACCAGCACAATATCATTGGCCTGTATCATACCCAGGTCGCCATGTATGGCATCGGCTGCGTGCATAAATATGGAGGGAGTGCCTGTACTGTTTAAGGTAGCCACGATCTTTTGGGCAATAATGGCACTTTTGCCGATACCGCTTACAATAAGCCGGCCACCACTTGCTGCGATCCTTTCCACTGCTGTTACAAAACCAGTATCAATAAACTCTTTCAATCCGTTAACAGCATTGGTTTCCAGCTCAATGGTGCGCAAAGCAACCGGTATGATCTTGTCTGTATTCATCTGTAATGCCGCAAACCTACTTCAAATCATTCATAATGCAAAGAACCTCATTTGTAGTATCAGCGCTACAGCAACTAAATGAATAATCTTACGGGATGATTTTTGAATGTTGGTTTATTTTAATTAACTTAAGTGATTGTATCAAATCTTTCTATTTCCTAATAATGCAGATTGGGTTTGATTTTGCGGCGATTATGAATTAACTTCGCTGCCCCAAAAAAAACAGGTTATAAAACTTACAAGAAAAGTGTTCAAATACAGGGAAAGTTAATTATGGCAAAGACAAGATCCAATATCAGGGAACCAAAAACAAAAGTAGCACAAAGTGCCCTGCCTACAGGGCCCGGCGGGGGGGCTAAACAAGATCAACCGGACCTAACTACACAACTTCAGGATCAATTTGGTTTTGACGGTTTTAAAGGTCCGCAGGAAGAGATCATTCAAAGTCTGCTCAGCGGCAACGATACATTTGTAATTATGCCCACCGGTGGCGGTAAAAGTTTATGTTACCAGTTACCGGCAATGGTGAGCGAAGGTGTGGCCATCATCGTTTCTCCTTTAATAGCATTAATGAAGAACCAGGTTGACCTGGTACGCAGCTACAGCAGCAAAGATGATGTAGCTCATTTTTTAAACAGCACATTAAATAAGGGCCAGCAAAAAGTTGTAAAGGACGATCTGACCACGGGTAAAACGAAGATGCTCTACGTGGCACCCGAAACAATGACCAAGGAAGAAAATATCAACTTTTTCAAAAGCCTTAAGATCTCTTTCTTCGCAGTTGATGAAGCACATTGTATCTCGGAATGGGGACATGATTTCAGGCCGGAGTACAGGAGGCTAAGGGAGATGATGGACCAAATTGATGAAAAGATACCGGTAATTGCATTAACAGCTACAGCCACTCCAAAAGTGCAGAGTGATATTGTAAAGAACCTGGGACTGCGTAAGCCAAAAATATTCATTTCTTCTTTTAACAGGCCTAACCTCTACTATGAAATTCAACCTAAGATAAATCTTGACCAAACTAATAAAAGTATTGTAAGGTTCATCCAGCTACATAAGAATAAAAGCGGAATCATTTATACACTTAACCGTAAGACCACCGAAGAGCTTGCAAAAATGCTGATGGCGAATGGTATCAAGGCAGTGGCTTATCATGCCGGCCTCGACAGTAAATTAAGGGCAGACAGGCAGGACCAGTTCTTAAATGAAGATGTGGAAGTGATTGTGGCTACTATTGCGTTTGGAATGGGTATTGATAAGCCCGATATCCGTTTTGTAATTCACTACAACATTCCTAAGTCGATAGAAAATTATTACCAGGAAACAGGCCGTGGCGGCAGGGATGGCATGGAAGGAAAATGTATACTCTATTATTCTCATAAAGATGTGGCCAAGCTCGAACACCTGATGAGGGACAAGCCGCTTAGCGAAAGAGAGGTTGGTGCACAGTTGATCAATGAAACTGTTGCCTATGCTGAAAGCAGTGTATGCCGCAGGAAAATGCTGTTGCATTATTTTGGAGAACATTATGATGATAAAAAAAGCTGCGGACATTGTGATAATTGTTTACAACCCAAAGAAAAAGTAGAAGCAAAGGATGATGCTGTGATCGTATTAAAGATCATTAAAGCTTTAGGCGAACAGTTCCCCGTTGAATATACCTTACTTATCCTTGCAGGAAAGGCAACGCCCCAGGTAAAAATGTACCGCCACGAAGAGCTGGATGTTTTTGCCAGCGGCAATGATAAAGAAAACCATTTCTGGAACAGCCTGATCAGGCAGTTGCTTCTTGCGGGTTTAATTGAAAAAGATATTGTTGAATATGGTCTGCTTAAATTAACCAAAGCGGGTTCTGCTTACTTAAAAAAACCAACGTCTTTTAAAATTGTATTAAACAACCTGTTTGAAGAAGCCAATGCAGATGACGAGGAAAGTGAACAGGCAATTGCAGAAGCAGCAGCGGCTGATGAAAAGCTGATGATACTCTTAAAAGACCTGCGTAAAAAAGTAGCCAAAGAAAAGAACCTGCCTCCATTCGTTATCTTTTTAGAAAACAGCCTGGAAGACATGGCAATCATGTTCCCAACAACAATGGCCGAGCTGGAAAAGATCAGCGGTGTGAGTAAAGGAAAGGCATTGCGCTATGGCAAACCCTTTCTGGAAGTGATCACTAAATTCGTGGAAGAAAATGATGTTATAAGGCCTGATGATTTTGTAATGAAGAGTGTAGCCAACCGCAACAACAATAAGATCTTCATCATTCAGAATGTAGATAAAAAGATACCGCTGGAAACTGTAGCAAAAACCAGGGACCTGCGTATTGATGAGTTGCTTGAAGAGATGGAGACCATCGTTGCCAGCGGCACCAAGCTTAATTTAGATTATGCCATAGATGAAATGGTTGATGAATATGAGCAGGATGAGATCATGGATTATTTTAAAGGCTGCGAAACATCCTCATTGCAGGTAGCACAGGAAGAACTTGCCGACAGTAATTTTAACTGGGAACAATTAAAGCTGATGCGTATAAAATTCTTATGTGTGTATGGTAATTAGGCCCCCTTTAATGAACTTTGTTCCTTCTTTTGCAAAGAACCCCGAAATGGGAGACTTAAAAGAGAATAATAATTTATAGCTCATTTATTTTTTCAAGCTGGTATTTTCCTTATTTTTGCTGCCCGAATTCGATATTCAACATTCCTTGTTCAGTATTCGATATTCAAATGGTGCAGTAGCTCAGCCGTAGTTTTTTCGGAGCGACGCAGGAGCTTCAGAAAAACAAGGTCCCGATGAGGAACGATATCGGGATTGGTAGAATAAAATGGTGCGGTAGCTCAGCCGTAGTTTTTCGGAGCGACGCAGGAGCTTCAGAAAAACAAGGTCCCGATGAGGAACGATATCGGGATTGGTAGAATAAATATGGTGCAG
>JBKJMZ010000197.1:0-24169 GCA_046596255.1 Ferruginibacter sp. | reverse complement strand
TGAGTACACGAAGTTTATTTTACATTATAATTTCCCTCCATTCTCTACCGGCGAAGTGAAAATGATGAGAGGTGTTGGTCGTAGAGAAGTTGGACATGGTAACCTTGCCATGCGGTCATTGAAGAAAATGATGCCTGGTTCTGAATATCCATATACAGTAAGGATTGTAAGTGATATATTAGAAAGCAATGGTTCCTCTTCAATGGCTACTGTTTGTGCCGGTTCACTGGCATTAATGGATGCAGGTGTGCCTTTGGCAAAACACGTTAGTGGTGTTGCTATGGGTTTAATTAAGAAAGGAGATGATTTTGCAATCTTAACCGATATCCTGGGTGATGAAGATCATTTAGGTGATATGGATTTTAAAGTTACCGGAACCCGTGATGGTATCTGCGGCGTGCAGATGGATATTAAGGTCGACGGCCTAAGCATGGACGTTATGCGCCAGGCATTGGCACAGGCTAAAAAAGGCCGTATGCATATCCTGGATGCGATGTACGCATGTACACCCGCAGCAAGAGAAGAGGTTAAGCCACATGCTCCACGTATGGTTAAGATCATTATTGATAAAGAATACATTGGTGCAGTGATAGGGCCAGGTGGTAAAGTGATACAGGAGATACAGCGTGAAACCGGAGCTACCATTAATATTGAAGAAGTTGATAACAGGGGAGAAGTAAGTATTTTCTCTAAAGAAAAAGCAAGTCTTGAAAGGGCATTGGCATGGATCAACGGCCTGGTAGCAGTACCGGTTGTTGGCGATACTTACGAAGGAACCGTTAAGAGCATTAAAGAATTTGGTGCATTTGTTGAGTTTTTGCCTAAGAAGGAAGGTTTATTACACATCAGTGAGATAAGCTGGAAGCGTTTGGAAAGCATGGACGGCATTTTTAAAGAAGGAGATAAGGTAAAGGTTAAATTACTTGAAGTTGATCAGAAAACAGGTAAGTTTAAATTGAGCCGTAAAGCTTTAATACCAAAGCCGGAAATGCAGCCTAAGCCGCAGCAGGGTGGTGAACAAAAAGCATAAACAAAGTTTTACTATTAATAAAACCGTCCGCTAATAGCGTGACGGTTTTTTGTTTCATACATAATTTTAAAAGATGAATTATTTACAGGTAGAATTTTCAATTGCAAATCCAGTAGAAAATGAGATACTGCTGGCATTGCTGTGCCATGCAGGTTTTGAAAGTTTTGAAGAAACCGATCTTGCACTCAAGGCCTTTATAAAAGAAGAGGGGTTTACAGAAGATTCTATTGAAGAGATATTAAAGATTGTACCTGCTAAATATACAATAACTGTAGTGCCACAGCAAAACTGGAATGCACAGTGGGAGAGTAGCTTTGAGCCCATCAGGGTGAATGATTTTGTAGCGATCCGTGCCGGCTTTCACCAGCCCATAAAAGATGTGCAGCATGAAATTATCATCACGCCTAAAATGAGTTTTGGTACCGGCCACCATGCCACTACCTACATGATGATAGAACAGATGCAGGCATTGGACCTTACCGGTAAAACAGTTGTTGATTTTGGAACAGGTACTGCCGTATTAGCCATACTGGCCGAAAAAATGGGGGCTGCAAAAATAGATGCTATAGATCATGATGAATGGAGCATTGAAAATTCCATGGAGAATATTGCATCAAACTCGTGCAACAAGATCAACCTCATTAAAGCCGATACAATTCCTGCCGGACCTGTATATGATATCATACTTGCCAATATCAATTTAAACATCATTACACAAAATCTTGGAGCTTTAAAAGCTGTAAGTAAAAAAGGTACGCTCATTTTACTAAGCGGCTTTATTAAACCCGACGAACCTACAATATCCAGATCCTTATTGGAATATGGTATAACTGTTATTCACGCTATAAATAAGGGGGAATGGTTATGTCTATTAGCTGTAATGAACTAGTTTGCTCAGCGAATTTATCAACAGCGTTATTTTTCTGGAATTTTACAACTTTTTAATGGTGGATTTTAGTTATTTTTGTTGTCCAACTCAAGCTAAAGGAAACGAATGAAAGAATTAGTTCTCATCATAGTGTCTTATATTATTGGTTCCATTCCTACAGCGTTAATTATTAGCAAACGTTTTTTTGGTATAGATATCCGTGACTATGGCAGTGGAAATATGGGTGCTACCAATACTTTCAGGGTATTAGGTTCACGCTACGGCACCATGGTAATGGTGATAGATATCTTAAAAGGTATGGCTGCGGTGATGCTTTATAATTTCGTGCCCTTTTATTTGAACCACGAACTGGAGAGGACTAATTTAATGCTTGGTCTTGGGCTTGCTGCAGTAGCAGGTCATATTTTCCCCGTTTTTGCAGGTTTCAGGGGCGGCAAAGGTGTGGCTACTTTACTGGGTATGGTATTAGCCATACAGCCGGTAATTGCGGTAAGCTGTATTGGTATATTTGCGCTGGTGCTTTTTTTAACCCGGTATGTTTCTTTAAGTTCTATATTAGCCGCAGTTGCACTTCCTATATGTGTGTTGTGGATATGGAACGAGGATGAAGTATTTTACAGGGTATTTGCTTTGATAGTTGCTATTCTTGTTATTGTTACACATCAAAAAAACATCGGCCGCATTTTACGTGGTGTAGAAAGCAGGATGCCCATCCTCAAACACCGCGACAAAAGAAAATCCCGCCGTCACCAGGACTGATTTTCTGTTATACTTCCTTGCCTGGTTCCCACTTATTTAAGTCTTAACATGCCTACATTAAAACTTGGTACGCCAATTGATTAGTACTATTTATAAAAACTAAAATACGATGAAAAAGATTTTCTTATTTTTTGCAGCAGCTTCCTTTCTTGTGGCTTGCAGCACTAATGCAGTTACTGGACGAAAGCAGTTAAAACTCTTTCCTGAAGCAACTTTGCAACAACAAGCGATCACCGAATACCAGTCTTTTCTATCCCAGAATAAAGTGGTTTCCAGTTCTAATAACAGAGATGCTGAAATGGTAAGGCGTGTAGGAACACGTATTGCCCGGGTAATTACTGATTATTATACTCAAAAAGGCCAGGCAGATGAACTGAACGGTTATAAATGGGAATTTAACCTGGTTGATAACAAAGAAGTAAATGCATGGTGTATGCCTGGTGGTAAAGTGGTTGTTTATACAGGTTTGTTAAACTATACCCAAAATGAAGCTGCACTAGCCGTGGTAATGGGCCATGAAATTACCCATGCAGTTGCCCATCATGGAAATGAAAGAATGAGCCAGGGTGCATTGGCCCAGGGACTTGAAATTGTAGGTAACCTGGCCACTGCCAATAATCCTAAATACAATTCATTGTTCACAAATATATTTGCACCAACAGCGCAGATCGCGGTTTTATTACCTAATTCACGCAACCAGGAATATGAAGCTGATCGTTTTGGATTAAACTTCGCAGCCATGGCTGGATACAATCCAAGAGAAGCCATTCCATTCTGGCAAAGGATGGCTGCAGCAGCAAATGGTCAAAAGCCACCAGAATTTTTATCAACACATCCGTCTGATGGCAACAGGATTGCAAAATTAGAAAGTTATATGCCTGAGGCATTAAGTTATTACAAGCCCGTAGGTAAATAATTACAATAAGTTCAATAATAAAACTCCTTTTGCCACACAGTGTAGAGGGAGTTTTTTTATGCCAATACTTTTAACTCATAATGTTTATTTTTACCGGCTAACACAGCATGTGACCTGTTACTGCCAATACCCTGATCTTATATATCCTTTAACTGCTTATTCATGATGCCTGCTCAAACATTGCTGGAGAAATTACAATTGAATGCAGAAAACAACCTGCTGATACAGGGTTTATCATATCAATGAAAAATAAAAAACATATTGTTGTTCTCTCTGGTGCTGGTATCAGTGCAGAGAGCGGCTTAAAAACTTTCAGGGATAGTGATGGATTGTGGAACGGGTACGATGTATATGAAGTGGCATCTCCCATAGGATGGAACAAAAACCCACAACTTGTTCTCGACTTTTATAATGCCCGGCGCAGGGATGTGGCTGCCGCTTTACCCAACGCTGCTCATATTGGACTTGCAGAACTTGAACAGGATTTTGATGTGACCATCATCACCCAAAATATAGATGATCTGCATGAAAGGGCAGGGTCAACAAATGTGGTACACCTGCATGGAGAGATCTTTAAAATGCGGAGCGTTGCTGATGAAGAGAACATAGTTGAAATCAGAGCTGATATCAAAATCGGAGACACTGCTGAAGATGGCCTGCAGCTTCGTCCCCATATTGTATGGTTTGGTGAAGCGGTACCGATGATGGAAGAAGCCGCGATAATTGTACAGCATTGCGATTACCTGGTAGTGGTGGGCACATCGCTGCAGGTTTACCCTGCAGCCTCCTTGCTATATTATGCCGACCAGGATATCCCAAAATTTATCATAGATAAAAAGATCCCTCTAACAGAAAGACAAAACAACCTGCATATTATTGAAATGCCCGCAACAGCAGGAGTGGAGGAACTGAAAAAGATCCTGTCAACTCGATAATATCCCATTTCTTTGTTTAACCAAAACTGTCCTTATGTACGATTATGAAAATTATGCCGGATCATCACTTCTTGTTCTATTGATGGTCGTGCTATTCCTCATTCCAACGATCTTCTATTTTATAACTTTACAAAAAGCGCTTGAAGCGGTTAGCCCCGAGAACCGGCAAATGCCTCCCGGGCAGGTATGGCTATGTATGATCCCGTTGTTCAATTTCATCTGGATGTTCTTCGTGGTAAATAAAATTGCAGATTCATTTCAACTGGAATGCTACCGGCTGAATATACCAACAAAGGAAATAAAGCCCACCAAAGGAATTGGCTCTGCCAAGAATATGTTACGCATCTGCTCATTCATTCCTTTTTTAGGTGTGCTGGCAAACATTGGTTTTATTATTTGCTGGATAATCTACTGGATAAAAGTGAACGAGATCAAGAACCTTATTCTTGCCAACCGGGATAATATCATTTTGGATGCCGAGAGCGGGATATTTCACCAGCCATAAATATATTATGTCTCAATAAAAATTATACGATCAAACCTGAGTCTGTAAAAAATAGTTTCTGCTGTATAATATCGCCTTCGACAAGCTCAGGCTGACATTCGTTTTGAAATGAATTTATACCGTACGTTCTTCAAACCTTATCCCTGCATGCTCCAGTTCAGCCAAAACGGGCTCATAAATTTCTTTGACAGTAGGTATATGAAGGCCTTTAAGTTTGATAGTATCATCCAGGATCAATTTTGCGGCTATGCCTAATGGCAGGCCAACCGTTTTGGCCATGGCTGTACGCAGGCTATCTTCGCCTTTTACAACCAGGCAACTCTTTAAACTTTTATGACCGCCTTCTATCACATATTCAAATTCATGTAACATCACGATCATATCCTTATCCGTCGGCTCCATTTTTAATTTGGTTTCCAGGAGGTACTGTAAAATATCTGCAGATGTTTTTGAAACTGCAGGTACCATCGCATCATCAAACAATCCCAGGTATTCCAGCATCGCTTTGTTACCCGTATTTACTAAAGGCAATACGGTCTGCGACCATTTTGCAAAACTCAATCCTTCGGCATTGATGATATCCATATCATTGGTTAAACCTGCATGAACAATGGCATTCCACCCTTTAAAAAAATCTACATGCCGTAGGGTAGTCCTTAAAAATGTTTCTGTATCCGTTAATTTATAAATAGGTATATAACTTAAGGAATCCCGGTTGGGATAAAATGCTAGGTCCTTCAGGCCATCATACACGATCGCATTACTGCTGTCGAAAAGGTTATGATAGTCTATATGTTTGATATCGTTATTCACTTTATACTCTGCCCCCGACTGTCCCGCCATAACAATATTCCTGGGGTTCCAGCTAATCTTGTAATGCCAGGGGTTGTCATCGCTCTCGGGCGCAACAAGGCCCCCACAATGGCTTTTAAAGGATGTGATGATTCCACCTGCTGCTTTAATGCCGTTAATAATCTTCATAGCACTCATATGATCAATGCCGGGGTCTAACCCCATTTCTGCAATGAACAAAAGTCTGCGGTTACTGATCTCTTCTTTCAAACTTTTCATCTTATCATCTAAATAAGATGCCGTTAATAAATGCTTTCGATACTCTACACAATCCTTGGCAACCAAAAAATGCAGGGCAGGAGGCATCATCGAAATAACAACATGAGCTCTTTGTATCAGGTTGCTTCTTTGCTTTTCGTTAGTTATATCGAGGGCTACTGCTTCAGCAAATGGGGAGTTTTTGGTCTTTAAAAGTATCTGCTCCAGGTTGGCATCTGCCACAATGAATTTCCAGTTATTGGCTTCTGACTCAGCTATCAAATAATCTATTAATACAGTAGCAGATTTACCGGCACCTATAAGTACGATCGTTTTCAAATAAAAAATTTGGTGCAAGTTAAAGAACGGAACGCAGATGACGCGGATTTAGCTGATCCACGCAGATAGAAAAAATTCTTCTAAATCATAACCCATCAGCGTCATCTGCGTTCCGTATTATTCTATCCACATTCCCCAAAAAAATGTGTGAAAATAACGGCTAAAAATCACCCAATTTCATTCGGAATAACGGGGTAAATTCGGTACTTTCGCACACTATTAAAATATATGGAAAATAACGACAATTTAAACGACGAAAACAAGCCTTTAGACCCCTTGGATCATATGAACCGCGGACGCATCATCCCAGTGAATATCGAGGAGCAAATGAAGACCAGCTATATTGATTATTCGATGAGTGTGATCGTTGGCCGGGCATTACCCGATGTACGGGATGGATTGAAACCCGTTCACCGCCGGGTGCTCTATGGCATGAGCGAACTGGGCAACAACAGCAACAAACCTTATAAGAAATCCGCACGTATCGTGGGTGAGGTAATGGGTAAGTATCACCCGCATGGTGATAAAGCCATTTATGATACCATGGTGCGTATGGCGCAGGACTGGGCCATGCGTTACAAGATGATCGATGGCCAGGGTAATTTTGGAAGTGAAGATGGCGATCCTCCGGCTGCCATGCGTTACACCGAAGTTCGTATGCAGAAATTTGCAGAAGCCATGCTGGAAGATATTGAGAAAGAGACCGTGGATTACCAGCTTAATTTTGATGACTCCTTAAAAGAGCCTACCGTATTGCCAACACGTATCCCTCAGTTGCTGGTTAATGGCAGCAGCGGTATTGCTGTGGGTATGGCCACCAACATGATGCCGCACAACCTCAGCGAAGTGATCGACGGTTGTATTGCTTTTATTGGGAATAAAGAAATTACAGCCGAAGAACTAATACAATATGTAAAGGGACCTGATTTTCCAACAGGTGGCGTTATCTATGGATTTGAGGGCGTTAAAGAAGGATTACTGACGGGCCGTGGCAGGGTAGTACTGAGAGGTAAGGTGGATATTGAAATGACAAAAAATGGCCGTGAAAAGATCATCATTACACAGGTGCCTTACCAGGTTAACCGCGATACGCTTACTGCCAAGATCGGTGACCTCATCAACGATAAGGCCATAGAGGGCATATCGGATGTGAACAATGAAAGTAATAACAAGGAAGGAACGCGTATCGTTATCGACCTGAAGAAAGATGTGGTGGCGCAGGTTGTTATTAACCATCTTTATAAGCAAACTGAATTACAAACTTCTTATGGTGTAAATAATGTGGCACTGGTAAGGGGCAGGCCAAGAATATTAAATTTAAGGGACCTCATCAGCGAATTCATTTTGTTCCGCCACGAGGTGGTTGTACGCCGTACGCAATACGAATTACGCAAGGCAGAAGAACGTGCCCATATTTTAGAAGGCTATATCATTGCTTTGGATAACCTGGATGCAGTGATCAAACTGATCCGTGAATCAGCTACCCCAAATATTGCACAGGATGGCTTGATCAGCAATTTCGGCATGAGCGAGATACAGGCCAAAGCTGTACTGGAACTGCGTTTGCAACGCCTTACCGGGATGGAGATCAACAAGATCCGGGAAGAGCATGCCGAGATCATGAAGCTGATCGAACATTTAAAATTGATACTTGCCAATGAAGATATGCGCTATGATATCATCAAAAAAGAACTGATAGAAGTAAAAGAAAAATTTGGAGACGAGCGTAAATCAGAGATCGTATATGTAGGCGACGAGATCAATATGCTTGACCTGATAGAGGATGAGGATGTGGTAGTAACCATTTCTCACCTGGGTTATATTAAGCGTACATCTGCCGCAGAATACCGCCAGCAAAAGCGTGGAGGCCGTGGCGCCAAAGGCAGCAGTACAAGACAGGAAGATTACATTGAACACCTGTTCGTGGCCAGCACACACCATACTTTATTATTCTTTACAGAAATGGGCAGGTGCTTTTGGTTAAAAGTATATGAGATACCTGAAGGTGATAAGACCAGCAAGGGTAGGGCATTGCAGAATATGATACAGATACCACCAGATGATAAGGTACGTGCCATTATTGATGTAAAGAGCTTTGATGACGAGGAATATGTGAACGGACATTATATTGTTCTGGCTACCAAGCAGGGGATAATCAATAAATCGAGATTGAAGGATTTCAGCCGTCCAAGACAGAATGGTATCAATGCCATAACCATTAAGGAAGGCGATCAATTGATAGAAGCTAAACTTACCGACGGCAATTGCGAAATTATGATGGCGGTTAAAAGCGGCCGGGCCATCCGTTTCCCCGAGAGCAAGGCAAGGCCAACGGGCCGCGGCGGTATTGGAGTTGCAGGTATCGATGTTGATGATGCAAGCGACGAAGTGGTAGGTATGATCTGCGTGAACGTGGAAGATAAGACGAAGACCGTATTGGTAGTAAGCGCTAACGGCTATGGTAAACGTACCTTCCTGGATGATCCTGAAACAGGTGAAGCCAATTACCGGGTAACAAACCGTGGCGGTAAGGGAGTAAAAACCATTAGTGTAACAGCCAAGACTGGTTCGCTGGTTGGATTACTGGCCGTACAGGAGACCGAGGATCTGATGATAACCTGCGTAAGTGGTATCACTATCCGTATGCCGGTTAGCCAGATCAGTGAGCAGGGCCGTGCAACGCAGGGCGTTAAGCTGATCAGGGTTGATGAAGGCGACGAGATCGCAGCTATTACTCAGCTTGACGAAAAAGAAGTTGAGGATGCAATTTTAGCAGATGCTATTGTGGTTGATGAAGATGGTAATGCAATTGTAGCTGATGCGAAAGGAAATACGGTAGAACCAGGAACTGCTGAAGATGCAACGGAAACTGATACTGAAGCTGAAGAGCCGGATGAACCAACTAAGAATTAAGAATAGTTTAATTAAATGATATAAAACCCAATTGAAAGATTGGGTTTTTTGTTTGAGGTAAATACATAATTACAGATTTAATCTGGGTCATCTGTGAAATTTAATATGTCGTGATCTGTACTGAACATTTATTTCAAGTACTTTATCTATATATTAATCAAATAATCAAACAAACTTACTTCTGTTGCCAGCGCTAATTTTTTTCTCAGCCGGTATCGGCTTACTTCCACACCTCTTACCGATATATTCATCAGCTGGGCTATTTCCTTGGTGGATAAATTCATGCGCAGGTAGGCACAGAGCTTAATTTCATTATTGGAAATACCGGTATGTTTTTCCTTTAATACACTGATAAAATCACTGTGTACTTTATCAAAGTGCAGGGTAAAGTTTTCCCACTCCTGGTCCATATTATCATCTTCGCTGATCGTTTTCAACATCTTTTTTAGCTCAGCCTCAGCCTGCGGGTTACTGATGCCTTTCATAACATGGGCCAGCTCCGTTTTCATTTTGGAAACCAGTTCTCCTTTTTTAACCAGGTGCATGGCAGATGAAGCCAGCTCGGAATTTTTAAAATTAATATCTGCTTCCAGCTTTTCGTTTCGTAACGTAACCAGTTCACTTTCTGAATGGGCTATTTCCAGGTCGTGGATATACCGTAGCCTTTGCTGTTCTTCTTCATATTTTTCATGCTGCAGTTTAAATTTTTTCTCCTGCCATTTGTATAAAAAATAAAGCCCTGCAACGAGCAACAGCAGGTAAAAAACCTTTGCCAGGGTTGTATAATACCAGGGTGGTAAAACATTGAAGGAATAAGATGCAACAGCCGATTCGTTACCCAGGTTGTTTCGTACTTTAACTTCAAAACTAAATTTGCCCGCCGGCAGGTTAGTATATTCTTTCTCTGTCCTGTTTATCCATTCACTCCAGTTGTTATCATAACCTTTAAGCCGGTAACTGTATTCAAGATTGGCCTGGTTGCCAAATAGGGAAGAAGTGTATTCAATGCGAAGCGTTTTCCAGCGGTAATGAATTGAAGGAATTTCTCCGGCATCCTGTATTTTTTTATCGTTATTGTAATAACCACCAAATAAAAGGCTGTCGGTCTTGTTTATGATGCTTAAGGTTCTTATCTGTACGCTCAGCCTGTGTAATGTCTGTTTATATTTTTCATAATTAATATGATAAAAACCTTTTTCCCCGCCCAAAAAAATATTGTTTTCATTTACCGGGTATATGAATTCAAATCCGCTAAGCATTTTATTATTTAATTCGGGCAGGTAAATAACCACAGGTTCTTTTTTAGAGAAATCAATTACACCCAGCGTTTTTTCATGGATAAACCAAATATTGCCGTTGTTGTCTTCTTTAAGATACCTGATGCTTTGGTTTCCCAGCAGCTTCCGGTAAAAAGATGAAGCTTCAAAAAGATCTTTTTCTTTATTAAAAACATAAACACCATTTTCTGTTGCAACAACCAATTCATTTTTGATGCTGTAAATATGATTGTTTAATACAGAAGGCAACCCTTGTTTGTTGCTATAATTTATCGTGCTGTAGCTGCCATCTGCCGCGGAGATTATTTTAAACAAACCATGATAGGGATGTGATACCCATATATTATTATCCTTATCCAGCTCCACAAAACGGGATGATTCTTCAAAGCCCGGAATTGTTTTGGAAAGTGTGAACCTTCCATTAATGAAATCAAAAAGGGTTAAGCCATTATACCCGCCGGAAACCATACTGGCAGTGGGGAAAGTATGGGAAATCGGAATAAAATTCCAGAACCCTTTCTTTGTTGAAATGGGTTCTGCCGTGTTGTTCCTTACAGTAAAAGCACCTTCATGATGGCCCATCAACAATTGGTTGTTGATATTGGTAAGGCTCCAGGTTTGCCCCTTGGCATTGGCAATAGCTGTAAAATTTCCCTTGCTGAAACTCATATCCTGTACCTCCTGAATGGGCACGCTGAACAGGCCATTGGAAGTGCCTAAAAATAATTGTCTGTCAAATATCAGGGCATTATACCCCGATCCATCCTGTAATAAGGGATTGATCTGTTTAATGGAACTGTTGTAGGTGATCAAGTCAATACCATTATCCAGTCCCAGCCATAAGTTACGCTGGCTGTCTAAAAAAATACTAAGTACATTATTATTTTGAAGGCCCTCTGTTCTTGCAAAACTTTGTATAATATTTCCTTTTGTATCGGTAATATATATACCATTGTTGCTGGTAGCCAAACAGATCCATTCTTTATTGATGGGGGTAGCTGCATATATCCGCTCATTTTTGAATAACTGGTTATTGGCTGATTGTAAAACTGAAATACGGGTGGCGGATAACATAAAGAGCCCGTTCTTTAAAGTGGTGATCACGGCACTGTCCTTTTGAATGGATATGATACCGGTAACCGGATCATTATCCGGGAGGATATTTTCTGCAAATACAGGGGCCCAGACTTCGTTTTCAAATTTAAGCAGGCCGGTAGCATTATCATGAGCGTATAACCTGCCATTGCATTCGCCCAGGTAATCCCATTCTGCTGTGGCGTAAAATACTGCAACACCCCTGTCGGTAAATTTGAATATCTTTTTGGCAGACCGGAAATAAATATTGTTTTTAAATGACACGATATCCCACACATCGCCAAACGACCTATCTTTAGCAGCGATCTCATCAATAAGAGAATAATAACGCAAACTGCCATTAGCAGCAGGCGCAAAATATCCCAGTTCATCCTGTCCGCCAACATAGATCCGGCCGGCCGGACCAATTTCAACCGAACGTACATTGGTTTTATTAGGAAGGGGATGATTAACCCAATACCTGCCATCAAAACTCAACAAACCTTCATTATTGGCAAAGTAAACAATACCGTACTTATCCTGTTTAATATCCCAGTTTTGCAGGCCGGCTTTATAGGTTTGTTTTGAATAATTAATAATATCCGGGAAGCCAATGGTGTTTTGACCAATTACCTGTAAAGGGAAAAAAAATATTAAAAGTAATTGTTTCATATTTTTTAATAGAAAGGGAAGTGTAATTATACAAAAAAAATATGACGTAGTATTGATGTACTGTAAATAGCTTAAAAATCACTATTTTATAAGTACTGATGTAGTAATGATGTGGTATATTATTTTAAAATTGAAGTGGTGTATCCTAGATTTACATACCGAATTCTGATCTTTTTTTGATCTACTAAAACGAGCGCTATATGAAATTAATGACTACTATTGTTTGTCTCAGTATTTTTCTGAGCTTTATTTCTCAACATGCCTTAGGGCAAAACATAACCGCTTCCGGTATAGTTAAAAATAAAGTAACCGGCGACGCCGTTGTGGGAGCAACTGTTAACTTGCAAGGCTCAGCAACCACCACCACCTCAACCGACGCAATCGGTAGCTTTACCCTTTCGGTACCAATGGGTGGCAGGTTAACCATTACTTCTGTTGGATATTTTCCAACAACTATTCAGGTCAACAAAGCTGGCTCCGTTACTATCTTATTGGAAGAGTCATCTAAAAACCTGGATGAAGTAGTAATAGTTGGTTATGGTACCCAAAAGGTAACCATGGTTTCAGGTGCCATTACCGGTGTTAAGGCAGAAGCGATCTCCAAATTGAAACCGGTAAGGGTAGAAGATGCCATACAGGGTGCTTCCGGTGTAAATGTTATTCAAAGCGGTTCACCCGGAGCATCCCCGTTAATTCTTATAAGAGGAATTCCTTCTTATAGAAACAATGGCCCGTTGGTAGTTGTAGATGGTGTGCCTCAAACGCAGGCTGACCTAAATTCTATAAACCCGGGTGATATTGAAAGTATTAATGTATTAAAAGACGCTGCCACATCCGCTATTTATGGCGTAAGTGGTGGTAATGGTGTAATAATAGTAACTACAAAAGCGGGTCGAAAAAATCAAAAAACCGAGTTTAATATTGTAAGTACCTACGGTATACAGGAAGTTGCCAATATGGTACCGCTATTAAATGCTTCTGAATATGCCGCCATTATCAATGAGGGCAGCACAACTTCAGGCGGGAACATTATTTTCCCCGACCTTTCTGTAATTGGAAAGGGAACAGATTGGCAAAAGGAAATTTTTAAACAGGCACCTATACAATCGCATAATATTACTGCAAGAGGCGGGTCTGAAAAAGTAACCTACTTTTTATCGGGTGCTTATTTAAGCCAGGGTGGTATTGTTGGTGGTATTGATAAATCAAAATTTAACCGTATCAACTTCACTTCCAATGTGGCTTTTGACCTTACTTCAAAACTGAAGTTTATTTTAAATGCCAATTATGTAAACCTCAGCTCAAAAGGTATCCAGGAAAATTCTTTCAACAGCATTATAGGCAGCGCATTAAACTTTGACCCCACCGTACCGGTTTTCAATTCGGTTCCTAATACCGTGGGTCAGTATAGTTTTAGTAACGTCCTTTTATCTGAGATCTTTAATCCGCTTACTAAGCTGGAAAATACATACAACAAAAATGTAGGTAATAAACTTTACGGAAAATTTGAATTGCAGTACGAGGTGATCAGGAACCTGAAACTCAGTACACGATTTGGATACACCAAATATGATGGTAATGCCAAAACTTTTACGCCGCTGGTATTTTATGGGTTGAATAATGTAGACAATTCTATGAACGGGGATGGTACAACTGTTACAGGCAGGCACAACAGTGTAGCGCAGGAAAAAGCAAATTTCAATCAATTTACCTATGAGCTTTTTGGTAATTATAATTTTAAAGTATTAACGAACCATGCTTTTGAAACCACCATTGGTTTCTCTATGGCAAAATCAAGCGGCCATACCGCCGGAACAAGCAGGCAGGATGTACCTTTCAACAGTTGGGATTTTGCTGATTATACTTCCGCAACAGGTACAAATTCTCCTACTAACCTGAATGCTGCCACAGGTTACTATTATCAATATGAAAAAAGAAATGCTTCTTTATTTGGCAGGATAAATTACGATTATAAAGAAAAATACCTGGTATCAGTAACTGCACGCCGCGATGGTTCTACCTCATTTGGTAAGAATAATAAGTGGGGCGTTTTTCCTTCAGGTTCTTTAGGATGGGTAGTTAGTAAAGAAAAATTTTTTAGATCAAAAATTATTGACTTCCTAAAGATACGTGGCAGTTACGGATCATTGGGAACTGATAATATTACACCACAGGACAGGACCATCTTAACCGATTACCTGGCTTCTTTGTATGGATCAGGCAATAGTATTGGTTATACTTATGGCAATAATTTTATTTCCGGATCTACATTAGCCTCATTGGGTAATGAAAATATTGGCTGGGAGAAACAACTGCAGATGAATATCGGGTTTGATATGAATTTTTATAAAAACAAATTCAATATAGCTGCCGATTACTACCAGAAAAATACAAAAGGATTGATCTACCAGGCCTCTGTTCCAACAGTTATCCTGGGCGGCCTTCAACCGCCGTTCGCAAATATTGGTTCTACCAGGTCCAGCGGTGTTGATATCAGTTTAGGTTATAACAGTAAAGTTGGTAAAGACCTTAAAGTTTCTACATCTGTAACTTTTACCTCAGTTAAAAACCTGGTAACAGGCACCAACCAGGAAGGTACAGCACGAAATGTAGGAGGCTCTTATTTCAACGGTCAATCTCAAACAGTAAGCGTGTTTGAAAAAGGTAAAACGCCTTATTATTATTATGGTTATAAAACGGTTGGCTTATTTCAAACCGAAGCGGAAATTGCAGCAAGCCCGCTACAGGCAGGAGCACAAGCAGGAGATATAAAATTTGCCGACCTGAATGGCGATGGTGTAATTGATTCAAAAGATCAAACTCAAATTGGAAATCCATTTCCAAAATTTACCCTTGGCTGGAATCTGAACCTGGACTATAAAAACTTTGACCTGTCGGTTTTAACTTATGCCTCTTCCGGAAATGATGTGTACAGGGCTTTGGAAAGAAACGCCAACTATACCAATAAATTTAGAAGTGTACTCGACAGGTGGACCGGCCCCGGAACAACTAACGATGCACATAACCCAAGGTATTCTTTTACCGATCCCAACAACAATGCAAGGGTATCTGATCGTTATGTTGAAGATGGCTCATTTATAAAAGTACGCAACATTGTTCTGGGATACAATTTTGAGATGGCACCCATCAAAAGAATATTTAAAAGTGTAAGGCTTTACGGGCAGGTAAAGAATGCATTTACTTTCAGCAAATACACTGGTTTCGATCCCGAAATATCAGCTGGGCTTTCAGATGTTGGCATTGACCGTGGTGCATATCCACAGGCAAGAACATATTCCGTTGGCCTTGATATCAAATTTTAAATCATTAATAAAAAATAGTAAAATGAAAAATTTACAAACAAAAATATTAGTTGCCTTGCTTGCAGGAAGCACTATGCTGCTCTCCTGTGAAAAATGGGTGGATTATGACCCAAAAGATGATTTTAAAATAACTGACCTGGAATATTTTAAAAGCGAAGCTGATTACAGGTCAATAGCAGTGGGTGCTTATGCTCCATTGCAGTGGCTTAACCAGGTTGTTCCGGTAGGGGATATCATTTCAGATAATTCGGTAACCGGTGGCGAAAGTGCATCCGATGTACTCTCCCTCCAGCAGATCAATAATTTTACGCATACCCCGATAAACAGTACCACGGCCGATTTGTGGCAATCCTGCTACGAAGGTATTAACCGTGTAAATTATATGCACCAGTTTAAAGATAAAAATCCTGCAGGTGTAAACATTACATTCCCCGGTAAAGACGCTTTATACGGTGAAGTATATTTTGTAAGAGCTTATTATTATTTCACATTGGTAAAACTGTTTGGTGGTGTTCCTTTGTTTGTTGACAGGCGGCTTACATTAATTGACATGGGCACTCTTAGCAGGGCAAGCCAGGCAGATGTGTACAAACAAATTGAAGCTGATCTTACCAGTGCCATTGCAGTTTTGCCCGTTGTACAGGCTGAAAAAGGAAGGGCAACCAAATATGCTGCACAGGCTTTGTTAGGTAAGGTTTTACTTTATCAAAACAAATTTGTACCCGCAGCGGCTATGCTTGAAAATGTACTTACCTCAAATGCTTATTCTTTGGTTCCCAATTTCAATTCGATCTTTTTACCCTCCGGCGAAAACGGCCCTGAATCTGTTTTTGAAATACAATATTCCAATGGATCGGCTACTTACGATTGGGCACATGTAACCCGTGGACAGGGAAATTTTTCGGTACAGCAATGTGGTGTTCGTGGCCTTAACGGATCGGCAGCCATGCCTTACAGCCCAGGCTGGAGCACCAATCTTCCTACACAAAATCTTGCAGCAGCCTATACCGCAGGCGATCAGCGAAAAATTGTGACCGTACTTGATATTGAAGCCTATAAGAATGCCAACCCTTCATTTAATATCACTTACCAGGTTGCGCCTTATCAAAATACGGGATTGTATAATCAAAAATACTTACCACGTAAAGGCGAAACATCGGGCCAGATAGAATTAAACTATTCAAACAATTTCCGCACCATTCGCTATGGAGATGTATTGCTGATGGCTGCTGAAGCATTAAACAAATCAGGCAACGATGTAAAGGCACAAACTTATGTGAACCTGGTTCGTCGCCGTGCCTTTGGAAATAATGCAAATGATATTGCTGCAACCGGTACCGCTTTATATAATGCTATTTTGGCGGAAAGAAGACTTGAACTGGCTATGGAAGGAGAACGCTTTTTTGACTTGGTAAGAACAGGGAAAGCGCCAGCAGTTTTGGGCCCGCTGGGATTTGTTACAGGTAAACATGAATTGTTTCCTATACCACAAGGCGAAGTTGATCTGGCGGGTTTAACACAAAACCCCGGTTACTAATCTTTAACTAACTAAAAATAAAGTTTATGAATGCATTAAAATATTTTTTCTGCGCCAGTTGCCTCTTATTGGTATTGGGTAGCTGTAAAAAATCAGTGAACGATGACTTGTCGTTTGTTGATGTGGCTGCTGCACCGGGTAAATTGTCGGTAATGTTTGATATAGCGCAGGATAATTCGGGCCTGGTAACTATTACACCAAACGGCGAAGGTGCCATTTATTATAATGTATACTTTGGTGATGCAACCACAGCGCCAGCAAACGTTGTTGCAGGTAAAAACACCACACATGTTTATGCCGAAGGTGTTTATAATGTAAAGATCGTAGCACATGCAGTTAACGGCAAAACAACCGAGCTAATTCAAAAACTTACCGTATCATTCCGGGCACCCGAAAACCTGGTGGTTAATGTGGCTATTGATGGGGTAAATAATTTTAAGGTGAATGTTTCGGCAACTGCTTTATACGAAACTTTCTTCAAAGTTTTTTGGGGGGATGCACCCAATGAACCCGGCCAGTCATTTTTAGAAGGACAAACCATCAGCCATGTGTATGCTTCAATTGGTACATACACAGTAAGGGTTGTAGCATATAGCGGTGGCGCTGCCACAACAACTTATACCACAACAGTAAATATTGTAGATCCCGTTTTAATACCAATAACCTTCGAGTCGGCAACAGTTAATTATGCCTTTACCAATTTTGGTGGTGGCGTTTCAACCAAAATTGCCAACCCACAAATGAATGGAATTAATACCAGTGCCAATGTGGCCCGTATGGTAAAAAATCCACCCGAGGTTTGGGCAGGTAGTTTTATAACTGTTGGCACCCCAATAGATTTTTCAGTAAATAAAGTTTTCAGGATGAAAGTTTTTTCTCCAAGAGTTGGTGCCAAAGTTTTGCTGAAGGTAGAAAACCTGACTAACGGAGGAATATTTTTTGAAAAAGAAGTACTTACCACCATGGCAAATACATGGGAGGATATGGCATTTGATTTTAGAGCTATAAACACAGGCAACACTTACCAAAAAGTTGTTTTGATATTTGACCTGGGTATAGCAGGTAACGGCTCTGCTAATTTTACCTGGCTGTTTGATGATATCAGGCTTACTAACCAAATGCCGGTAGGTTTACTGGATTTGCCGGTTACTTTCGATCTTCCGAATGTAAATTATGAGGTTACCGATTTTGGTGGCAATTTAACTATTGCAGCTGTAGACCCCACCAATGCCGGCAATAATGTAAAGAGAACAACCAAAACCAGTGGTGCACAAACCTGGGCCGGAACAACCATAGGGGCAGGTTTTACTGCACCAATTGGCTTTACAGCAGCCAGAACACAATTGAGTATACGGGTTTATTCACCGGCTGCGGGCATTCGTGTACGGTTGAAAGTAGAAGACCGTAATAACAATACCCGTTCGGTAGAAACAGAAGCAATGACGCAGGCAGTAAATACCTGGGAAACTTTGATCTTTGATTTTGCAACTCCATCGGCTGGTACTGCACAAATGAATCTCAGTTATACATACAATATGGCATCCATCTTCTTCGATTTTGGTAATGCCGGCACAGGTAGTATTTTTTATTGGGATGATGTTACATTCCTTGCCACAAACGTAACTCCTAATTATTTGGCAATACCGCTCACATTTCAAAGTACTACATACCCATATAATTTTGTAAACTTTGGCGGTGGTAATTCAACTGTTGTAAATAATCCTAATGCATCAGGTATTAATACCAGTACCAAAGTAGCCCGAATGATAAAAGGTGCACCCGAAGTTTGGGCCGGCAGCTTTATCGACCTGGTGAATCCAATTAATTTTTCTGTACAAAGAATATTTAAAGTAAAAATTTATTCCCCAAGAGTAGGAGCAAGGTTGCTTTTAAAAGTTGAGAATCCGGCCAATGGTGCACAGAATTATGAAAGGGAAGCAACAACCACAACAGCCAATGCGTGGGAGGAGTTAACCTTTGATTATTCCGCCATTAATACAGGTTTTTCTTATTCAAGAGTGGTATTCATTTTTGACCTGGGTATTGCCGGAGACGGATCTGCAAACTTTACCTATTATTTTGATGACATTACACTTAATTAATTAAAAAAAACTAATCATGATAATAATAAAAAAAACATTCACTGCGCTTTTTTTGCTGGCAATAGTTTTAGGCAGCTGTAAAAAAGCAGAATATACCTTTGGTGATATTATTACACCAACCGGCCTCACCATTAATACCGTGGTGGTGGGTACCGATGTTGCAAATCCTTTTGGCAACGGAACCGGTAAAGTAGATATTAAAGTAACTGCCGCCAATGCCATCACTTATAAAATAGATTTTGGCGACGGCACTGCACCGCAGATGGTACCATCGGGTATAATTACTTATAAGTATGGAGCCCCCGGTACAGCCGAATACTATATTACTGCAACTGCCATTGGCACAGCAGGTGTTATGAGTACACTTACCAAAAAAGTAAAAGTGTTTGTAAACTTTCAGATACCCACTACCATTTTACAAAACCTCACCGACGGTTCATCCAAAGTATGGCAAACCGACCATGATGCACCGGGCCATTTTGGAGTTGGACCCAATAATGAATTTTCGCCCATCTGGTATGCTGCAACTCCCAATTCACGGGAAGCATGTGCTTATGATGATGATATCACTTTCTCAAAAGATGCCAACGACAATGTAAAAATGTCTATTGATAATAAAGGCGCTTCTTTTTCTATTGGAGCAGCCACTGCATTTTATGGCTTTTCCGGCGGCGATGGTTGTTATGCCATCAATACCGGTGGTGTAAGGTCGCTAATCTTTATGGATGCAACTTCATCTTCAACACCTGCCCAGTCTACCAGGATACAATTTACCGTACCGGGTAATGGCATCATCAATTTTGGAACCGGCGGAACTACCTACGAGATATTATCAATTACCAATACTCAAATTCATTTGCGCAGTATTGGTATTGATGGCAATTCCTGGTATCAAAAATTGATTAAAAAATAATGAACATGAGATTAGTAAAAAATACTGCCCTACTTACCCTGCTTTTTATAATTCTGTTAAGCTGCAGTAAGGGAAGCTCGGGTAACGGTGGAGGTAACACACAAACTGCACCAACAAACCTGGTGGTAACAGCTATAGCAAGTACCGATGGAAGTGGCAATGTTGCCTTTACTGCAACAGCAACCAATGCAGTTACTTATATTTTTGAATATGGGAATGGTATAATTGAAACTGTGCCCGGCGGTGTTAATACTTACCGATACACAACCATTGGCAACATTACCTACACCGTAAATGTTACTGCAAAAAGCAGTTCTAATTTAACTATTAGTAAATCAATACAGGTAACAGTAAATACAGTGGGAGGGGGGGCACCAACACTGGTGTTCAGCGATGAATTTAATACCAATGGCGCACCCGACCCTGCTAAATGGGGTTATGATATTGGTACGGGGAGCGGTGGCTGGGGTAATAACGAAGCACAGTATTATACAAACAGGTCCCAAAATGTTATTGTGCAGGCTGGTGTTTTAAAAATTATTGCCCTCAAGGAAAATTATATGGGCAGTGCATACACATCGGCGAGGTTATTAAGTAAAAGTAAATATTCGTTTAAGTACGGCAGGATAGAAGTGCGGGCTAAATTTCCAATAGGTGTTGGTACCTGGCCTGCAGCCTGGATGTTGGGCGATAACATTAATACTGTAGGCTGGCCGGCATGTGGCGAAATTGATATTGCAGAGCATTTAGGCAGAGACCTGAATAAGATTTACGGTACGCTGCATTATCCGGGCCGTTCGGGTGGTAATGCCGATGGTAACACGATTATGATACCTAATGCTACAACAGCTTTTCACACATATGCTGTTGAATGGTCGGCAACAAGCATTAAAATTTATGTTGATACACAATTGTATCATACGGTAAATAATTCGGCAGGCTTACCATTTAATCAGTCTTTTTTCATCTTATTAAACATGGCCATGGGTGGCAATTTTGGGGGTGCTGTTGATCCTGCATTTACCAATGCAACCTTTGAAATTGATTATGTAAGAGTGTATCAGTAAAAAATATTTCAAGCGAAGGCGCAAAGTATATAAAAGGCACAATTGAACTGTAACTTTTGCAGTCCTTTACCGCTTTATATAAATCGAAATAAGGGGTGATTACTTTATGAGTTAGTGCAGGCAGTTAGTTTCTCATATAGCAATCGTTATAAAGCGGATCGTATTCTCTTATCCAGGTAAATACCTCCGCTTTTTTACAATCTTTTATTATTTTAAAAAATCCCGATGAACAAGATCACCTCTAAAATAACAGGTTTAACAACCTTTGTTTTTTTAATAATTTTTTCTGCGGCTGTTAATGCACAAACCAATGTTCGGGAGCCATTTGGAATGGAAGAAAAAATAAATGCCCTGCTGCAAAAAATGACCCTGGAAGAAAAAGTAGGGCAGATGAACCAATACAATGGCTTTTGGGAAGTAACAGGCCCCGCTCCAAAAGATGGAAATGCCAAACGTAAATACGATCACCTGCGCAAAGGCATGGTAGGTGCTGTATTAAATGTAAAAGGCACAGAGAATGTACGTAAAATGCAGGAGATTGCTGTTAAAGAAACCCGCCTGGGTATTCCATTATTATTTGGGTACGATGTTATACACGGACACAAAACTCTTTTTCCTATTCCTTTAGGCGAAGCTGCAAGTTGGGACCTTGAGGCAATTCAAAAATCTGCACGTATAGCCGCTATTGAAGCATCGGCTGCAGGTATTAACTGGACCTTTGCACCCATGGTGGATATTAGCCGCGATCCCCGTTGGGGAAGAGTGATGGAAGGGGCAGGAGAAGACACTTATCTTGGAACAAAAATTGGGCTGGCCCGTATCAAAGGCTTCCAGGGTGATGACCTGGCTGCCAATAATACCATTGCTGCCTGTGCCAAGCATTTTGCCGGCTATGGTTTTGCCGAGGCCGGGCGTGATTATAATACCGTTGATGTAGGTACATCAACCTTATATAATACCATCTTACCACCATTTAAAGCGGCAGTAGATGCCGGTGTGCTAACGGTAATGAACGCTTTTAATGTAATTAACGGGGTACCGGCAACAGCAAATAAATTCCTGCAAAGAGATATTTTAAAAGATGCCTGGAACTTTAAAGGCTTTGTTGTATCAGACTGGGGTTCAGGTGCCGAAATGATCGATCACGGTTTTGCCGCCAACCTCAAACAGGTAGCAGAGCAGAGCGCTAATGCAGGAAGCGATATGGATATGGAATCTTATGCCTACGTGGCCTGGTTGAAAGAACTGGTAGAAACCGGCAAAGTAGATATCAAAGTAGTGGATGATGCTGTAAGAAGAATATTAAGAGTAAAGTTCAGGTTGGGTTTATTTGATGATCCATACCGCTATTGTGATGCTACCCGTGAAAAAGAGCTTATTTACAATCCGGTACATGCTATTGCAGCATTGGATGTAGCCAAAAAGTCAATTGTATTATTAAAAAATAAAAATGTAAAGGGTAGTGGCAGGCCCCTGTTGCCGATTGATAAAAATCAAAAGCAAATTGCTGTCATTGGCGCACTCGCCAATGACAAGAACAGCCCACTTGGAAGCTGGCGCATTGGCAGCGATGATAATACAGCCGTTTCAGTAATGGAAGGACTTAAAAAATATACAAACAGCCTTGCATACAGCAAAGGAGCGGACCTGGTAATTGGTATGACAGATTTTATAAATGAACTAAAGATAAACGAAACCGATACGAGTGGGTTTAGAGAAGCTATTCAAATAGCCCGGAATTCAAGGCTGGTGATCATGGTGTTAGGCGAGCACGGATTTCAGAGCGGGGAAGGTCGCAGCCGCACAAAATTAGATCTGCCCGGTGTACAGCAGCAGCTTTTAGAAGCCGTATATGCAGTTAATAAAAACATAGTTCTGGTACTTATGAATGGCAGGCCGCTAACCATTACCTGGGCCGATGAACATATTCCGGCTATTGTTGAAGCCTGGCAACTGGGCAGCCAAGCAGGCAATGCTATTGCAGAGGTATTATTTGGCGATTACAACCCTTCAGGCAAGCTGACAATGACTTTTCCACGAAGTGTTGGACAGGTTCCGATTTATTACAATCCATACAATACGGGCCGCCCTGGGCCAAAGTCAGAAGTATTCTGGAGCCATTACAGTGACGAAAGCAATAAGCCACTGTACCCGTTTGGCTATGGTTTAAGTTATACAACTTTTCAGTATAGCAACCTTAAGATCAATGACACAGACCGATCACAAATAAAAGTGAGCATAAACATTAAAAATACGGGCAGGTATGCCGGAGAAGAAGTAGCGCAACTATATATAAGAGATAAAGTGGCCAGCGTTGTACGGCCGGTTAAAGAATTAAAAGGTTTCACTAAGTTTTATTTGTTGCCAGGCCAGGAAAAAATAATTGAATTTATTTTAACCGATGCTGAACTTGGCTTTTATAATAATGTCGGTGATTTTATTACAGAGCCAGGTGAGTTTGATGTAATGATAGGAACAAGTTCGGATCATGGAGTATCCGGGAAGTTTACCTGGAAATAATTTATTTGGATCAAAAGCCAAAATAACCGTAGCTGCTATTATTATCGGGTTTTTATTTGGACTATTTTCAGTCTGCAGTAAGTGTAATTTTGGGCAGCCATCACTCACATTAAGGATTCTACTAAGCCCTGGGTTAGTGCAGTGACCTTGGATCTCAGTTTGTTCTACTTAACATAAGAATTCGTTATACGATGCCGTTAGTTAAAAAACATTTGCCTTATTGCGATTTTATCCGTGACATCCGGTACGGTAGGATAAAATCGCAATAAGGCAAATGCCAACAGCGCAGCGGCAATAGAAATGAAACGAACGGAGTGGTATAACGATGTTTATGTTACTCAGGTTAGC
>JBKJMZ010000114.1:0-21632 GCA_046596255.1 Ferruginibacter sp. | reverse complement strand
TTTACCATTGTAATTTATACGGGCAAGTATTTCGTTGGCGTAAACAGGATTGCCGGTTGTGTAAACAGCATCTAACATACCCGGAAAGCCCTGGTCTTTTGTCTCAGGTAAAACCTCGAAAAGGGGTTTCCCTTCTACCTGATTGCCTTTACCCCAAAATTCTTTAATCAGGTCATTTGCAAGCATTATCTCCATATTCTTTCCTTTCAATAAACAAAAAGCAAAAGGAGATTGCATGAGCAAACTGTGGTAGCTCCTGTTAGTCTCTTCTGCTTTTTTTCGGGCAGTGGCTTTTTCAGTAATATCTTCAATGGAGAGCAGGATCAGTTTTTCTTCCTTTTTTTTCCTGTTTATTTCAAGGGCACTCAATAAAATTACCCGTTCGCCAATTGATAAAAAGTTATGTGTTACTTCATAATCTGTTATCTGTTTTTTTTGCGGTAAAATTTCTTCCAGTAATTTCCTTAGTTCGGGAATATTCCATTGCCGGTTGCCCAGGTCATAGATCAATACCCCTTCCGTTTCCTGTTCATTTACCTGGAATGTTTTATAAAAAGCCTTGTTTGCTGTTTTTACCCGCAGGTGTTTATCCAGCACCAGCAGTGGTTGGTATAGGGTAGAAACTATAGATTCGGAATAATTTCTTGCATCTGTTACCTGCTCGTTCAGGCTGTTTAATTCAAAGTTTAAAACCGTCAATTCTTCGTTGGTGCTTTGTAATTCCTCTTTGCTGGTTTCCAGTTCTTCGTTAAGGCTTTGTAATTCTTCGCTGCCGCTTAGTAATTCTTCATTGGCACTTTGCAATTCTTCGTTGCTTGCTTCCTGGTCTTCGGTAATGCTCCGCATATCTTCACGTGCCTGTGCCAGTTCCTGCTCTAATAATTTTATCTGTATATCCTTTTCGTCTTTTTTTGTTTTGGCCGAAACTTTTTTCTTACTGGTTATTGCCGAAGCATCAGCATCATTTAAATTATTTTCGTGAAAGAGTACCAGGTAATAAGGTTCCAGGGTATTAGGCAGTGGCATGGCTTCTATAGAAATATTACGCAGGGTTCCTTGTACACTCAATGGTATATTTTCTTTAAGCACCCGTACCTTATCATTTTTTGCTTTATGCAAAATATTGCGTAGCTCAAAGCCCAAACCGTTTTTTGCCATCATCAATAAATTATGGCTTGGTTTGCCGGGGGCCTGCTCCAGGTACTTTGCGGTATTGCCTCTAAAATGTACAATATCCATGGCCTCATTTACCACCACACCAGCCGGTGTGTATTTGGTAAGCAAAATATCATCGGCTGTTTTTTGAAAGTCGGTGCGTATGGTTTCGCTTTTTAAGCTGTCGGGGGGGCGGTTTAAAATTTTTTCACTTCGCTGGCTTGCTACCTGCATAAACCTGCCGGGCACATCTTTACGGGTGTATAGTTTATCTGCTTTATCTACAGCAGCAAAAAGATCGGGTACACCGCCGGTGGTTTCAGATTTGCCAAGCAATAAAAAGCCTTTAGGGTTTAGGGCATAATGAAAAGTAGTTAATGCTTTTTTTTGCAGGTAAGGCTCCATATAAATGAGCACATTGCGGCAGCTTATGCAATCCATCTTACCAAAGGGTGGGTCTTTTAAAAAATTGTGGTGGGCAAACACACACATATCCCTGATGGTTTTATTTACCTGGTAGCCACCATTGTTTTTAGTAAAAAATTCTTTTAGCCGCTCCGGCGATACTGAATCTACTTCACTTTTTTCATAAAGGCCTGTACGGGCTTTTGTAATGGCAGGTTCGCTAAGGTCGGTACCAAAAATTTGTATTCTTTCATGGTCTTCGCCTAAAAATTCTTTAAAGCATATGGCAAAAGAGTAGGCTTCCTGCCCGGTGCTGCAGCCTGCCACCCATATCCTTGTTATTTCGCCGGGTATTTTATTTTTTATAATTTCAGGAAAAACACTATCGCATAAATTATCAAATACTTTTTTATCCCTAAAAAAAGAAGTTACGGGTATCAGCATATCCTGGTACAGCAGATCCAGCTCGGGGTTATTGCCCCTTAAAAATTTAAGATAGTCACCAGCTTCTTCGTTTTTATTTACCAGCATCCGGCGTAATATCCTGCGGCGGATGGTAGTTTGTTTATAATACGTAAAATCTACTCCTTTGCGAATGCGAAGCAGCGAAAGTATTTGTTTAAAAACATCTTCATCCTCCTTTGGAATGTTTTGCAATTCCTCATCACTCAGTATTGTTTTATTGGTTACTTCCAATAATTTTTTTGGTATTTCGCCGGGCGGTAAAATAAAATCAACCACGCCGGCCTGCACGGCACTATGGGGCATACCCTCATATTCTGCCGATGCTTCGTCCTGCGCAAAAGTAATACCGCCATGCTCTTTAATGGCTTTTAATCCCTGTGTACCATCTGATGCTGTGCCGGATAATACCACACCAATTGCATGCTCCTGGTGTACTTCGGCAAGTGATGTAAAAAAAAGATCAATGGGCAGGTTGCGTTCGGTTTTGCTTTTTTCAGGCCGTGGGGCAAGTAGTAAAACCCCATCGGTGGCCACCATTATTTTATTGCTGGGTATCACGTAAATATGATCGGGGTGTACTTTTATATCATCGGTAATTTCTATTACCGGTATTTTGGTAACTTTTTGCAGCAGCTCGGGCAACATGCTCTCGTGCTTGGGATCTAAATGCTGTACCAGCACATACGCCATACCCGAATTTTCGGGAATGGCTTTCAGTAATTTTTTAAAAGCATCCAGCCCGCCGGCAGATGCGCCAATACCTACCACGGGGAATATATTGGCTGATTTTATCAGCTCTTTTTTGATCACAGGTTTATCTTTATTTGCTTTCATTTCAATATTATTTGTTAGCCGTATTTTAAATAACGACTGCAGAAGCCTCCCCGATGTCTTCTATGGGGCTTCGTCTTTTATCTTTCAGCTTTTTAAAGTGAGAAGGAGAGAGGCCGGTCATTTTTTTGAACTGGTTTGATAAATGGGCCACGCTGCTGTAATTCATCTTCCAGGCAATTTCTGTGATGTTGAGCTCGCCATAAATGATCAGTTCTTTAATGCGTTCAATCTTGTGGGCAATGATGAATTGCTCAATGGTAGTACCCTGCACTTCGGAAAATAAATTGGCCAGGTAGGTGTAATCATGATTGAGTTTTTGACTTAAATAATGGGAGAAATTTATTTTGATCTCTTCATCAGCGTGATGAACCATTTCGATGATCACGTTTTTAATTCTTTCTATAAGTACACTGCGCCTGTCATCCATCAGGGCAAGGCCCAAACCAACCAAAGCTGTTTTTAACTTATCACGTACTTCTGCAGAAATATTTTCCATTATTTCTACTTCGCCCAGATCAACAACAATAAAATGTAATCCCAGTTTTTTAAGCTCATCTTTAACAACCATTTTGCAACGGTTACTAACCATGTATTTAATATGTAATTTCAAGCAATAGTTTTTAAGTGGCCTTGTCCTTTGTATTCTTAATAAGTCCAATGCCGGCAAAAAAGAAGACAGCCCCCAACACGCCTGAGAAAATAATTCCTTTTATATTCCGTTCACCTGTACCCCCGTTCATAAAGCTTACGCCTGCATAGATCAGGCCTGCAATGCCTAAAAGAGACAGTATTATTCCAAGCACCCGCTTTTCCATAATTTGTTTTATACAAGGTAAACTTAATAAACTGGTATATGTAATAATGCACGTTAAATGTGTGAATGTTGTAAGAAATAACTGTAATTGTGTAATGGTTTACAACAGCAATCTGAATACTTTTGCAGGTATTAATTAAAACATGCACTAACTTCTTCTAACTCCAATATCTCCTGGCATCATGGCATGGATGCAGCCTGTGAGATAATATAAAAATTAAAAAATGAAAAAGATCTGTTTAATGAGTGCAGCCGCAATACTGGCAATTGGTTTTATCGCATGTAATACTCCGGATAAAACTGCCCAGCATGATGCAGTAGTACTTACTACTTATGTTGATTCAGTTGATAACCTGGAGCCTGTTTATACCGTTGAGAACTGGACCACTATTGACAATGGTTACCAGGAAAGAGCTTTGCAGGCTGAAAAAAACCTTGCTACACTTACCGAAGAGGAAAGAGCAAAGGCCGAAGCCAGTAAAGCGAAATACGCTGCCTTAAAAGCAAAATATGAAATTAAGTTAAAGGAGAATGAAGTTGCAGCACAGGCAACGGTTGTAACACCCGGTGAACCTAATTTCAGAACAGCACTCCGCACCAGGTTATTTGGTGCAGGCAAGGTAGGCGATGATATGAAATTCGCTTATGTTACTGCTGATAATATCCGTGGTGTTTACCAGAATTTTGTAGATGTTGTGGCTGACAATAAGAATACTTTCAGCAGGGAAGATTGGGATGAGATCAATGTTTTGTATGAAGCACTGGATACCAGGAAGAACGTGGTTGAAAAAGATCTGGCAGCCAATGATAACATTAAGATCGCCGGTTTAAAAGTGAGGTATGCTTCTATTGCTTCAACACATAGAGGTGGTACCAAAGTAAAAGAGAATACAGAGGCTAAGCAATAAACAGGAATTATAGTTTTAGAAAGAACGCTCCGGGTAACCGGGGTGTTTTTTTTGTGCCATTGTATCTGGATTACTTTAATTTTAGCAGTTCTAACCGTTCCGGTTGTTTAATAAAAAAATAATAAGATGAGTACTATCAGCCAATTAACTCCAACAGCATTGTGGCAAAACTTTGCAGATCTCAATGCCATTCCAAGGGCTTCCAAAAAAGAAACTGCAGTGATCGGGTTTATGATGGACTTTGGCAAAAAACTAAACCTGGAAACTTATACCGATGACGTGGGCAATGTGATCATTAAAAAGCCTGCTACAGCCGGCATGGAAGACAAGCAAACCGTTTGCCTGCAAAGCCACCTGGATATGGTACACCAGAAAAATGCTGATACCGATTTTGATTTTGCAACTGAAGGTATCAACATGTTCATAGAAGATGATTGGGTAAAAGCAAAAGGAACAACGCTTGGCGCTGATAATGGTATTGGTGTAGCATCTATTATGACGATACTTGCATCGAACAGCATTCCGCATCCTGCAATAGAAGCCCTTTTTACCATAGATGAAGAGACCGGCATGACAGGTGCATTGGGGTTGAAAGGAGGCTTATTGCATGCTGATATCTTACTCAATTTGGATACAGAAGATGATGATGAACTTACCATTGGCTGTGCTGGTGGTATTGATGTGAGTGCCGGTGGAAATTATAAAACTGATGCAGCGGCTGCTGAACTTAGTGGTATAAGGCTTACAGTAAAAGGCTTAACAGGCGGCCATTCCGGAATGGATATTTATAAGGGCAGGGCCAATGCCAATAAAATAATGAACAGGATATTATTGAATACAACAACAAAATTTGAGCTTCGTATCAATACCATTGATGGTGGAAGTTTGAGGAATGCGATACCCCGGGAATCATTTGCGGTAATTGCAATTCCTGCTGCAGGTACAGAAGATCTTGTTGCTTTTATAAAAGAGGAGGAGCAGGTTTTAAAGTATGAATATAAAAGTACAGATCCCAATCTCAACATAGCTATTGAAAATGTAGAAAAGCCTGCAACCCTGCTTGATGCTGCATTTCAGTACAACTTATTACGAACGATCGCTGCATGTCCCAATGGTATTTACCGAATGAGCCCGGAAATAAACGGTTTGGTACAAACATCCAATAACCTAGCAAGGGTATTGGTGAAGGATGGAACATACAGTATACTTTGTTTAACCCGCAGTTCGGTTGACAGTGAAAAAATGGACCTGGCAAAGACCATCTGTTTTAATTTTGAATTGGCCGGGGCTAAGGGCGAATTTGGCGGTTCATACCCGGGCTGGGCACCAAAACCAGATGCACCAATTGTAAAACTGATGAGCGAATTGTATCAAGAACAATTTAATGCAGATGCAAAAGTAAATGCTGTGCATGCAGGGCTGGAATGTGGTATCATTGGCAAGAATTATCCCGGCATGCAGATGATCTCTTTCGGTCCCAATATCCGCGGTGCACATTCTCCGGATGAAAAAGTACAGATCAGTTCTGTTCAAAAATACTGGCCCTATTTATTGGAAACCTTAAAGCGGATACCAGCGAAAAATTAGGTCAGCTCCTGCAGCACTCATGTTGGGTGATAAATATCATAGGATTTAATTTTTTGGGTCATTGTATCGGTATAGTATTGTATGTAGTTTGCACATTCACCATATAAATATGTAATCATGAAAAAGCTGATCATAGCCCTCGACGGGCAACATTTTCCCAAAGGCGCATTTGAACTGGTAAAAGATATTAATGAAGAAACCCGGGTATTACTTGCAGGTGTTTTTTTAAGCCCGGTGGATTATTCAAAGTTGCTTGCCTATACCGGTATGGAGGGCATATCCATGATGCCCGACTGGCTCCTGAAAAATGATGACGACTTGGTGGTAAGCAGGAATATCAGTTTGTTCAAAGAAGCCTGCACAACTGCCGGCATAGAGTACAGGGTGCACAATGACACGGCGCTTACTGCTATCAGCAGCTTAATAGATGAGACCCGCTTTGCCGACGCCTTATTGATCAGCAGCGACCTGTTCTATGAGAATGTATCCAAAGAACAACCCAATTTTTACCTGGAAGAGGTTTTGAAAAAATCTGAATGCCCGGTGTTGCTGGTACCGGAGCATTACAAAGTACCGGAACAGGTAATATTAACTTACGATGGAAGTGAATCTTCCGTATTTGCCATAAAACAGTTTGCATATGTTTTCCCGGAGCTTGCCAAAAAAGAAACCATCCTCTTATCCATATCACAGCATGAAGATGATATGCCTGAAGGCGGCATGGCTTATGAGCTTGTTTCCAGGCATTTTGCCAACCTGCAGATTCAGTCATTGCCTTTAAAACACAAAAAGGATTTTACAGAATGGATGCAGGGTAAGCCGGATAGTTTTATTGTGATGGGTTCATTTTCCCGCTCATTCTTTTCACAGCTTTTTAAAAAGAGTTTTGCAAATGAAGTGATCGGCAATATTAAAATGCCGCTATTTATTTCTCATAGATAATAAAATTTGACCCGGCTCGCCTGGCTAACATATCCAATTCATGTGGTAGAAACTTTTAAGTAAAATAAGTTAAGTTTGAATTGAAAACCATAGATATGACAAAACCGGAAATTAAATTTTTAGAAGGACCGCAAAGCCGCTGGAAGGATTTTAAATTTGCGGTAAGTGTATTATTTGAATTTATAAGGGGGCTTCGTGCCCTGCATTTTGTTGGCCCATGCGTTACCGTTTTTGGATCGGCCAGGTTTAAGGAAGGGCACAAGGATTATGAACTGGCACGGGATATATCAGGTAAGATAGCAAAGCTGGGTTTTACCATTATGACCGGTGGAGGCCCCGGTATCATGGAAGCCGCAAACCGTGGTGCAAAGGAGGTTGGCGGCAGGAGCGTAGGTTGTAATATTGAACTGCCGCATGAGCAATATATTAACCCGTATATGGACAAGTGGGTTGATATCAAATACTTTTTTGTGCGCAAGACGCTCCTCATAAAATACTCTTATGCATTCGTGGTAATGCCAGGTGGTTTTGGTACCCTGGATGAGTATTTTGAGGCCATCACTTTAATTCAAACTAAAAAGATCAGTGATTTTCCGGTGGTGATCATGGATAAAGAATTTCACAAGAATATTCTGGAGCATAACGAGGTGATGAAAACCAGGGGAACGATCTCAGAAACGGATACCAATCTTTTTTTCTTTACAGATGATGTTGATGCTGCGGTAGATTATATCCAGAATAATACTATCAAAAAATACAACCTGCGTCCGGGTCAGCTAAGGAAGCCTTTTGCATGGCTATTTGAAAAAAACTGGAAAGCGTAAAGTGAAATGTATTACAGGGGTAAGCCTCCCGAAACGTTTATCTGTTCAATGATCTCATCCATCCGAATGCCGTTATGGCTTTCTTCATAAACACATTCCTTATTTATAATTAAAAGCACCTGGGGAGATTCGTGGGTTAGCGAAAGATCTGCTGCAATTTTATCAGAGAGGGGCCTGTACCTGATGAGGTCCAGCAAATGGAAATCGGCTGTAGTTGGTTGTTCGGTTCTTTCAAGCCGGCCTTTAGCCATACTGCTTATACTGCAGCGTGTGCTGTGTTTAAAGATCACCTGGGGCCTGGTTGTTGATAATTCTATTAATGCTGCAAGTTGCTCAGCACTGCTCAGTTCTTTCCAATCCATTCTACAAGTTGCAGATTAATGTATGATCTTTTCGTTCATTGGACAACCGGATTTACGGCTGGGGCTGCAACTGCTTATTGCGGCAGTAACAGTAATTAATACGATCAGAATAAAAAATAATTTTTTCATCATTTGGCTTTGAGGTTAAAAACTTATTATTGCAAAGTTAAATTACTCAACCTAAACGAAGAAATACTATTAATTATTACATTATATACTAATTTAATCGGAAAAAATTACGGATCTATACTTGAAACCACGCTTTTTAAACTGAAAAAAAATAAAATCCAAAATGCTTAGTTTAACACGTCCAATAGCTTTTATCGACCTCGAAACCACAGGTATCAGCCTGTCAAACGACCGTATTGTTGAAATTGCCATCATTAAAATAGCTCCGGATGGAAGCCGGATAGTTAAAAGAAAACTCTTGAATCCTGGTATACCTATTCCTAAAGAATCAAGCGATATACACGGGATAACTGATGATATGGTTAAAGATGCCCCTACTTTTAAACAGGCGGGCAACGAGATAAAGATGTTCATTGAGCATTGCGACCTTGGTGGGTACAACAGCAACCGGTTTGATATTCCTATTTTAATGGAAGAATTTTTACGGGCGGGTATGGAGGTTGACCTGAGCGATCGTAAGATGATCGACGTACAACATATTTTTTATACGATGGAACCCCGAACCCTTACGGCCGCCTACAAATTCTTTTGCGAAAAGGAACTGGTTTCGGCACATAGTGCAGAGGCTGATGTGGATGCAACTATTGAAGTGTTCCTGGCACAACTAAAAAAATACAATAATCTGGGTAATTCCGTTGATTCGATCTTAAGTGTTATTGGCGAAGATAAAGTAGTGGATTATGCCCGCCGTTTTTGCTTTAATGACAAAGGCGAGGAGATATTTAACTTTGGCAAGCACAAAGGAAGGCTGGTTAAAGATGTATTAAAAGCCGAGCCGCAGTATTACGACTGGATGATGCGGGGGGATTTTCCTTTGCATACCAAGCAAAAACTTACAGAGATCCTAAACCGTACCCTGTTAAGAAGTAATTAAATATATATTGTAGAAAATATGTTGATAGTACAATTCTATAATTAATGTAGATTTGGGATTGTTATTCAAGCAACTCTATTGGAAAAAATAGTCATAATACCAACCTTTAACGAGAAAGAGAATATAGAAAAGATCATCGATGCGGTGATCGGCCTCCAACTCAATTATCATGTGCTGATCATTGATGATAACTCTCCCGATGGTACAGCAGGCATTATAAAAACAATGCTACCCAAATATCCCGGCCAATTATTTCTGGAACAGCGTACCGGCAAATTAGGATTGGGCACGGCATATATCCACGGATTTAAATGGTCGATTGAAAGAGGATACAATTTCATATTTGAAATGGATGCGGATTTTTCTCACAACCCAAATGACCTGGAAAGATTATACATGGCCTGTATAGAAGGTGCCGGCGTTGCTGTGGGCTCACGCTATGTAAAAGGTGGAGCAGTGGCCAACTGGCCTGCCGACCGGATCCTACTCTCCAAAGGAGCTTCTTTATATACCCGCATAATAACCTGGATGCCGGTGAATGATCCAACAGCCGGTTTTGTTTGTTATAAAAAAGAAGTGCTTGAAGCCATCAACCTCGATGGGATAGAATTTGTGGGCTATGCTTTCCAGATAGAAATGAAATTTGCTGCGTGGAAACTTGGCTTTAAGATCACCGAAGTGCCCATCACTTTTATCGACCGTGAATTTGGCGCCAGCAAAATGAATAAGGGGATTATTAAAGAAGGGGTATTGGGCGTGCTTAAATTACGCTGGCATAGCCTGTTCAAGAATTACCGTAAAAAAGTTACCAATACCGATTACAATAGCACGGTGAATTTTCACCAGCCCGATGTGCTGCTGGAAGGTAAATAGTCAATCTACCTTCCCTATTCTTTTCAAATCTTTTCTTGTTATTTATGTAATGTATTTTAAAAATGCATCAGTATTCTTAAACTGATGAATATGCAGAAACTGCAACTCTCCATTCCTGAACCTTGCCATGAGAACTGGCAACAGATGACAGCCACCGAAAAGGGACGCTTCTGCAATGCCTGTGCAAAGGAAGTGGTTGATTTTAGCAAAATGACAGATATACAGGTACTGAATTATTTTACCACAATTACTAATGAAAATGTTTGTGGGCGTGCTTTACCGGAACAGCTTGACAGAACCATTAGCCGGACTGATACGCCAAAGAAAAAACTGTTCTGGTACTGGAATTATATTATAATGTTCTTTATGCTTTTTGGTAAAGGGAATGCAGTAAAAGCCCAGGGTGGCATAAGGCCTGGTACCGAAATTACTCCTGTAAAGCAAAATGATATAAGAGGACAGATGGTTGCCGGGGAGACGGGAAGTCGTGTAATAAGCGGGAAAGTGACTGATATAGATGGCAATCCTATTTCCTTTGCTTCAATAAAAATTAAAGGAACAAATACAGGTGTTTCGGCAGATGCTAATGGAGTTTATATGATCAAGGTAAGTCACAATGATATACTCATTATTTCAGGAGCAAGTTTTATGTCCATTGAGGTTCCGGTTGGGATGAAAAAAGTGGTAAATGTTAGTTTGGAATATGCATGGCTGGGAGGAATAATATTTGTAAGTACAGATGAATATTATGGTTCCCTGGATTTTGCAAAGCAGGTTGCTGTTCTAAAAGTAAAAGATGAAGAAAGTGGAAAGTTGCTGCCCAATGTTTCTGTAGTAATAAATAGTAATTTCAAAACTGATACTGTTTTTACAGACAGGAAAGGAGTATACAAGATTAAAGGAGTCAAAGAATATGAAAAATGTTTTATCAGGTTATCTGCTGATGGCTATGAGCCTGCTGAATTTACGATCAGTGGTAATGAGTTTAAAGACAAAAAGAAAGAGTGGGAAGTTTTGTTAAGAAAACAAAAGGTTGAAACAGTAAGATCGACAGCAATACCTAAACCCGGCACAGAAAGCAGGATAAGAATGGGAGGTGTGAGTTCTGTGCATATTGGTGCACTCTATGTTTTAGATGGAATAATTATGAAACACGCAGCTGATATCAACCCTGATGATGTAGATAACATTTTCGTTTTGCAGGGACCTGCTGCTGAAGCAATATATGGGCCCCAAGGGGCAGGCGGGGCTATTATTATTACAACAAAGAAATATGTTGTAAGCCTCGACACACTCGTTGTACAAACTTACACAAACTCCGTTTTTGGTGGAATGTTCAGGGGTGTACAGGTTAAGGCAACTGTAGTTGATACTTTAAAATTATTCGCAAATAAGATAATGGGTACAGGTGCAATAAAAGTTTTTCCAAACCCAGTTCAGCGTGGCGAACAATTCAATCTTACTTTAAAACTAAAACAAACAGGCCTGTATCAAATTCAAATAACTGATGCTGCAGGAATAATTGTTTTGCAAAAACAAGTAAAGGTAAATACAAAAGATATTACAGAAAAAATAATCGCAGATTCCAGGTGGAGTAGTGGCACCTATTACATCAGCATTTTCGACAATAAAAATATACTCATTTATAAACGCGGTTTGATAGTTAGATAGTGATTGTTGTTTTGCCGGTCAAGATGTTGCCTTAAATTTTCATTAATAAAAAGGAGCATCTGGCCGGTTTTTATTAGGCTGTCTCAAAACCAATGAAACGGATAATAGCCGGGAAGGCGGTAAGATGTAAAGTTTTGATTTTCAACTTAGGGTTTCTTATCGCCTTCCCGGCTTCCCGGCAAAATTTGACTTTTGAGACAGTCTCATAAAAAAACATAACATTATTCAGGTGTCTGACGGTTTGAACCGTCTTGACACCTATTTAAACGCCGGATGAAACTGGTGCAGCGTATCTCTTAAATATTCCCTGTCGAGGTGTGTATAAATTTCGGTGGTAGTAATGCTTTCATGTCCCAGCATTTCCTGCACAGCCCTCAGGTCAGCGCCACCTTCTACCAGGTGCGTGGCAAAAGAATGACGGAAAGTATGCGGCGAAATGTTTTTTTCGATACCCGCTTTTTTAACCAGGTCCTTCAGCATCATAAAGATCATTACCCGGCTTAATTTGCTTCCCCTCCGGTTCAAAAAAAGATAATCTTCCTGCCCGGGTTTTACTGATATATGTACCCTGATATCTTTTTTATAAATGTTGATGTATTTAATGGCGTCGCTGCCAATGGGTACCAGCCTTTCTTTATCACCCTTGCCGATCACCCGTACAAAACCAATATCCAGGTACAGGCAACTGATGCGGAGGTTGACTAGCTCTGTAACCCTTAAGCCACAACTGTACAGGGTTTCCAGTATAGCTTTGTTGCGGCCGCCCTCAGGTTTGCTATGGTCTATCTTTGCAATGATGTTTTCAATCTCATCAAAACTAAGTGTATCTGGCAGTGATCTTTTTTGTTTGGGTGCTTCCAGTAAAGCGGTTGGGTCGGCAATTGTGATCTGCTCCATGATGCAATACTTATAAAAACTTTTCAGGCCGGATATGATCCTCGATTGAGAGGCTACGGTCATACCCAGCTCATGGATCCATTGCACAAATTTTTCCAGGTCCTTCAGTTCAAGGTCCTGCGGTGGCAGCATTTTTCCGGTTAACTGTAAATAATCAGTGAGCTTATTGATGTCGCGCAGGTAAGCCTCCACAGAATTATCTGCCAGTGAACGCTCCAGTTGAAGCCAGGCTTTAAATCCTTTTTTATACGGTTCCCACATGATGTTTTAATAAGTTTTTGATAATGGTTCCGTTTGAATTTATGCTTTTATTATTGAGCTGTCAGCCTGCCTGTTTAAAACTTACACTATACCGTTTATTAACAGTTTGATGGTTGCACTCAATTATACACTATTTTCGCTGGCACAATTTCGTTATTAGTTATCAATATACAATATGCTGGCAGTTAATCTACGTTCCTTTAAACGAAAAGTAAAACATAATGGTAAACGACTGAAAAGTTTTTTAAGAAGATTAGAGAAGAACCCTCCGCGTGGTTTAGATAAGATCACATTGGCAATGGAGCCCGAGGTATGGAAAGATGTTGATTGCCTTACCTGCGCCAATTGCTGCAAGACCATGACCCCAACTTACACAAAGTCTGATATCAAAAGAATAGCTGCACACTTTAACGAAACGCCACAGCAGTTCGTGGATAAATGGCTCATCTATGAAAAGAAGGATAAGGATTGGCAAAACAAAAAGCAACCCTGCCAATTCCTGAATTTGATAGATAATAAATGTTCCATCTACGAAATAAGGCCGTTAGACTGCTCAGGTTTTCCGCACCTGTCCAAGAAAAAGATGGTAGATTATATGCACGTGCATATCCAGAACATTGAATACTGCCCGGCAACGTACAGGTTGGTGGAGAAGATGGAGGCTGCGATGAAGAATTGATAATTATTTAATGGATAATGGATAATTTTTCAATTCCCTGGAGCATTTAGGATAGTCAGCATTATCAATTATCAATTACCCCATTATCCATTATTACAGATACACATCTTCTATCAAAAAATACTCCACCGGTTCTCCCTTTAAAATGGAAATAGATAAGATATCGAACTGTATCCGCTGCCACTCGGGATGTTGATATAAATATTCTTCTGCCGCATTGATGAGGTATTGAATTTTTTTGATGCTCACATTATCTTCTGGGTAACCAAATTTTTTGGTTAGCCTCGTCTTTACTTCAATAAAGTGGAGGATACCATCCTTTTCGGCAATGATATCAACTTCCCAATGCGAGTGCCGCCAGTTTTGGTGAAGTATGGCATATCCTTTTTCCGTAAAGTAACTTATTGCCAAAGCTTCGCCACTATTGCCGGTACGGTTGTGCTGTGCCATGATAGCCAAAGGTAATTTAAAACTCCTGGAGGGTTTCTCTTTGAACTCAAAGAGTTTTCAAATTAACCCTCCAGGAGTTAAATGTTGAAGAAAAACTATAAATGCTTATTTTTGCATAAAGCATATTTAAAATGAACAAACAAAGTACATCTACATTAGTTATAGCGATTTTATTGATCATTATAGCAGCATTGAGCAGGGTGATCCTGTATCCTGATAATTTCAGTCCGGTAATTGGCATGGCCATATTTGCCGGGGCGGTTATTAAAAACACGAAGCTTGCATTTGCCATGCCCTTGTTAGCTATGTTTCTTTCAGATGTACTGTTTGAAGTTTCTGGTATTGCTGATGGATTCTGGGGTTGGGGGCAATTGGTTAGTTATGGCATATTAGCCCTGATTACCATTATCGCTTTCAGCATGAAAAGGATCAATGTATTTACGGTTGCCGGATATTCAATAGGATCTTCCCTGTTGTTCTTTCTTTTATCAAATTCAGCCTTCTTTATTTTTGATAATCCTGTTTATCATTTGTATCCTGAAAATTTCAGCGGGTATATTGCCAGCCTGGTTGGTGGATTACCTTTCTTAAAGACTGGAATCATTGCAGACCTGGTGTACAGTACTATTTTGTTTGGTACTTATCACCTTGTAAAGACCTATGCATTCAGCAAGCAGGTGAAGGCGATCGCTTAATTATATAAAAATATTTCCGGGAGATACCTGCCGTTTGGCGGGTGTTTTTTTATAATGCAGCCTGGGCTTCTTCATAACCTTCATCCACGGCAAGGTCTTTTCCATCGGCAGCAGCAGTAGCCAGTTCATCGCAACGGTTGTTGAAAGCATTTTCTGCATGGCCCTTTACCCATTTTAATTTTACATTCATTTTTTGGGTGAGCTGATGATACCTGTTCCAGAGGTCTTTATTTTTTTTGCCGCCTTTAAAATCTGTTTTTATCCAGTTCTTCAGCCAGCCTTCCTCAATGGCTTTTACCACGTACTGGCTATCGGAATAAATAATTACGGGAAGTTCTTTTTTGGTGATCGATTCCAACCCAGTAATAACTGCTAATAATTCCATACGGTTATTGGTAGTAAGCCTGTAGCCTTTTGATATTTCCTTGCGGTGATGATTCCAGATCATAATAACGCCATAGCCACCGGGGCCGGGGTTTCCACGGGAGGAGCCATCGGTGTAGATTTGTATTGTATTCAAGTGGTAATATTATTTATTTCTTAGCAGTATGCATTTTCAGTTGTCCGATTTTTTCGGACGGCTCACTTAATTGCTTCTATTGGAAACAATCTTTTACAAATTTGTCAATACGTTCTTTTAATTGTTCACTACAGTCTTTGCAGTTCTTTTTCATTGCTTGGGACATACGTTTCCGAATGTCTTGTGGTTTTTTGTAATCATCCTGGTCATAAAAACCACTATATAAAATTGAATTTACCCAATCCAAATACTTGTCGCCCGTTTTGTCATAGTCCATGTATTCAAAAAATTCTTTTGGAAATTTTTCTGCATAGTGTCTTGCAGGAACACCTGTATATTCACCCAAAGCTCCGTCTTGAATTTGTATTGTCTTGTTTAAGCACCACCTATAAAATGGTCTTAGTTTGTTATTGTCCGTCGTAACAAGGTTTAATAGTTCCTCAGTCATTCCATTATCACTAGGTCTTAATTCACCATAGTAGAAGTCGCTGGCAAGCCCTGAACAATCTTTATCAAATATGTAATAGCTTACCGGCTTGTTCCAAACTGAATCTTCCTCTGGATTATGTGTTAAATCAAAGCCTTTTTGCCAGTCCCTATTGTTGTTATAATATACAGTGTCATGTTTGATTATTGTGTCGGAAGTAGTAGCCTGTTGAATGTCGTTTTTCTTTTGCACGTTATTACAAGCAGTAAGAAAAATTAAAGCAACTATGAAATTAAGGGCTCTCATTATTAATAATATTGAAAACAATGGTTTAATAAGTCAAGTTTCATTTACAAGAATCAGATTTCTCCTATCGTCGAAATGACAGGGCACTACACCTGAAACACCCCCGTTTTGAACTCCGCAATATCCGGGTTATGGTCTGCCGCAGCAATACCTTCACTTATCAGCTTACGGGTATCTGCCGGGTCAATGATGGCATCTACCCAAAGTCTTGCTCCTGCATAATAGGGTGTTGTTTGAGACTCGTAACGGGCGATCAGTTTGCTCAACAGTTCCTGTTCTACTTCGGGTGTAATTATTTCACCCTTGTTCTTTAAAGTTGCAACCTGTATCTGCAACATCGTCTTGGCAGCCTGCTCGCCGCCCATTACAGCGATCTTTGCAGTGGGCCATGCATAAATAAAACGGGGATCGTATGCTTTGCCGCACATGGCGTAATTGCCGGCACCGTAACTGTTGCCCACAATGATGGTGATCTTGGGAACAACAGAATTGGCCACTGCATTCACCAACTTGGCGCCATCTTTAATGATACCGCTATGCTCACTGCGGCTGCCCACCATAAAACCGGTCACATCCTGCAGGAAAACCAGCGGTATCCTTTTTTGGTTACAATTCATGATGAAACGGGCGGCTTTGTCGGCGCTGTCGTTATAAATTACGCCACCCAACTGCATTTCGCCCCCGCCCGACCGTCCCGGTCGGGAGGATTTTACAATCAACCGCTGGTTTGCCACAAAACCTACAGCCCATCCATCTACACGGCCATAACCACACACTATTGTTTTGCCATAATCTGCTTTAAATTGGTCGAAGCTATCCGCATCAGCAATGCAATTTATAAGGTCAACAACATCATAGGGCTTTGTATTGCCGGCACTCATGATGCCGTATACCTCCCCATTATTTTTAGAAGGAAGTTGCGCGGCTATCCTGTTGAACCCTGCTTTTTTATGGTGACCAAGCTTATTCATGATCTTCTTTACCTGGTCAAGGCATTCTTCTTCTGTCTTAAATTTATAATCAGCAATGCCGCTGATAGAATTATGTGTATCTGCACCTCCTAATGTTTCGCTGTCAATATCTTCACCGATTGCTGCCTTAACCAAATAAGGGCCGGCTAAATAAATAGAGCCATTGCCTTCCACCATCAATGTTTCATCGCTCATAATAGGGAGGTATGCGCCGCCTGCAACACAGGCACCCATTACTGCTGCTATCTGGGTAATACCCATGGCGCTCATTTTTGCATTGTTGCGAAAGATGCGGCCAAAATGTTCTTTATCGGGGAAGATCTCATCCTGCATGGGCAGGAAAACACCGGCACTGTCAACCAGGTAAATCACCGGTAAATTATTTTCCATGGCGATCTCCTGCATCCTCAAATTCTTTTTACCCGTAATAGGAAACCAGGCGCCAGCTTTTACGGTCTGGTCATTTGCTACGATCACACACTGCCTACCACTTACATAGCCAACGCCACTTACGGTGCCCCCGGCCGGGCAGCCGCCTTCTTCGGGATACATCTCAAAACCGGCAAAGGCGCCGATCTCAACAAAGGGTTTACCGGCATCACATAAATAAGCGATCCGCTCACGGGCAGTTAATTTATTGCGTTCTTTTTGTTTGGCTGCCGATTTTAGCCCCCCGCCTTCATAGATCTTTTCTAAATGACGCTTCACCTGGCTCCAGGCCATCTTCATGCTGTCTTCGTTCTTATTGAATTCTAAATTCATAGTTGATAGTTAATAGTTAATAGTTAATAGTCAGAGTTCAGGTATCACACGCCGTTTTTAATTGATTTGGAAACTGTAAATTTGTTTAGCCTCCAATAAACAGATTACTAATAACCGTTAACTACTTACAAAAATATGGCTAAAGAAATTAACCGCATACTAAAACTCTTTGCCGACCTGCAGCATGGAGATTGCTGGATCGGTAATAATTTTAAAGAAGTATTGCATGGGGTGGGAGCGGATAAAGCAACAAGGACCATTGCCGGAAATACAAATAGCACCTGGCAACTGGTATCTCATATTACCTATTGGCGTACCCTGGTGGTGAACCGGCTTACAGGTACCGGTAACCCGCCGCCATTCCAGGATTTTTTGTTGCCCAACGATTGTAATGAAGAAACCTGGAGGCAGGCACTTCAGGATTTTGAAGCAGCTTACCATTTACTGCGTAATGCTATTCATCATTTTAACGAAGACAATTTAGATAAAGCTTCTCCTAAAAAAGGGCAGACCTATTATGATCTGATCATGGGTTGCCTGCAGCATGATGCCTATCACCTGGGGCAGATGATGATCCTGAAGAAAGTTTCAGCATGAAAATGGCACAGGTAATTAAAGTTTTATCCGTATGTTTAAAAGCAAACCCTGGTTCGGTTTATTAACCGTCTCCAAGTGCTTATTCTTATGTAGCAAACAATAAGTTGGTTTTCCCAAAAAACAAGGGTCTATGATAAAAGGCTTTTTAGCCCTAAATATCTTTTACAGGCAAAAGCGGTTGGGGAGTATACAAGAAATATAGTTGCTGCTGCAGCTAAAAATTAGCTTTTAATTGAATAATACCCGCAGTTCGCATCCCTTTCCTGGTGATGAGATGATACTCATTTCGCCGTTAAATAGCGATGCCCTGGTTTTAATGTTCATTAAACCTACTCCATTTGCTTTTTGCATCGTGTCAAAGCCAATACCATCATCTTTAATGTTGAGCATGGTCTTTTCGTTATCCTGTATCAGGCGTACAACTATTTTTTTGGCGCCGGCATGTTTCAGGATATTATTGAACTGTTCCTGTACGATCCTGTAGATACTTAATTTCAGTTTATCTTCTACCAGGCTTTCATCAAAGCCGTAAGCCTGCAGAGAAATTTGGAGGCCACTGGTTTTTTGTGTTACATCAATGATATTTTTGAGGGCGCCCAGCAATTCCGATTCATTTAATGATGGCGGGATCAGTGTATGAGACAGGTTCCTGATCTCCGTGATCGCTGAATTGATAAGGATATCTGTTTCAGTTAAATATTGGTGATCAATGTTTAATTCTCTTTTTGCAAGGCCCAGGTACAACAACGAACCGGCCAGGATCTGGTTGATGTTATCATGCAATTCTCCTCCCAATTCCTGGCGTTCCTGCTCCTGTGCAGAGATAACTGCTTGTGTAATTTCCTGCTGTTTGAACAACCTTTCTTTTTCAAGTTCTTTTTCCAGGATCACTTTATCGGAAATGTTGCTGGCCAGGGCCAGAATAGCAGCCCGCCCCCTGAACTGGATACGGTGAGAACTAATGTTCATATACATTAATTCTCCGGATTTGTTAAAATTTTTACAGATATTTTCTGATCTGAAATCAGGCTTCATGTCAGCATCAACTGCAAACAGTTTTATTTTGTGGTGGTATTTTTCAGCGCTAAAATCGAGTACACTCATATTTAGAAATTCATCCCTTGTGTAGCCGTAGAGGTATTTTGCTGTACTATTCACCTCCAGTATCCTCAGTGTCTCAATATCCCAGATACTTATGCACGCGGGGTTATTATTAAAAAGGTATCGATATCTTTCTTCAGATGCTTTTAAAATTTCTTCCGCTTCTTTTTCTTTTGTAATATCTGTTTCAATGGCAAAGAAATATTTTAATTTCCCGGCCTCATCAAACTGTGGCTGGCATTGTATGCGTAGCCAATACTTTCTTCCGTATTTAGAATAATTAAGAATATCGCACTCAAATGGTTCTACTTTTTTTATTTTGGATCGTATATAACGAACAATGGCCTGGTTTGTTTCGGGGCCTTGCAAAAAATCCCCCGGCTTTTTGCCGATTACTTCCTCCGATCCAAATTCAGTGATACGTGTAAATGCCTCATTAACCCAAAGTATATTCTCTTCCGGATCAGTGATGATAACCGCATTTATCGTTTCACTGGCAATAATGGATAGTTTTTTTATTTCTTCTTCTGTTATCATTCGTTCAGTTACATCCCTTGAATTAAAAACATAACCAGCCACTTCTGCACTGTCACACAAATTTGTAACCATACTTTCCAACCATCTCCATTCGCCATCAGCATTCTTAATCCGGTAAGGGGGCATTTCAAAGCTCATTTTGTTCCCCATCTTATTTAAATATGTTTTAGCTAAAACTATGTCATCAGTATGCATGTAAGCAAAGGCATTTTTGCCAAGTAAAAATTCAGGATCATATCCAAGCATTTTTTTTATAGCCGGGCTGAGATATAGATGATATCCACGTTCATCAAGTATACTTATAAGATCAGACCCATTTTGTACAAGCGATCTAAACCGTAATTCGCTTTTGGCTAGCTGCAATTCCGCTTCTTTTCTTTGCGTAATATCCTGGCTGGCGCCAATTACCCTTACAGGCTTTCCATGATCATCGCGTATGATATTGCCGCGGTCATGGATATAAGCATAAGTCCCATCATCCCTTAATACCCGGCATTCGATCTCGAAGGAATTAGATATTGAATTGTGTATTCCATCATTTATCAATTGTACTCTTTCTCTATCATCAGGGTGAATTCGCGAATCCCAGGCATCTGTTATTGCTTTTCCTATTTCTTTTGCGGAAGTCCTGAATATTTTTTTCCAGCCTTCTTTATTTCTAAAAACCTGACTGGTTGCCAGGTCCCAGTCCCATACCATATCATTGGTGGCCTCGCTTATTAAATTATAGAGTTCATTACTTTCCCTTAATTGTAATTCAGCCTGTTTTTTTTCTGTAATATCTATCATTATTCCATTAATGAGAGCCTCGCCGGTAACATCATCTTTGTGAATGGAAATATTTTCAATTATATATAAAAGGCTCCCGTCTTTACATTTTAAAACACTTTCATAATGAAATACCTTTTTCTGAGTTATTGCATGGTTGCAAAAATCATTTCGTTCATCAGTTGAAAAATAAAGTTCAGCTGCATTTATTTTAAATAATTCATCCGGCGAATCGTATTTAAGCATTTTTGCAAATGCTTTATTACAGTTTAGTATCACTCCTTTTTCTGTAGTTTGATATACGCCGGCCATGTTTTGTTCAAAAAGAGTTCGGTATTTGATCTCACTTTTTCTAAGCTTTTCTTCTGCAGCTTTCCGTTCAGATATATCACGTCCAAAGATTAACATCTTTCCATCTTCCAGCATTTTGGCATTTAATTCGATCTCAATTGCTGAGCCATCTTTTCTTTTGATCCTTCGTTCGTTGCTGGTGGTCTTTCCTGCTTTTAATATTCCAAATTGAATAGGGTTTGTTTTAAGGTCTTCTGTAAATAAAACATCCTGGATAGAAAGTTTTAAAAATTCTTCTCTCGAATAATTAAAGAGGAGGCAGCCACTGGGATTTATTTCTATAAATTTCATGTTGGTATCCGCAACACAGATGGTATCCGCAGCCTGTTCAACCAGCGAGCGGTAGCGCAGTTCACTTGCTATTATTTTTTCTTCAAATAGCTTACGCTCAGATACATCCTTAAAAT